>JAKAFB010000128.1 GCA_021818105.1 Acidobacteriota bacterium
CTTCTAACGGCGGTTGACCCAAATCTTAAGGTGCGTCACGCAGCAACACACTGGGTACCCTAGGTCTCGCTTTTGAGACCTGGGCCGGGGGCAGTCGCAGTCCTCAGCTCACGGCCTGCTTCACGAGGGCGGCGATGCGGGCCTCTTCGGCGGGGGTGATGGCCTTGAGCGCGAAGGCGGTGGGCCACATGGCGCCTTCGTCCAGGTTGGCCTCGTGCATAAAGCCGAAGGTCGCGTAGCGCGTCTTGAATCGCTGCGCGCTCTGGAAGAAGCAGACGATCTTGCCGTCGCGGGCATAGGCGGGCATGCTGTACCAGGTTCGCGGCACGAGGGCCGGCGCGGCGGCCTTGATGATCGCATGCAACCGCTCGGCGAGGACGCGATCCGCCGGGGGCATGGCGGCAATGTTCGCGAGCACGTCGCTCTCCCCGTCCGGCTTCTTGGCGCGCGGGCGGGGCTTTGGCTGCCGGGGAGTTGTTTCCTTCTTTGTGGTTTTCATGGGTGACCTCCCGGGTGGCACCTATCTTAAGGCGCGTGCTGGATCAAGGCAATGGTGGCGGAGGTTGTGAAATCCCAGGTCTCAAAATCGAGACCTGGGGCACCCATTGTTCGTGGTGGGTCAGACCTGGGACACCTGCCAGCCTATCGAATGAACCGCCGGTAGGCTAGGGAACACACGACTTAGTAAGCATCTCCGACGTTAATGGCATCAGGTTCACAGACGTGACCCATACCCTAGCGCCGTCTCGGTGGCGTTGAAACCACACTAGCCCGTCCCCAATGTAGAAACCGGGAGATTGGTACCCGGCGGTCACCGTTACGTTCCCGAGCCACGAACAAGCGATCACCCCGACTTGGATGTCAGTCATTCGATACTTCTGGAGCGAGAACCATTCCTTGGCGCTGTGGATGATGACCACCTCCGGCTTTTCTACTCCGAGCGTTTTGTTGATCCGCACCGTGACCGGGTATTGGAGAACCGCATCGAGCTGCGCCTTATTGTGGTAGAGAACACCATAGCGGAAGGCTTCCAATGCGTCACGAGCCTTGGAGGCTGCTATTGCCGGTCCGCAGGAGAACGACCCTCCGTTTACATTTAGCGTGTCGTATGTGCTGTCGAACTGCGCTTCTGCTCCTGGCGTTTGCCCTTTCGGGTACGCATATTCGAGACACGGCTTCTGGTCCTGGGCGCAGGATGTCGAGGCAGCGAAAACCTCAAGGAAGCATATCACTAAACAACAATGCTTTAGACGTGACTTGCTCATGTCGAACACTCCCACGAATTGCTATGTTCTTCTCACTGAGAATCGATGTCGGGCGGGCGGTCCATATCTCAAGGTGTGTTCCCCCTCAACACAATGGGTGCCCCAGGTCTCGATTTTGAGACCTGGGATCGATGGACCCCTTCTCTTCGCGCGGCGGTCCAGAAGGATTCGATCTCGACCGTGCCTATCTCGCCGGTTGCGTAATGGCGGAAGCTGGACCATGGCCAGTCTTCCGGTTTGCTCGCCAGCCCGCGCCGGACCGGGTTGCGGTGCATGTAGCGGAGCTTCTCTATCCGCTTGCGTTCGTTGTGCACATTGAAGTCGTAATAGCGCGTTTGCCAGAAGGGGCGTTCGTTGCGCTGCACGCTGACTGATAGCTTGAGGGCCTGCAGGGCGGTGGACAGGTCGGCGCGCTCGGGTTCGTTGACCAGCAGATGAACGTGCTCGGGCATCACGACATATCCGCAGACGACGAATCCGTAACGGGTGCGCATGGCTTCAAGGGAGCGCTCGAAGAGATTGCGCGCTTCAGGCGAACCGAGATGAGGCTGACGGTGAAAACAACTGAAGGTGACGAAGTGCATGCCGCCGGTGTGCTGGTAACGGACGAGTCCCTTCGTCATGCGGACATCTTACATCCTGTTCCCGTTTGTCGTGGTGGGTCGAACTTTTCTCGGACGGGTGGAGGGTGTGGATCCCAGGTCTCAGAATCGAGACCTGGGGCACCCATGGTTTGTGGGAGGGTTGAGATTTCTCTATCTATCTCACTAACTCAAACTCACTTCTCACTGTCCAGCACTTTCATCTGGTGTTCGTCGTAGCGGGTGCCGGCTACGGCGTGGTGGGGGATGGCTTCTTCGAGGGCGGCGATCTCTTCGGGGGTGAGCTTGACGTCGAGGGCGCTGAGGCTTTCCTTGAGCTGGGTGCGGGTGCGCGCGCCCAGGACGGGGACGATGAAGTCGCCTTTGGCGAGAGCCCAGGCTACGGCGAGCTGCGCGGGGGAGACGCGATGGGCGGCGGCGATTTCCCCGAGGCGGGCGACGAGTTGCTGGTTGCGGGCGAGGTTGTCGCCGGAGAAGCGGGGTAGGCGGGCGCGGAAGTCACCGGTGGCGGCGGGCTTGGAGGCGGAGAGCAGGCCGCGCGAGAGGACTCCGTAGGCGGTGGCACTGATGCCGAGTTCCCGGAGCACGGGGAAGATTTTGGCCTCGGGGCTGCGGCTGACGAGCGAGTACTCGATTTGCAGGTCGACGATGGGGTGGACTTTGGCGGCGCGGCGGATGGTGTCGGGGCCGACCTCGGAGAGGCCGATGTGGCGGACGTAGCCGGCCTGGACGAGCTCGGCGATGGCGCCGATGGTGTCCTCGATGGGGACGTGGGGGTCAAGGCGGCTGGGGCGGTAGATGTCGATGTAGTCCATGCCGAGGCGCTTGAGGGAGTAAGCGAGGGCGGTTTTGACGGCGGCGGGGCGGGCGTCATAGCCGAGCCATGCGCCGTCGGGGCCGCGCTGCGCGCCGAATTTGACGGAGATGAGCACCTGCTCGCGGCTGAAGCGGAGAGCGCGGCCGATGAGCATCTCATTGTGGCCCATGCCGTAGAAGTCGCCGGTATCGAGCAGGTTGACGCCGGCGTCAATGGCGGCGTGGATGGTGGCGATGCTCTCGGACTCGTCGGCGTGGCCGTACATGCCGCTCATGCCCATGCAGCCGAGGGCGATGGGGAAGACGTAAGGGCCGGTGCGGCCCAGCTTGCGGCGTTCGATGGCGGCGGTATGCGTCATAAGAATGGCTCCCTGCAACCTTGCATCGTAGGCCGGCCGGCGGCGGAGGGCAAGCGGGGGCAAGCTGCGGGGGCGATGAGGCGGTGTCAGGCCGGGCGTGCGACTCCCTGATAGGTGTAGGTCACGAAGCGCGGTCCAACGATATAGAAGGTCTTCAGCTCGGTAATGCGGAATCCGGCGGAGGAGATGAGGTCGTCCACCTTGCGGTTCAGGTGGCATCCCCCGGCAATGCGCTTCCAGATGGGAGTGAGCCGGTCCTGCCAGGCCATGACGCTGCGGTCGTGGGAGCGACCATGTTCGATGAAGAGGAGCTGGCCGCCGTCCTTGAGGACGCGCCTGACGTGGTGCAGAGCATCGGCCGGTTGCGGGATGGAACAGAGAGTCCAGGTCATGACGGCTGTGTCGATGCTTGCGTCGGGCAGGGGCAATTCCTGCTCGGCTGGCTGAGTAAAGAATTCCACGTTTGCGATGCTGGCTCCGTGCGGCACCATCCGTCGCAGCGCGTGGGAGGGATCGACGCCGAAGACGCGGTTGACCTGCGCGCCATAGAAGGGCAGATTCAACCCGGAGCCGATGCCGATCTCCAGGACGTCGCCCCTGGCTTTGGGAATCCAGGACGCGCGCAGACGCGTCGCCTCCTTGTTGCGCATGACGAGATCGATCAGGCGCGGCAGGATGTGTTGCTCGTAA
>JAKAFB010000129.1 GCA_021818105.1 Acidobacteriota bacterium
TCCACCTGCGGCTTGATGTTCAGCTTCTCCACGCCCGGCTCCGCGTTCAGCCTGTCCATCTGGATCTCGTTGTCGAAGTGCCCGATGTTGCACACAATCGCCTGATCCTTCATCCGCTTCATGTGCTCCAGCGTGATGATGTCCACGTTGCCCGTGCAGGTCACGTAGATGTCGCCGCGTCCCAGCGTATCTTCTACCGTCGTGACCTCAAAGCCCTCCATCGCCGCCTGCAGCGCATTGATCGGGTCCACTTCCGTCACAATCACGCGAGCGCCCATGCCGCGCAGCGAGTGCGAACAGCCCTTGCCCACGTCGCCGTAGCCGCACACCACCGCCACCTTGCCCGCCACCATCACGTCCGTCGCGCGCTTGATGCCGTCGGCCAGCGACTCGCGGCAGCCGTACAGGTTGTCAAACTTCGACTTCGTCACCGAGTCGTTCACGTTGATCGCCGGCACCAGCAGCTTGCCCTGCTCCATCATCTTGTAGAGCCGGTGTACGCCCGTCGTCGTCTCTTCTGAAACGCCGCGCCACTCCTTCGCCACCTTGTGCCAGTGCTGCGGGTCTTCCGCATACACCTTCTTCAGCAGGTCCTTGATCACCTGCTCTTCGTGGTTGCCGCTCGGCGTGTTCACCCAGCCGTCGCCTTCTTCCAGCTCATAGCCCTTGTGGATCAGCAGCGTCACGTCGCCGCCATCATCCACCACCAGTTGCGGACCCTTGCCGCCCTTGTGGCTCAGCGCCTTGTACGTGCAGTCCCAGTACTCCTCCAGCGTCTCGCCCTTCCACGCAAACACCGGCACGCCCGTCGCCGCAATCGCCGCCGCCGCATGGTCCTGCGTCGAGAAGATATTGCAGCTCGCCCAGCGCACCTCCGCGCCCAGGCTCACCAGCGTCTCAATCAGCACCGCCGTCTGGATCGTCATGTGCAGCGATCCCGTCACCCGCACCCCGGCCAGCGGCTTCTCCGCCGCATACTTGTGCCGGATCGACATCAGCCCCGGCATCTCGTGCTCGGCAATCGCAATCTCCTTCCGGCCCCATTCGGCCAGAGACATATCCGCGACCTTGTAATCCGCTCCCGCGACTTCCAGTGTGGACGTTGCCATTTTCAATTCTCCTTATCGACCTATCGTGATATGTTGATATGTATCAGAAACCGCCTATGCCGTCAATCCTGAAATCCCTCCGCGTCGTGGCCGATCCAAACCGGCTCCGCATCCTCCTGCTGCTGCAGTCCGAGGAGCTCTCCGTCGCCGAGTTGCAGGAGATTCTCGTCATGGGCCAAAGCACCATCTCCACGCACCTTTCGCAGCTCAAACAGGCCGGCCTCGTTGAAGATCGCCGCGCCGGCAAAAGCAGCCTCTACCGCATCACGCCCACCGGCCCCGGCGACCTTCTCTCCAGCCTGCTCACCCAGGCCCGCGAAGAAATCCCCGAAGCCGCCCGCGATCAGGCCGTCATGCGCCGCGTCCTCAAAAAGCGCCAGGACAAAATGCGCTCCTTCTTTGACAGCGTCGCCGGCCGGCTGGGTAGGGACTACGTGCCGGGAAAATCCTGGAAGGGCCTCGCCGAAGCGCTCCTGCAACTCATGCCGCCGCTCGTCATCGCCGACCTCGGCACCGGCGAAGGCGCCTTTGCCCTGCTCCTCGCCCAGCGCGCTGCCAAAGTCATCGCAGTCGATACATCAGACAAGATGATTGAAGTCGGCCGCGAACAGGCCCGGCGCCTCGGCATCCGCAACGTCGAGTTCCGCCTCGGCGACATGGAAGAAGTCCCCATCGGCGACGCCGAGGTCGATCTCGTCTTCTTCTCGCAGTCGCTCCACCACGCGCTCCATCCCGACCGCGCCATCCACGAAGCCCACCGCATCCTCCGCCCCGGCGGCCGCATCGTCATCCTCGACCTCGTCCAGCACCGCTTTGAAGAAGCCCGCGAACTCTACGCCGACGAGTGGCTCGGCTTCGCTGAATCGGAAATCGAATCCATGCTCACCGCCGCCGGATTCGCCAGCGCGCATGCCTCCGTCGTCGACAAAGACCCCGCCGCCCCGCAATTCCAGACCCTGCTCGCCGTGGCAGAGAGATCGAACCCGTGATTTCGTCATTTCTTGAGCGCTTCTGACGAATATGAAGCAATTGCCAAATTGTGGAATGCGAATTGACCTGCGATGCAATGAGTCTGACTCATCACAAGCAGCCAACTTGTGCGTTCAGAATTTGCCGTGTTATTCTACGCGCCACTAAGCTACATAGAATTCCTCAGGGCGATTTCATTAACGTCAATCCCCGTAGGAGCGACCTCAATGACTCAGCGTAAAGTGGAGGCCTTTGCTTCCGCGTGGCCCATCCTCACTGAAAAACAGAAAAATGCTCTCCTCAAGCAGCTCGACTCATTCATTTCGCAGAGCACAAAGAGTTTTGAAAAGCAATGCTTAAAGAAGAAGAACAAGCCACCCATCTTGCGCCAGTCGGCTTCTCAAGTTTCAAATGCAAGACAGGGAAAACGGAGCGAGGTTCTTCAGCATGCTTCTTCCATCGATCGCGGATTCGTCAACGATACCGCCAGCTCATCATATGATGAAAGCACGGGCGGGGCAATCCATCATTCTCCGCCGAAGATAGGTACCGACGGATTTCCAGCGTACGAGAGATCGTTTATCTCGCTTCGAGCTCTGGAAACGCTAGAAAAGCAACTTGCGACCAAAAAGATGCTAGGCAAAAGACGGAAAAGGATTCTTTGACACAGATGCCCGATCCTATGCATAGCTTCATTGTGCGTACGATCGGAAAGCAGAGCTAAAAGCTAACGGCTAGAAGCTGCCTTCCGCCTCCAGCAGCGCGCGCTTCCGCTCCACGCCCCACCGATACCCCGTCAGCGACCCGCTTGCCCCCACCACCCGATGGCAAGGCACCACCACCGCCACGCGATTCAACGCGCACGCTCGCGCCACCGCCCGCGTCGCCTTCGGCTCACCCATCTCCCGCGCCAGTTCGCTGTAACTCCGCGTCTCCCCCCGCGGAATCTCCCGCAGCGCCTGCCACACCCGCAACTGAAACGCCGTCCCGCGCAAATCGAGCGGCACCTGCGGTGCGGCATCCTTCTGGTCCTGCACCTTTCCATCCACGGCAGCCAGCGCCACCTCCACCATCCCTTTCAGCGAAGCATCCCGCGTCAGCTCCGCCGCCGGAAACTCCTCCCGCAAGCTCGTCTCTGCCTCGCCCGCTGACCCAGCCAGCGCCAGCCAGCACAGTCCGCGCTCCGTCGCGCCCACAATCATCCAGCCAAACGGCGTCCGTGCCATCGTGAACCCGATCCGCTCGCCCTTGCCGCCCTGCGCAAACCGCGCCGGAGTCATCCCCAGCCCCGCGCCCTCATACGCCCGGCTCGCCGACCCGAACCCCGCCTCATACACCGCATCCGTCACCGTCGCACCCCGCTTCAGCGCCTGCCTCAGATTCCCCGCCCGCAGCGCCCGCTGATACTCCAGCGGACTCACCCCCATCGCCTCCTTGAACCGCCTCTGCACCGTAAACGGACTCATTCCTGCCACGCGCCCCAACTCCTTGAGCCGCACCCGCCCGTCCGCATGCGCCTCAATATACCCACGAACCTTGTCCAAAGGTCTGCTCGACGCAGTCGTGGGGCGGCAGCGCTGGCATGCGCGAAAGCCCG
>JAKAFB010000130.1 GCA_021818105.1 Acidobacteriota bacterium
GGTGGCGGTGGCGATGGCTCCGGGGAAGTAGCGCGGTGGGCATAGCGGCATTTTGGCAAAGCTGCAGGAGCAAACAAGACGATGGAAAATCCGCGAGTCATTCTGGAATCGGTGATTACGTGTCCGCAGTGCGGGCATGCGAAAGCAGAGACAATGCCGCAGGACGCCTGCCAGTTTTTCTATGAGTGCGAAGGATGCGGCACGGTGCTTCGCCCAAAGCAGGGGGATTGCTGCGTCTTCTGCTCGTATGGGTCAGTCAAGTGCCCTCCTGTGCAGATGCAGCATTCATGTTGTGGCAATTGATGGCGAAGCAGCGCACAACAAACGTCAGGTGCGTGCGCTCGCGGAGTTCTTGCAAAGCGCGGCGCTGGCGAGCGCTCCTGCGATGAGGCATGCGGAGATGGCGGCGAGTCCCACGACGTAGTGATGTGTGAGCTGGCGGAGCCATCCCATGGCGATGGGGCCGACGAAGCCGCCGAGATTTCCAATTGAATTGATGAGCGCGATGTGGGCGGCGGCCATTGGACCGGCAAGCGCGAGGGTGGAGGCGCTCCAGAAGACGGGCATAGCGGATAGCACGCCGATGGCAGCGAGAGCAAAGCCGGCGATGGCGAGCGCAGCGCTGGGGGCGAAGGCGGCCATGAGGAAGCCAGTGGATGCAGTAGCGTAGGCGAAGGCGAGATGCGCGCGGCGCTCGCGGCGGCGGTCGGAGTTGCGGCTCCAAAGGAGCATGCCGACAACGGCGGCGAGCCAGGGTAGCGCCGTGGCCCATCCCAGGGCCTTGATGCCGAGGCCGTGCGAGGCCAGCACCATGGGAATCCAGAAGCCGAGGCCATAGAGGCCAAGCATGAGGCAAAAATAGGCGAAGCTCCAGGCGTAGACGACGGGATGCGCGAGGAAGGCGTCGAGGAGCGAGTGCGCGCGGGCGGAGTGCGCGGGCGTGGCCTGTTGCAGGTCGTGCTGGAGCTGGTGTTTTTCATCGGCAGTGAGCCAGTGGACGTGGTCGGGCTGGTCGGGCAGCAGGAAGAAGACGAGCACACCGAGGAAAATTGCGGGTGCGCCTTCGAGTACAAAGAGCCATTGCCAACCGCTAAGGCCGAGAGCCTGGTCAAGTTGCAGGATCTGCGCGGAGACGGGCGAGCCGATGAGGTTGGACAGAGGAATGGCGGTGACGAAGAGGGCCATGACGGTGGAGCGCACGGCGGGCGGCAGCCAGAAGGTGAGATAGAGAATGACGCCGGGGTAGAAGCCGGCCTCGGCGAGCCCGAGCAGAAAGCGCAGCGTGACGTAGAGAGTGGGGCCGTGGACGAAGGCGGTGGCGACGGAGACAAGGCCCCAGACGATCATGAGGATCATGATCCAGCGGCGCGCGCCGACGCGGAGCAGGATGAGGTTGCTGGGGACCTCGAAGATGAAGTAGCCGAGGAAGAAGACGCCTGCGGCGAGTCCGAAGACGGCTTCAGTGATGTGCAGGTCGCGATTCATGGTGAGCGCGGCAAAGCCGATGTTGACGCGGTCAAGGAAGGCCACGAGATAGAGCAGCATGAGGAAGGGCACAAGCCGCCGCGTGATTTTCCAGTAAAGAGGATTCATAGTGTCGCAGGGTGCAGTGCGATGGGGCGTTTGAAGTCACCCGGAGTATTGCACGCGGTGGGACGCGTGGCAAATGGAACGAGCGCCGCGCGCCTATACTGATGCGGAAGGAGTACGGCCATCAACACCATTTCACTTGCTTCAGTTCTGGAAACGCCGGGTACTGCGCTGGAGGGCGTGGTGACTCATGCGCCGGGGCCACAGGGCCGGTTGCCGGTGACTGCGGAGATGCTGCGGAAGGAACCTTCGGGAAACCTTTTTGGGCTGACCCAGAACGCAGGCATGGGCTGGGAGACTTCTCGCCTTTTAGATCCGGAGTTTCTCATCCTCAGTACTCACGGCGGACTGCGTGCGGACGATGGACAGCCGATTGCGCTGGGCTTTCACACCGGGCACTGGGAGGTGGGCCTGCTGGTTGCGGAAGCTGCACGGGAGCTGAAGGCGTTGCGGGCAGTGCCGTTTGCCGGAACCTGCACGGACCCGTGCGACGGGCGCACGCAGGGCACGGCGGGGATGATGGATTCGCTGGCCTATCGCAATGATGCGGCGACGGTGCTACGGCGACTGATGCGGTCACTGCCTACGCGGAAGGGTGTGCTGGGCGTGGCCACGTGCGACAAGGGATTGCCCGCGATGATGATGGCACTGGCCGCAGCGGGTCCGCTGCCAGCGGTGCTGGTGCCGGGCGGCGTGACGCTGCTGCCAGAGCAGGGTGAGGACGCGGGCAAGGTGCAGACCATTGGCGCGCGCTTTGCGCAGGAGCAGATTACGCTGGAGTACGCGGCGGAGGTGGGGTGCCGCGCGTGCGCCTCGCCGGGTGGCGGATGCCAGTTTTTGGGCACGGCGGCTACGTCGCAGGTGGTGGCCGAGGCGCTGGGATTGAGCCTGCCGCATACGGCGCTGGCGCCCTCAGGACAGCCGATGTGGCTGGATGCGGCACGGCGCTCGGCGCGGGCGCTGCTGCGCATGCATGAGTTGCAGATGGGCGTGCGCGATGTGCTGACGGATGCCGCGGTGCGCAACGCGATGGTGGTGCATGCGGCGTTTGGCGGCTCGACGAACCTGCTGCTGCATGTGCCCGCGGTGGCGTATCACGCAGGGCTCAAGCGGCCAACGGTGGACGAGTGGGCGGAGATCAATCGCCATGTGCCGCGGCTGGTGGATGCACTGCCGAATGGGCCGCGCGGCTTTGCTACGGTCCAGGTGTTTCTGGCTGGCGGCGTGCCGGAGGTGATGCTCCATCTGCGCACGGCGGGCCTGCTGAACGGGCGCGTGCGGACCGTGACGGGCGAGACACTGGACGCGTGCCTGGACTGGTGGCGCGAGAGCGAACGGCGGCAGACGCTGCGGCGCGACCTGAAGGAATTGGATGGCATTGATCCGAATGACGTGATCATGGCACCGGATCGCGCGCGTTCGCGTGGGCTGACGCCCACGGTGTGCTTCCCGGTGGGGAATCTTGCGCCGGAGGGCTCGGTCATCAAGAGCACGGCGATAGATCCCGCACTCATGGACGAGAAGAACGCGTACCGGCATCGCGGCCCGGCGCGTGTGTTCACGACGGAGGAGGCGGCGATTGACGCGCTCAAGAAGGGCCGCATCGGGCATGGTGATGTGATGGTGCTGATCTGCGGCGGACCGATGGGCGCGGGCATGGAGGAGATTTACCAGGTGACGTCGGCGCTGAAACAACTGCCGCAGTGCAGGCATGTGGCGGTGCTGACGGATGCGCGCTTCAGCGGCGTGTCAACAGGCGCGTGCGTGGGGCACATTTCACCGGAGGCTCTGGCTGGCGGACCAATTGGCAAGGTGCGTGAGGGCGACGAGATTGAGATTGTGATTGATCGCGAGAAGCTCACGGGCAGTGTGAACCTTGTAGGCGAAGGCGATGAGGTGTTTGGCGCGGAGGAAGGTGCGCGAAGGCTGGCTGCGCGTGCGCCGAGGGCGGATCTTGCGCCGCATCCTGGCCTGCCGGAGGATACGCGGTTGTGGGCGGCGCTGGTGCAGGCCAGCGGCGGCGTGTGGGGCGGCTGCGTTTACGACGTGGACAAAATCATTGCGCAACTGACGAAG
>JAKAFB010000071.1 GCA_021818105.1 Acidobacteriota bacterium
CTGTCGGTGCGGTCGATGTCGCGCAGGTCGCCGGAGAGCGCGACCCAGCGGAACGGGCCCTGGCCGGTGCAGAAGAGCGGACGAATGTATTCAGGAACAAAACCTGGGATGAGGAAGGCGTCGGCGCAACCGGCGTCGAACGCGAAGCGGCGGATGTTGTTGCCGTAGTCGAAAGCTACTGCTCCGGCGCGCTGCAAGGCGAGCATGGCGTTGACGTGGACGACCATGGATGCAGTGGAGCGGCGCACGTATTCCTGTGGATCGCGCAGGCGCAGGTCGGCGGCCTGGGTGAGCGTGAGTCCCTGCGGGATGTAGCCGTTGAGCGGATCGTGCGCGCTGGTCTGGTCCGTCACGGCGTCTACGTGGATGCCACGGCGCACAATCTCCGGCAGCACGTCGGCGCAGTTGCCGACCAGCCCGACGGAGAGCGCGCGGCCTTCGCGGCGGGCGGATTCGCAGAGCGCGAGAGCCTCGTCGAGGTCCTCGGTGACGGTGTCGCAGTAGCGTGTGTCTACGCGGCGTTGAATGCGGGTGCGGTCGACGTCAATTGCGAGGATGACGCCGCCGTTGAGCGTGACGGAGAGCGGCTGCGCGCCGCCCATGCCGCCCATGCCGCCGGTGACAACCAGCCTGCCTTTAAGCGAGCCGCCGAAGTGCTGCTCTGCCATCGCGGCAAAAGTCTGGAATGTTCCCTGCAGAATGCCCTGCGTGCCGATATAAATCCAGCTGCCGGCGGTCATCTGGCCGTACATCATCAGGCCTTTGCGGTCGAGCTCGTGGAAATGCTCCCAGGTGGCCCATTTACCCACGAGATTGGAGTTGGCAATGATGACGCGGGGGGCCATGTCGTGCGTGGGGAAGACGGCGACCGGCTTGCCGGACTGGACAAGCAACGTTTCCTCGTTGCCCAGCTGCTCCAGCTCGCGGACGATGGCGTGGAAGCAATCCCAGTTGCGCGCAGCCTTGCCGATGCCGCCATAGACGACGAGATCGGCGGGGCGCTCGGCCACCTCAGGATCGAGGTTGTTCATCAGGCAGCGGAGGGCCGCCTCCTGCTGCCAGCCTTTGCAGCGCAGGCTGCTGCCGCGCGGCGCATGAATAATGGGAGCTGCCACGGTTGTCATTTTCCCTCCTGGCGAGTGGTGCGATGCATCCCAAGCCCGAAAATTCGCTCTTCAGGATAGTACCCGCGTTTTCCTGCCTGATTAAGCCATGATCGCAAGCAATTTTAACCCTCAAAATCTGAATCCTCGTTGAATCAGCTGTTTAATGAACGATTCCACGGGTAAAACTCAGAAACCTGAAAGAGTCCGTTGCGATATCGCAACATTTGTCGTTTATCCTTCTTCGCGTGCCGAATACTTTAGTTGAATGCGTTCCCAATTTCTCAGAGGGCCGCGACGCAGGCAAGGTCGATGCGATCGTTGAGGCCATGAAGATTCCCGGCGTCTATCTGCTGGACCGGGAGATGGATGCCGACCACAACCGCTGCGTGATTACGCTGGTGGGCGACCGCGAGGCCATCCAGGAAGCGGCGATTCGCGGGGTGGGCAAGGCAGCCGAGTTAATCGACCTCACCGTACATCAGGGCGCGCACCCGCGCATGGGCGCAGCCGATGTGATTCCCTTTATTCCGATTGACGGCGTGACGCTGGAGGACTGCGTCGCCATGGCCAGGCACGTGGGAGCCGAGATCGCGAAGCGCTTCGAGATTCCGGTCTATCTTTACGAGGCAGCCGCGACGACGCCGGAACGGCAGAACCTGGAGAACGTCCGGCGAGGGCAGTTCGAGGGGATTCGCGACGAGATTGCGACGAACCCCGCGCGCAGGCCGGATTTTGGCGAGCCGCGCGTTCATCCGACAGCGGGAGCGACGGTGGTGGGCGCGCGCAAGGCGCTGATCGCCTACAACGTGTTCCTGAATACGGCTGATGTCGACATTGCGAAGAAGATTGCCAAGGCCGTGCGCTTTTCCTCCGGCGGGTTGCGCTTTGTGAAGGGAGCGGGCTTTCTGGTGCGCGGCATGGCACAGGTTTCCATGAACCTGACCGACTTTGAGCAGACGCCGATTCACCGCGTATTTGAGCTAGTGAAACGGGAAGCGGCCCGCTACGGCGTGGTTCCTGTTTCAAGTGAGATTGTCGGGCTGATTCCCAAGCTGGCGCTGGAACAGGCCGCGGAGTGGTTCCTGCAGGTGGAGAACTTCGACTCGTCGCTGATCCTGGAGAATCGCCTGGCCGCGGTGATGAGCGGCAAGATGGCGGTGGGTGGTCTGCGCGCCGGTGTAGAGCCGTTTATCGAGCAGCTGGCCGCGCCGACCGCGACGCCGGGAGGCGGCAGCGCAGCCGCAGCCAGCGGCGCAATGGCAGCGGGGCTGGCGGGGATGGTTGCATCCATGTCGCGCGGCAAGAAGGCGTATCTGCAATACGAAAGCCAGTTGAGCGAAGCCATCGCAAGGCTCGCGCAGCATCGCGAGGAATTGAAAGCGGCCATCGACGCCGATGCCGAGTCGTACAACGTTGTGATGAAGGCTTACAAAGCCGCGAAGGAATCTGCGGATGGCGGACGGGCGATCAATGCTGCGCTTCGGCAGGCGACAAGCGTGCCGTTGAGCGTGGCCGAGGGAGCGGTGGAGGTTGCGCGGATTGCCGCCGGGCTCAGGGCTATCACCAATCCGAACATGAGCTCCGATCTGACAACGGCGATTGCGCTGGCAAAGGCGGCTCTGGAAGGCGCGCTGGCGAATGTTGCGATCAACCTCGACTCGATCAAACCGGAAGCGCCGGAAGACGAAGCCTTTGTGAACGAGACGCGGAAGCGCGCAGCCGATCTGAGAGCGCAGGGCTGATCGAACTCGCAAGGCGAAAATATGCCTCGCCGGTTCCCCATGGAGACGGCAAGGAATTATTCTTGCTGACAACAATCAATTTGGCTCCCATGAGGTGCTGAGTGCAGAAGGCAGGACGTTTCCTGTTTGTTGTATTTGCAGTTTTGTTTTTCGCCGCAACGTCACAAGCGCAAACAACCGATAAGGCCCAGCAGCAATCGGGCTTTGTCCGGCTGGACCGGGTCACCGCTTCCCGGGCAATCACCAATGGAATTGAAATCCGCTCGGGAACTGCCGTGATGCAGATAACGGCCCTGCGCGACGATGTGCTGCGCGTGCGCGTGGGACCAGCCGGGCGACTGCCGGAAGATGCGTCGTGGGCCGTGCTGGCGGACTCGCGCACTGGCTCAGCGGCTGTGACGCCGGAATCGACAGCCGCAGCTGTGGGCTTCAAGACGGCGAAGTTGCATGTGGCGGTTCAAAAGAACCCGCTGCAATTGACTGTTACGGACATGCAGGGCCACGTGATTGCGGCGGAGATGCCGGAGCGGCCCATCGAGTATCACGGCGCGAGCTTCCGCGTGTACATGCAATCGCCGGAGGACGAGCACTACTTTGGCCTGGGCGACAAGCCCGGCCCGCTGGACCGCCGCAACGAGGCCTTTACGGACTGGAATACCGATGCGTTCGGCTGGCAGGAGTCGAGCGATCCGATTTACAAGTCGATTCCCTACTTCATGACGTTTCGCAGAGGCGTCTCGGCGGGGATTTTTCTGGACAACACGTGGTGCGCGAGCTTCGACTTCAACAAGGAGTATCGCGACGGCTACTCGTTTGGCTCGGAGGGTGGGCCGCTGGATTTTTACATCCTGTACGGTCCCGAGCCGAAGCATGTGGTGGAGACCTGGGCGTGGCTCACGGGCAAGACGCCGATTCCGCCGCTGTGGTCGCTGGGATTTCAGCAGTCACGGTACAGCTACTATCCCGAGGCGGAGGTTCGGCGCATTGCCAGCAGGTTGCGCAGCGAGCGGATTCCGGCGGACGTCATCTGGCTGGACATCGACTATCAGTTGAAGAATCGGCCGTTCACGGTTGACCCTGAACGCTTTCCGCATTTCGACCAGATGATCAAGGATTTGAAGGCCGAGCATCTGAAGACCATCCTCATTACCGACCTGCACATTGCCGATCTGCCCAATGCGGGCTACAAGCCGTATGACGAGGGCGCTGCGGGCGACCACTTTGTGAAGAATCCCGACGGCTCAACGTATGTGGGCGTGGTGTGGCCGGGCAAAGCGGTGTTTCCGGACTTTACGCAGCAGGCCTCGCGCGCGTGGTGGGGCACGCTCTACAAGGACTTCGTGAGCAAGGGCGTGGCGGGCTTCTGGAACGACATGAACGAGCCGGCGATTTTCGACGTGCCCTCGAAGACGATGCCGGACAATGTGCAGCACCGCATCGAGGAGCCGGGCTTTGCCACGCGCACGGCAAGCCATCTTGAGGTCCACAACATTTTTGGCATGCAGAACAGCCGCGGGACCTACGAAGGCCTGCTGAAGCTTGCGTCGAACACGCGGCCCTTTGTGATGACGCGCGCGAGCTTTGCGGGCGGGCAACGCTACGCGATCACGTGGACCGGCGACAACTCCAGCACGTGGAATCATCTGCGGCAGACGGTGCCGCAACTGCTGAACCTGGGGCTGAGCGGGTTTGCCATGGCCGGGGCAGATGTGGGCGGGTTTGCTGGTTCTCCGCAGCCGGAACTGCTGACGCGCTGGCTTGAGGTGGCCGCGTTTCAACCCATCGACCGCGACCACACGGCCATCGGGACCTATGCGCAGGAGCCGTGGGAAGACGGCACGGCGGAGGACCTGGCGCTGCGACGCCGCTACATCGAGGAGCGCTACCGGCTGCTGCCCTATCTCTATACGACGGCCGAGGAGATGAGCCGGACGGGGTTGCCGATCAACCGGCCGCTGTTTCTGGAGTTCCCTCATGGCGCGCTGGATGGGCAGCCGCTTGACCTGAGCGACAGCGGGGCGTTCCTGCTGGGCCCGGACCTGCTGGTGGCGCAGAGTCCCTATCCCGACGAGATGGACGACTACTCTGTGGCGTTGCCGCCTGTCGGCTGGTATGACTACTGGACCGGGGCGCGCGTGGAGGGCGGCACGGGCAGGAAGACCATTGACAACACAGAGGTGCATCAGCCCGAGGTTCATATTCATCGCACGCTCGCCACGCTGCCGGTGTTTGTGCGCGCAGGCGCGATTGTGCCCGAGCAGCCGCTGGTCCAAAGTACGGACGAGAAGCCGCAAGGTCCGCTGACGCTGCGCGTTTATCCCCCGACGGCGCCGGGCGGGGACTGCGCAGGAAACCTGTATCTGGACGATGGCGTGAGCTACAACTTCAGGAAGGGCGAGTCTGTGCGGATGTATTTCACATGTCAACTGACAGCGCAGGGGATCAACGTAACAGTCAATCCGCACCTGGGCAGCTTTGCGCCGTGGTGGACGGTGATTTCAGTGGAGGTCTACGGGGCCACGAAGGCCGCGTCGAGCGCCACCGTATCCACGCTGGGCGGCGCCTGCGCAAAGCATGTCTCCACGAGCTTTGACGTGGAGCATCACCGCATCATGGCGCTGGTTCCCGACAATGGCAAGGGAGCGGAGCTTCATTTGATTTACTGAGAGCGCACTCGACTCCGGTGCTCACTGAGCTGGCTGCCTGACTGGGTAGCCAGCATTTTCTGCGTCACAGGGCCGGGCCTGCTGACCGGATGCGCTCCGGCAAGGAAAGTTGCGCGGTTGCCGCCTGCCAAGCTGATACCCTAGAAGCATGAAATTCGGGGTCATTGTCTTCCCGGGGTCCAACTGCGACCACGACACCTACAACGTGATTGCGGAGATTGCGCACCAGCCGGTCACTTTTCTCTGGCATGATTCGGAGGATCTGGCGGGCGTGGATGCAGTGCTTGTGCCGGGAGGGTTTGCCTACGGCGACTACCTGCGCACAGGGGCAATTGCGCACTTTTCGCCGGTGATGCAGTCGGTGAAGCAGTTTGCCAATGGTGGCGGCCTGGTGCTGGGCATCTGCAACGGCTTCCAGATTCTGACCGAGTCCGGGCTGCTGCCGGGAGCGCTGATGCGCAACGCAGGGCTCAAGTACATCTGCAAGCAGGTACATGTCCGCGTGGAAACGGCGAACAGTCCTTTTACCAACCAGATCGCCAAGGGCGATGTGCTCAAAATTCCCATTGGGCACATGGAAGGCAACTATTTCTGCACCGCCGAGGACCTGCAGCGTCTTGAGGCAGAGGGCCGCATTGCATTTCGCTATTCAACCCCTTCGGGAGACATCACTCCAGAGGCAAACCCGAACGGTTCTCTCAGCAACATCGCGGGCATCTTGAGCGAGAAGCGCAATGTGCTCGGCATGATGCCGCATCCTGACCGGTCGAGCGAAAAGCTCCTGGGTTCAGCGGATGGGTGGAAGATTTTTGCATCAATGATCGAGGCGCTGGCAACGCATTGAGCGTGTCGTTGAGCGAGTGGAAGACTGTGGCTGCATGATCGACATCCACACACACCTCATCTACGGCGTGGACGACGGTTCCCCCGACCTGGAAACCTCCCTGCACATGGCACGTGAGGCCGCAAGCGAGGGGGTCACGCACATCGTTTGCACCCCTCATGCAAGCGACGATTTTCCTTTCCAATTAGATGTGGTAGAAGAGCGGCTGGCAGAGCTGCGCAGCGAGTTACAGGGCGAGGTGGAATTGAGCCTGGGCTGCGACTTCCACATGAATGCAACCAATATTCTGGATGCGCTGGGAAATCCGTTGCGGTACTCGATCAACGGCAAGGGATACTTGCTGATGGAGTTTTCAGACCATGTCATCCCACCGCAATTGAACGACGCCATGCACAACCTGCGCATGGCCGGCTATACGCTTATCATCACCCATCCGGAGCGCAATCTCATCCTGCAGCGCAAACCAGAAATCCTGGCTGACTGGATGCGAGCGGGTTGTCTGGTGCAGGTCACGTCGGCGTCGCTGTACGGGCGCTTTGGCAGCATAGCCGAGGCCTTTGCCAACGCCCTGCTGGACCGGAACTGGATTCACTTTCTGGCTAGCGACGGACATCACCCGGAGTGGAGGCCCATGCGCCTTAAGCGCGGCTTTGACTACGTGGCTGATCGTTGCGGAACAGAGACGGCCGAGCGACTCTATGCGGCCAACCCGCGTGCAGCCGTGGAAGGTGCACCGTGGCCTCCGCAGCCTGAACCGCTTGGCCTTGCTGAAAATGACCCACTCACCTTCAACGCCAAGGGAAGAAGGCGTCATGGGAATACCGTCGCTGTAAAGGGATTTTGGAGCCGCCTGTTTACACGCTAAAAACCTGGAAGGCTACAGCCCTAGTCCGCCATCCACCACAAGGATTTGTCCTGTGATGAACCTCGGACCAGCAGCAAAGAACAAGACCGACTGAGCTACTTCCTCTGCTGTGCCATTGCGCCGCAGGGGAGTGCGCTCAGCAAACCTGTCTGCTGTTTCCCTGTTATCGGTCTCCTGTTCGATCCACCCTGGCGCAATGCAATTCACAGTCACTTCCGGAGCATAGGCCTTGGCCATGCTTTGGGTCAGCATGTGCAGGGCGGCCTTGGAAGCACAGTAGTGCGCATGGCCTGCCCATGCACGTACGCCTCCGAGGGAACCAATGTTGACAATACGGCCACGAGCATGGCGCAGATGCGGGAGCGACTCTCGAGCGACCAAAAAGGGCCCCCGCGCATTGGTTTCAAAAACAGTGTCCCATTGCTCAATCGAGAGATGATCAAGAGGAGCGGATTCAAACGTTGCCGCATTATTGATGAGCAGGTCGAGCTTGCCGTGGAATCCTACCGATGCTTCGACTGCGGCACGCACCGACTGCTCAGAGCGAACATTGCATGGTAGAGCCTGTGAGTTCCGGCCAATGGCCTGTATTGTGAGAGCCACCTCTTTGGCTTCCCTAGAGGAGTCCTGATAGGTGATGGTCACATCCGATCCGGCCTCTGCTAGAGCCAAGGCAATCTGCCGGCCGATACGACGTGCGCCCCCAGTCACAAGGGCTGATTTCCCGAGCAGGCAATAGTTCGGCATACGGATGCTGTTCGAGAGAGCGACAAAACCTATTGGGGCTGCTTGGATGCTGGCTTTTCGCCGGAGGAATCCTTTGCCGCGTCTTTCTTGGCTGCTCCTGAAGTGCTGGAGTTGGCATTTCCACTGCTTGCGGTATCGCTGTGATCCTCGTAGATCGAGTACTGCTTACCGGGCAACTTGAGTTTTACTTCAATGGCCATTTCGGGCTTGTCCAACTTGTAGTCTTTCCCATAAGTCTGGTAGCCCTTTGCAATTACCTGCAACAGAACTGTGGACCCGGTGGGCAACACATCTATGGCGGACTTCCCATCCTCGTTGGTCTTCAGCTCCATGTTCCCTTTATCGCCCTCGATGTGGAAAATGACTGAGGCATTCTCAATCGGCTTTCCGTTATCGCCACGCAGGATGGTCACTTCAATCCGCGATGTCGGCGGTGGCGCTTTATACTTACGCCCACGGGAATGCGAGTTCTGTGCGAAAGCGGTTAGGCCAACCGTCAACCAGAGGGCAACGGCGAGCGCTGCAAGGGTAATAATTTTGCGGCTCCACATACCGGATATTTTACCCTCGACCGCGCCTACCAAACGAGTGAGCCAAGGAAAAGCAATCCGGGGATGCTCTAAGGTGAGAATATCGACAGGTTTGCGGAACAGGTACACTAATAGAGAGGTCGCCATGCCGGAGATACAACGCAGAAAGACACCTACCGTCAAAATTGGGCAAGTGCGTGTAGGCTGGGAGGTTCCGGTCGTCGTCCAGTCGATGACCAATACAGATACTGCCGACGTTCCTGCAACCATTGAACAGGTCGCAGCGCTGGCCATGGCCGGCTCTGAGATCGTCCGAGTAACCGTGAACAACGAGGATGCGGCTGCCGCTGTTCCGTACATAGTAGAGGGACTGGATAAACGCGGAATCCGTGTTCCTATCGTAGGCGACTTCCACTACAACGGTCATCTTCTGCTGAAGAAATACCCGGAGACAGCAAAAGCTTTGGCCAAGTACCGCATCAATCCGGGCAACGTCTCGATCGGCAGAAAGGACGATGACAACTTCCGCACCATGGTCGAGTGCGCGGTTGAAAACCAGAAGCCGGTACGAATTGGTGTGAATTGGGGATCGCTGGACCAGTCACTGTTGACCCGGATGATGGATGAAAACAATCACCTGGCCGAGCCCCGGCCTGCACGCGACGTCATGATGGAAGCGATGGTTGTGAGCGCTCTGGAATCTGCCAAGGCCGCGGAACGCTACGGGCTGGGACACGACATGATTATCCTGTCAGCCAAAGTGAGCGGCGTGCGCGACCTGATCGATGTCTATACAAGCCTGGCGGCGCGGTGTGACTATCCTCTTCATCTGGGTCTGACCGAGGCGGGAATGGGGACCAAGGGCTTGATTGCCTCTACAGCCGGTCTGGCGCCTTTGCTTCTGGCGGGTATAGGCGACACGATTCGCGTGAGCCTGACGCCCAAACCAGGCGGTGACCGCACGGAAGAAGTCCACGCTGCTCAGCAGATTCTGCAATCCCTTTCGCTTCGTAGTTTTATGCCCCAAGTGACAAGCTGCCCAGGCTGCGGACGCACAACCAGCACTTACTTCCAGGAGCTGGCCGAGCAGATACAGGGTTATCTACGAACGTCCATGCCCGAGTGGCGCAAGAAGTATCCCGGCGTGGAGGATCTGAAGCTGGCAGTCATGGGCTGCGTGGTCAATGGTCCCGGCGAGTCCAAGCACGCCAACCTGGGCATCAGCCTGCCCGGCACATTCGAAGAACCCAAGGCTCCCGTCTATGTGGACGGCAAGCTGCACACCACGCTGCGCGGCGATACGATTGTGGCCGAGTTCAAGCAGATCCTCGACAAATACGTTGAAAGCCATTATGGGCAGGGCGCAAAGAGCGGCGAATTGGTAGCGGCGCATTGAGCGAACCGCTCCCGATTGTTTGGGAGTACCACTGCAAACGCATGAATTGGCAGTTGCTCAGCGGGTACAGCGTCTTGCCCAATAAGCAGCATTGCCTTTCGAAAATCCTCAGTTAGTCTCAAGTTGCGCTTTCTTGGACATAGTACGATGCGTTGGCCCGTGTTCATCATTGTGCTTGGGATCGTTGCACCTTCCGCACCTGCTTGGGCACGCGGAAAACAAAAGCCATGCGTAACAGCTGAGCAGGCAATGAAACTCATCGACAAGGACGTGTGTGTCACTGCGCATGTCTATGATGTTGTCGAACTACCGGACGGGACTCGCTATCTGGATGTGTGCTCACCAGATACGCCGGATGCCCAATGTCGCTTTACAATCATCAGCCCATGGGAAGACCGCGAAGAGGTGGGCGAACTGCGTAAATATCGCGATATGGATGTGCACGTGCGCGGCATCGTGAAGTCCATGCACGGGCGCACGGGCCTTGTATTGAGCCATGTACGGCAGTTCTACGGAGGGCCGCCGAAGTTCACGCCTAACCCTAGACTGCTGCATGGATTCACGGGAGATCAGGAACATCCTCCCATCCATGACCCCAGCATCCATGCATCGAGCGCACAGCGGGGCTTTAAGAGCGCACGCCCGCAGGTACCCA
The DNA here is from genome assembly GCA_021818105.1 of Acidobacteriota bacterium. Classification (GTDB taxonomy): domain Bacteria; phylum Acidobacteriota; class Terriglobia; order Terriglobales; family Acidobacteriaceae; genus Telmatobacter. The sequence goes on from JAKAFB010000071.1 coordinate 10,552, forward strand.
CACCCAATTCGCAGCCGAAGTAGCCCGCACCTACCAAATCGGCCCTGCGTGTCTGCGCAGTTCAGCAAGGGGATAATGGGTACCCCGCCAGACAATGCCGTCCCGCACCAGCGCCAGCAGCATGGAGCGCAAGAAGGCAAACGCAATCAAGGCCGCCGCAGGCGCAAAGAAGAGCGCGGCCCAGGGGCCAACCTGCGCAACGCGCCGGTTGGCGGCGTACACCGATGTAATACCCACGTAGGTGGCCAAACCTGCCATAGATGACCATCCGCCTGCGGCAAGGGCCAGCAAGGGCCAAACAGACTGCATGGCAATCCCAAGGCAGGTCAGCAGCATCAGGATCGTCCGAAAGCGACAGACGGCAAAGCCGTTCTTTTCCACCAGCCGAACTACTGCCAGCGCGCCATGAAGCCAGCGGATTCGTACTAACCCCGGTCCCAGCGCAACCCGCTGAGCAAAGCCGCCTCGCTTGACCTTCCAGCCAAGGCGCAGGTCATCGAGTACCTCCATGCGCAGGCTCGCAAAGCCTCCCAGTTGCTCGTAGACTTCCCGGCGAATCAGGTTGAAGCCTCCGACACCGAGGAAATCCCTCGTCCCCGGATCCGCAACCTTCCATAAGCGAACGGCCCATTGCGAAAGTGCCTGCATAGCAGCCAGCATGGCTCGCTCTCCTGTTGTATGCAGAATGAGCGATGGAATCAGAATCATGTGGTCCGCCTTCGTGGCCTTCGCCTCGCGCAGCGCCAGCTCCAGCGCATGCGGCTGGAACAGTACGTCGCCATCCGTGAAGAGAATCCAGGGCGCCGTCGCCCTTTGCGCAGCCTGTGCCATTGCATGGGGTTTGCCCAGCCAGCCTGCAGGCAAAGCACAGATGTGCTGCACCTCAAGAGAGTGCCGTCCGCCCGCAGCAGTGGCTTCCTTGGACACTTCTTCCATCCGTTCGCCGGTGCGATCGGCAGAGCGGTCATTGACCACAATAATCTGCAGGCGGATTCCCTCAGATGCCAGGAGCGAAAGCAGAGTGGATTGGATGGTTTCTTCTTCGTTCCGCGCCGGAACAATCACCGAAATCTGAGGACCATCATTGGGAGGCAACAGGGGTAGGATCCCTTCTATTTTTGTGAGATCGGGAAGCTGTCGTACCCCCCAAAGCGCTGTCACGGCCTGCCACAGCCAGCCAAGGGCTACCAGCCAACTGATGGTCACAAAAGCCTCAGCTGCTGTGACAGGAAAAGCCATAAGGTCAGTATTCCTGATGCTGCGGGTCCGATGCGATAGTGCGCGCACTCTGCTTTTGTTGCAATCAAAATGCCGGCTGCGAAGCCTCGTCCAATTGGGGAGCGAAACGCGCACCGGCCCAGAGAATGATGCAGGAGATGACCAAAGCAATGAGAGTAACGCCCAGGCCAAAGCGCAGACTCCGCGAGCGGTCAGAGATTGCGCCGATAATCTGCGGTGAAAATGAGTCACCAAAAAAGTGAATGCAGAACAGATTCAGCGATACAGCGGTGGCACGCACGGGCGCGGAGACTGAATTCACAATCGCTGCGTTCAGAGGCCCAGTGTTCAGAAATAGAAAAAACTCGGCAGCGAAGAGCGAAGGCAATTCCCATGCGGGCGATCCAAAGAATACCAACGCTCCGCAGGGTAGCGTGAGAAGGACGCTCCAAAAGGAAATGAGGTACAGCGCTCGATGGTTGCTGCGCAACCATACCTGCGCTATCCATCCGCCAACCAGAGTACCCGCAATGCCGTCAATCACGGTAATGGCGCCCACAGCCATGCTCGCCTTGCTTACCGAAAGACCCGCCGAGCGATGCAGGAAAGTGGGCATCCAGGCCGAGATGCCACCCATCGCGAAGGTGAGAGCCGCCAGCCCAAATGTAGCTGTCAGAAAGGCCGGGTTACGAAAAAGCCCTGCAAAGGTTGCCCGGTCTGCGGTCGCACTCAGGCCGTCCTGGGACCCGCGCTCTGGCTCGTGTCCCAGCCACGCATAGATGGCCGCAATCCCAAGGCCCGGGATTGCACAGAAAAAAAACGGTGCGCGCCACCCATAAAGCGATCCAAGTTGCCCCCCGGCGAGGTACCCCAAAGCCGCACCCACGGGAATGGCAAGGTAAAACAGCGAAAGAACCCGGTTGCGGTCGCGCTCGGGATAGAAATCCGCCAAGACCGCCGGCGCGAAGATTCCAAAGGTTGCCTCACCCACACCAACCAATGCGTGACGGATGTAGAGTGTCCAGTAATCATGCACCCAAGCCGTGCCCAGCGTGGCCAGGCTCCACATCACTGCACCAAACAGGATCAACGGCTTTCGCGGGAAGCGGTCGCCCAGCCAGCCTGTAAGGGGAGCCACCAGCATATAGGTCACAAAGAGAGCCGTTGTCAACGCTCCCATTTGCTGATCATTGGAGTGGAACTCTCGCTGGATGAGAGGCTGAGCTCCGGGAAGGATGTAACGGTCTATGTAATTGAGCAGGTTGAGACCGAGCAGCAGAACCAAAGTTCCAACCGCCGGGCTGATGTAGGCACGAACTGCTTGGGTCGGTCTAGACACGCAGATTCAATTCTGAGAAGTGGGTTCGATGTTCAGGGACGATTATTGAAAACGCCAAATACCAGAAGCGCGTCTTCGTTTAGCCATCATGCATCGGGCCTAGGCCAACGCGCCTCCACGGTCGTAGCAATCCCTCCTCGCGGCCGGAACTCGCCACGCACTACAGCCCAAACAGGATTGCAGGCCTTCACAACGTCCTCCAGCACCTGGTTCACGATATTTTCCTGAAAGATGCCCAGATTGCGGTAGCAGAAGAGGTACTCCTTGAGCGATTTCAGCTCCAAACAACGATGCCGGGGCATGTAGCGTATGGTCAGTGTGCCAAAGTCGGGTAGCCCGGTCTTAGGGCAGACAGAGGTCACTTCCGGGTCGTCAATGACGATTTCGTATCCCTGGAACTGATTCTGCCACGTTTCGATTGCAGGAAAGGCGAAGTCCAGGCCGGCCTTGGCATGGTCGTCTGTGTAACGGGGTTCCTGTGACATGACTCGATTGTACGAGCACTTCCGCGGACTGGCTAGCGCAAGAGAAGTGCGGTATTTTCCTGATTCCTATAGGCATGTTTCTGAGTCCTATATACTGGCTCAGGTTAAGTGAATGGCTGAAGCACGCAAGCAACTGGACATGCGCTGGCTGTGGCTGGGCGTAGCGGTCCTTCTGTTGGTGGTTTTCTACACGGTGCGGAACCTTACGCAGCAGCGTCTGCCTGTCCGCGTCGCCAGTGTTGTACGCGATTCGCTCGCGAGTACCATCAGCACCAATGGCCGGGTAGAGCCCGTATCCAATTACGAGGTACACAGCCCCATTTCCACAACTGTCAAAGCGGTTTACGTTCAACCCGGTGACCACGTGCCATCCGGCAAAGTCTTGATGGTGCTGGATGATACGGAAGCCCGGGCACGTGTAGCCGCGGCCGAAAGCGGGGTCAAGTCCGCACAGGCTGCGCTTGAAGCTGTCCTCCACAATGGCACATTGGAACAACGCCAAACGTCAGCCGCCGAGGTTGCCCAGAATCGCCTTAACCGCGACCAGACGAAACGCGACCTCGACGCCCTCATCAAGCTCAATGCCACAGGAGCGGCCTCAGCTAGCGAAGTGGCAGCTGCCCGGCAGAGGCTAGCAAGCGCGGAAGCCGCACTGAGCGCCTCGGAACAAAGCGCACGAAACCGTTACTCCCCCGCGGAAGTGGCACGCGCTCGCGCAGCGCTGGCAGATGCGGAAGCTAGTTTAGCCGTGGCCAGAAATGTGCTGGAGCAGACAACTGTACGTGCACCCATCACAGGGACCATCTATAACCTGAACACGTCTCCTACAGAGTTCGCGCAGGAAGGCAAACTTTTGGCAGAAATAGCCGATCTGAACCACGAGCGCATCCGCGCGTACTTTGACGAGCCCGACATTGGCCGTCTCGCCGTGGGGCAGCCTATTCTGATCAAGTGGGACGCCAAGCCCGAATTGCTTTGGCACGGCCACATCGAACGTACGCCGATCACCGTAACTACATACGGCAGTACACGCACCGTAGGTGAGGTGCTCGTTACCATCGACAACGGTGACGGCCCCCTGCTGCCAGATACCAACGTGACCGTTACGGTGACCACTGCCAGCGAATCGGACGTCCTGAACATCCCTCGCGAAGCACTATACTCTCAAAGCGGCAAGCCTTACGTCTTCAAGGTTGTGGGCAACGAACTGCGAAAGACACCGGTGGTTACCGGTGCCCTGAATCTGACGCAGGTAGCGATCCTCTCCGGACTGAAAGAAGGCGAGATTGTGGCAACTGGCACAACCAGCGGGCAGCCTCTGCAAGAAGGCATGCCAATCAAGGTCATGCGGTGAGGATAATACTCCAGGCTGGTGTGCTGAATGCAGCTATGGCTGTTGCGGCCTTCGCCCAGAGTCCACATAATGGACTCGCTGAAGCGAGGGCTGCTGTGCTCGCTGGTCAGGCCGACCATGCATTAACATTGCTCAGTTCCCTCCCCGAATCGGCAGAGACTCACAATCTAGCGTGTCGCCTACAACTCACGCTAAAGCAATGGGATACAGCAGTTAATGAATGTGAACTAGCAGTTCGCATGGAGAGCGGCAACTCCGACTACCACCTGTGGCTTGGTCGCGCAATTGGTAGCAAAGCCGAGCGCGCATCCTTCTTAAGTGCGTATTCCCTGGCCAAGCGCGCCCGCGTCGAATTTGAAACCGCCGTGCGGCTGAATCCGCGCAATGCCGAAGCTCTTGCCGACCTTGGCGAGTTCTACAGTACCGCTCCTGTCATCGTGGGCGGGGGAAATGATAAGGCACAGAGCATCGCACAAGAACTCGACCGAGTTGATCCGGCGCGCGCACACGAGTTGCGCGCACGTATTGCCGAAGAGAAAAAGGACTACACGACGGCGGAGCGCGAATTCAAGGCAGCCATCACTTCAAGTCAGCATCCTGCATTCCAATGGATGACCCTCGCAAGCTTCTACAGCCGTCGTTCGCGCTGGACAGATCTGGACTATGCCATTCAAAGTGGAGTGAAGGCGGCGCAGCACGATCCTCATGCAGGCGTTGCCTTGTACGACGGGGCTTCTCTTCTCCTTCGTATTAAGCGGAACCCGGAACTCGCAGAAAAGATGATGTGGGAGTATCTGAATAGTTCATCGAAAACCGACGAAGCACCTGCCTTTGAAGCTCTAACCCGCCTGGCACTGTTGAAAGCTCAGGTGGGCGATATGGCAGGCGCAAAACAGGCCCGAGAGTCGGCACTCTCGTTGGCACACAATTACAAGCCGGCACAAGATCTCAAGTTTTGAATGGGTCAGAGACGTGAGCTATAGATCCAATGCGCGATTTCCATGGCTGATTATCTTCGCTGCTGCGGCTCTCACAGTCGCTACTCCTTACGGAAGCGCACAGGTCTCGCTTGCAACCGTGGTTGGACTGGCACAAAGAAACAGCGCCGCGGTAAGACTTGCAGAGGCAAACGTGCTCAAGGCAGAAGCGTTAGTCTCTGAAAGCAAAGACATCATCATTCCCTCCGTTTCCTTCACCACGGGCATTCCCACTTTCCCCGAAGTAGGTTTTACAGGCACTCCTCCCTCCATTTGGGGAGCAACCATACAGTCCCTGGTCTTTGGTATTCCACAAAAACGCTACATCGACTCAGCGCGGCTTGGCTTGCGCGCCGCAGCCACCAACCTTCGCGACGCAAAGGAACAGGTGGCACTCGATGCGTCCAACGCCTATATCGAACTTGACACCGTCAATCGCGAACTAGGAGCGGCTTACCAGCAGCAGGACTATGCAGCCCGACTTGTTCAGATCGAGCAGGAAAGGACTGAGGCGGGCGTTGATCCCTTGAGCGAACTGCTCCAGGCCAGGCTCACCGCCGCTGAAATCAGGCTGAAACGTCTGCATCTGCAGGCAAGAGCAGACACATTGGCCGCTCAACTTGCCGCACTCACCGGACTGCCCGCCAACACCGTCATTCCCGTACACGGCAGCATCCCGGAGATACCTCAAATTTCCGGAGACACACCAGCGCATCAGCCTTCAGGCATCGGGGCGGCGGAGTTCATTGCCCGCTCCAAAGCAGAGGCTGCCAAGGGCGATAAGGAAATCAACTACCTGCCGCAATTGAGCTTCTTTGCGCAGTACAATCGCAACACCACGCTGTTGAATGACGTTAATTCCTACTTCGCGCGTCCACTGCCCGCCAACAACTTCAGTTCGGGAATCGCAATTCAGGTGCCCCTGTTCGACATGTGGCATCGGGCCAAGGCCCGTGAGACAGCTGCCGATGCGCTTAAGTCTAAGGTGGAAGCTGAGCAGGCAGCCCATGAAAATGACGTCGCAGTCGCCTCGCTCTCAGGCAGCCTGCGAGAACTGGATGCACAAGCAGAGGTCGCAGTCCTCAAGCAGCAGATTGCTCAGGAGCAACTGAAGTCCGTACTAGCGCAATTGGAGTTAGGGAGTGGTGGTGGCGCCGCGCCGGGCTCGACTTTACTTGTCTCCCCCAAGGCTGAACAGTTGGCACGCATTGACGAACGCCAGAAGCTGCAAGATGCTCTGGACGCTGGGTTTGCCCTAGACAAAGCACGCCTTGACCTACTACGCGCCCTCGGGCTCATGGATGACTGGTTACATGTACTGCACAATCCTTAGTGCTAAGTTTTTACCATTTCAGATGGGGGGGAAACTGGTGAAATGGTAAAATTTAAAGGATGCCTATGCCCCTGAAAACATTGTTTCTGAACCCCCCGTCTTTTGAGAATTTTGACGGTGGCGCTAGCTCACGCTGGCCCGCGACGCGCGAAATTGAGTCGTACTGGTACCCGGTGTGGCTGACGTATCCTGCCGGC
>JAKAFB010000072.1 GCA_021818105.1 Acidobacteriota bacterium
TCTGCACATACGCGGCAATTGCATCCGCCGCAGCGCGCACATTGGCAAACGTAAAATCATCGGCAATCACACCGCGCCAGCCGTCGGTGCCAAACTTGATCTGTGGATGAGGCATGGTTCCTTTTCTCTTGCTCTCCCTTGCACGAGTCTAAACAAAATGCCGCCTGCCCCGCGTCCTCCACGGCACACAGGCCAGCCCTGCGGCACAATCCCGCCGCTCACTCGCTCACTTGCTCAGGAAATCAAATCAGGTCTTCGTGCCCGGAGATGCCCAGTTCCTTCACAATCTTGCCTACGTCCTGCGAGTGGTCGCGGTGCGCGATCAGCAATGCGTCCTCCGTGTCCACAATCACCAGGTTCTCCACGCCCACCAGCGCCACAAACTTGTTCGGGCTGTAGACGTAGTTATTGGACGCCTCCAGGGCAATGTGCCCTTCCGTCTCCGCCACATTCCCATCACCGTCGCCGCGCAGCCGCGTCTCCATCTGGTATTCATACAGTGAAGCCCACGATCCCAGATCGTTCCAGCTAAACTCCGCCGGCAGACAGTAGAGGTTTGACAGGTGCTCGCCCTTTGCCGACCGCGGCTCCAGCACCGCATAGTCCACTGAGATGTTCTCGCACCTCGGATACAGCCGGTGGAAGACCCCTTCGAACTCCGGCTTCCCAAACGCCGCCGCAATCTCCTCCAGCAGCGGAGCCGTCTCCGGCAAGTGCTCCCTCACCGCATTCGCCAGCGTCCGTGCTGACCACAAGAACACCCCCGAGTTCCAGTAGTAATTCCCCGCTGCCACAAACTCTTCCGCGCGGATCTGGTTAGGCTTCTCCGTGAACCGTCTCACATGCAGCGCCGTTCCGTCCGCCGTCTGGTCCCCAGTCTCGATATACCCATACCCCGTCTCAGGCCGCGTCGGCTCAATGCCCAGCACCACAATGTTCGGCCCCGCGGCCGCCAGCGCAATACCCTTCTGCAGTGCCTTCAGGAATCGCGGCTCGTCTCCAATCACATGGTCCGACGGCAAAATGCCAAGCACTGCATCCGGGTTCTCCCGCTCAATCAGAAACGCTGCCAGACCGCACGCCGGCGCCGTATTCCTCGCCACTGGCTCCTGGATGATCTGTTCAGCCGGAATGCCGCGCAACTGGTCGGCAATCTCATGGGCCAGGTATTCGTTGGTGATCACCCACGTCTTCTCCAGCGTGGCCAGCGGCTTGATCCTCTCCACCGTCTGCTGAATCATCGAGCGCTCTCCGTCGAGCGCAAGAACCTGTTTCGCGCGGGCGCGCCGCGACCGCGGCCAGAACCGCGTACCGCTACCTCCGGCAAGAATTACTGGGCGAAAATCAATCTGCATAGGCATGGAAGACACATCCTACCCGACCAGCGTCATCTTTGCACAGGGGCAGGTAACAGATTTTCCGGCCGCCCCGCATCCGCCCCAATCCGGGCCCTCAAAACGCCTCCGGCTGCCGAAGCCCTCACGCCCCGGCAGCCGGAAAGTCCTTCAACCTGTCAGCTCTGCTCTTACGCCAGCTTGCCCAGGTACTCCTTCATCCTGCGCGTGCCCTCGTCGATGCTCTGCTTCGTCACTGGGTACGACAGCCGAATGTGCTCCTGCGTCCCGAACGCCTCGCCCGGCACTGTCACCACGTGCGCCTCGTGTAGCAGCTTCGTCGCCAGTTCCGTCGCCGTCTTGATACCGCCCTTGCCCAGGAACGCCGAGATGTTCGGATACACATAAAACGCGCCCTCCGGCTTCGTGCACGTCACTCCGGGAATCTCCCCGAGCTTCTTCAGCATGTAGTCGCGCAGTTCGATAAACTCCGCTCTGAACTCCGCCACGCAATCCTGCGAACCCGCCAGCGCCGCTATCGCCGCCTTCTGCACAAAGCTTGTCGCGTTCGACGTCGACTGTGATTGCAGCTTGCTCAGGTTCGCCGTCACCGCCTTCGATGCCAGCGCATATCCCGCTCTCCAGCCCGTCATCGAATACGTCTTCGACAGCGACCCCAGAATCACCATGTGCTCCTTGGCCCACGTATACGAGCCGCCGGACACCGGCTTCCCCGCATAGTTCAGGTACACATAGCATTCATCCAGCAGCAGGAAAATCCCGCGCTCGTGCGCCAGCCGCACAATCCGCTCCAGGTCTTCCGCCGTCACCACTGACCCCGCCGGGTTCGACGGCGAATTCAAAATAATCGCCTTCGTCCGCGGCGTAATCGCCTTCTCAATCGCGTCCGCAGTGATGCGGAAATTCTCCGCCTCGCTCATCTCCAGAAAGACGACCTTGCCACCCGCATACTGGATGATGTCCTTGAAGCTCACCCAGTACGGCACCGGCAGAATCACCTCATCCCCGTGGTCCACCAGCACCTGGATCGTGTTAAACAGCGCCAGCTTCCCGCCGGTCGTGAAAATCGCCTCGTCCACGCCGTAGTCCGAGCCGAAATCCGCCGCATGCCGCTCCACAATCGCCTTGCGCACATCGGGAATCCCCGGCACCACCGTGTAACGGGTGAAATTGGCCTCAATTGCCGCAATCGCCGCGTCCTTGATATGCCGCGGAGTCGGAAAATGAGGCTCACCGGCCCCAAAGTCCACCAGTTGCGCGCCCTGCGCGCGCAGCTTGGCGGCCTCGGCAGCCACAGCCATCGTTGCAGACACTTCAATCCGGCCAATGCGGTCGGCAAACACTTTCGACGGAGCTGATACGGTCATAATGCTTCTATCTTTACAGATTTCCCGCCCAATCCCAAATCAGGGCCAAATACAGAGCCAAAATCGGCAAGGCCACTTCCAGGGAAAGCTCCAGCCCTTGAAATTCTTCGTCGTTGTCATCCCACCGGGACTCAAAATCGCCAGCTTTTTGATGGTCAGTTGACCTTCGATGATTACGGTCAGATTCTGAGGACCACCGCGTAGCTTGAATCCGCTATATCCCGCTACGGCAGTCTCTCCACAGCCATTTTGAGCGCTTGTCTTCGGTCTTGTCTCATTGCGGACGCAGACCATATACTCCCGGAGCATGAAGATACAACACGTACTGACAGCTAAGGCTCTGGGAGTTGCTTTAGTAATGGCAGCCGCTCTCGGATGGAGTCAACCTGCTTCCCCAAGCCAGAACGACAGCCTGAAGCACGACATGAAGGCAGCTGGGCATGACACGAAACTTGCCGCGAAGGATGCCGGTCATGATGTAAAGAAAGACACCATGAAGGCTACCCACGCAACCGAAAATGCGTCAACGAAAGCCGCTCACGCCACCGAGAAGGACTCGAAGAAACTGGCCCACGCGACTGCGAAGGACACCAAGGCAGCGGCACATGCGACCGCTCACGACACCAGGAAGGCATGGGACAAGACCAAGAGCACCACTGAGGGCGCGTACCACGGGGCCAAGAAGGGTGCGGAAACAAAGACGAACTGATTCCGCGCGACAGCACCATGTTGTTCGCTCGCTGCCTTGCAAGAGAAGGCATGGGTGGTCTTTGTGCTGGATATGCCGGGATAGTTCGATTTCCAGCACAAAGACCAAGGTCGGGCTTCGCGGTTTCAAGATAGCCGACAAAGCCCCGCGACTTCCGCGTCACACGGACAGGCGCAATGCACTGATCAATGCCGCCAACGCTGCGGGCTGATGGCGGCGGCTCGGGTAGTAAAGAAAGAAGCCCGGAAAAGTCGGGCACCAATCGCGCAGCACCTGAACCAGGCGTTCCTGCTTGATCAGCGGCGCCAGCACCTCCTCCAGCGAAATTCCAAGGCCAACCCCATTCAACACTGCATCGATCGCAAGTTCCGAATCATCGAAACTCACCAGTCCCTGTGGATTCACCGTCACCTGTTTTCGTCCCTTCTCAAACTCCCAGCGATACATGCCGGATCTGAATCGAAAGCCGACGCATGCGTGGTCCTTTAGATCATGAGGGGTTCGCGGCCGTGCGTGGTTCTTGAAGTACTCAGGCGAACCCACGACTGCCAGGCGCAAATCCTTCGTGGCCCGAACAGCGATCATGTCCCGCTGGATGAACTCACCAATCTGAAGTCCCGCGTCGAACTCGCCAGCCACAAGATCAATTGGACCGTCCTCTACGGTGACCTCGAGAACAATATCCGGATAAGCTCGGTTGAACTGCTTCAGCTTCGGCAGAAGCACGATGAGCGCGGCCGCTCGAGCCACTGCGAGCCTGATCCGTCCCGCAGGCCGCTCCCTGAGGTGTCGCGCTTTGGAGAGCGACGTCTGTATCTGCTCAAGAGCAGGCCTCAGGTCCTCTAGCAGCACACTCCCTGCGGCCGTCGCAGACACACTCCGCGTCGTTCTCGCAAGCAACTGGAGCCCGAGTCGCCTCTCCAGGGCGCGGATGGTTTGGCTGAGCGCTGATTGTGAAACCCCCAGCCGGCTGGCAGCTCGTGTGAAACTACGCTCCTCTGCCACAACGGCAAAGATAGCCAGATCATCTATGACTCTCTCGACCATTCATTAGCCTTTCTTATCAACCTTTTCAGAAGAATCAGTCTAGTCTAATGAGACAAAGAATCCTAGAGTAGGAACAGCCCAAGAAAAAGCACGAACCCGGTCGAGCAATTCCGCCCGCGCAGCCGTGTCGCCGGTCTCCCCAGGAGTGCAGGCTGTGTGCATGCGCGAGACCGAAGGCGCAGCCGCCTCGCTGCAAACCAAGCGAAGAAATCCTCACCGGGGCAACCAAGAACAGGAGAAACATGCGCAGTCGAACGTCAGCGAGAATCCTCACCGTAGTAGCCCTCGCCCTTTGGGCGGGTGCGTCGGCGCACGCACAACAAGCCAATGCCGATCAGGGCCCGTCGGCCGCTTCGATCCCCGCACATCCTTCGTTCGACGGACTCAACTATCTCGGCGGGGATGCGGCCATGCCGTCCTTCTCCGATAGTGTCATCGACGACCATTCAGATTTCCGCCGCTCCCTGTCGCAAAAGGGTGTCGCGCTGAGAACCATCACGCAAATCCAGTACGTACAGAACACTCTGGACGCCCCCGTACCCGCGGATGATCAGGTCTATGTCGGTCAGCGACCCTTTGAAGGTGCAATGGTGCAGCCGATCCTGACCGCCGACCTCCGGCAACTGCATCTCCGCCAGTCGCAGCTTTATGTGGGAGGCGTGTGGAACTGGGTGAGTTGGAATCCCGCGGGACCAAAGTCGTTCCAGTTGTGGGATCTGTATCTCTACAAGGCGTTCGGCGAAAATCGCTTTGCAATGAAAGCCGGATATGTCTCCAACTCCCTCGATTTTGTCGGATTCTTTGTCGGCGGTTCTACTGCAACCGGCGCGCAGGGCGTGTACTCAATTCTGCCCTACGAGGTGGGAATCTCGTATTTCCCATTGACGACCCCTTCCGTCAACGTTCAGGTCCGGGGGCCAAAGGACACGTACTTCAAAACCGCGGCGCAACGGAGTCTCGATCCCAAGGGCGGGCCGACCGAAGTTAAGAGGAACCACACCGGTTTCCGCTTTGTTCCCCACGGCGACAAGCTGCTCAGCATCAATGAAGGCGGCTTTCTTCGCCCTGCGCAATCGGGCACGCGCGAAACATGGTTTCGTGCCGGATACATGCACAACTTCACCGCGTACAAGAACGCCACAACGGGGCGGAATGACGCAGGCAACTACTGTGCTTATATCCTCATGGATCACCAGATCACCCAGTCGAATCGACTGCATCCCAACCAGGGCCTGTACCTTGGCGCCTCCGCCGAGACGGTTCCGCAATCCCTCAATCCGTACGCGCGATATCTCGAGGTAAGGCTCTACAAGGAAGCGCCTTTTCGCAGTCGTTCCGGAGACGTCGCTTCTCTGGTTACATCCCGCACCGGCTACAGCAGGTACTTCACCGACAATCTCCTAGCCGAGGGCAAGACCGTATGGCGCGCATCCACCACGCTCACGGGAAGCTACTCCCTGCACGTTTCGCCCGGAAATTATCTAGGCCTGGGCCTGAGTTATATCCACGGTCCGGCGATTAGTCCTCGCACTCCAGACGCTCTCAATATCTCTGCAAACTGGACGGTATTTTTCTAGCCGTTCACGGCAGCAAGAGCGGCCGGCGTGCGCGTTCCGCTCTCTCTCAATCTCCGCCAGACCCAACACAACAGCACCCAGAACGGCAGGCGGCCAACATTCCACCACTCTTCCCTGATCCAAAAATTCTTCTTCTACTTTGCAGATTATTTCCCCCGGTTGGCACACACTAACAATAAAGCCCGAACATGCGCGCGCCTCGTGCGGGCATGTTCCGGCTTCGTGTGTCAGGCGGCGGGGATACCCCCTCCCCCCTCCCCGGCATGAACGATTTGCAGTTTTCCACAGGCACTTTTGGCGTAGGTTCACCGAGTGGCGCTCTTGTCGCAACGCGGAATACCGGCGCCCGGAGGTCGCACATGCGTATGATCATGCTTGTTCAGTGCCCCATTGAGCCCTTCAACACCGAAGTCCGCAAAGGCAAAGCGGGGGCAAAAATCAAAGCAATTCTCGATGCCATCAAGCCTGAGGCCGCCTATTTTTCTGAGCGCGAAGGCCGCCGCGGCGGCATCTTCATCGTGAACGTGGACAAGCCCTCCGATGTTCCCAGACTGGCCGAGCCATGGTTCCTCAACTTCAACGCCGAAGTCGAATTCAGAATCGCCATGACCCCTGAAGACCTCGCCCATTCAGATCTGGAGGGACTTGGCAAAAAGTGGGCCTAGATGGCCTTTAAAAAAATTCTGCCCGGCTTTGCAGATAATTTCCCCGGGCTAGCGCACAATAACAATTGAGCCGGAGCATGCCCGCGCCTCGTGCGAGCATGCTCCGGCTTCGTGCGTCAGGCGGCGGTGGATACCCCCACCCCCCCCCTTTTTATTTGCAGTTTTCCACAGGAGGCTTGCAGAAAATTATGCAGTGCCGTGAACGCCGTCAGATAGCCCGCAGCACGCGCGCCGGCAGAAAGATGATCGCGCTCACCAGCGCCAGTGCGCCGCCCACCGCAACTCCAACCAGCCGGAACGGCAGAAGCAGCAGCCACACAAAGGGATACAGCACCAGCGCCAGCAGTGCCAGCGGCCAGCACAGCACAAACAAAATGCACCACAGCAGAAATTTGACCATGGCTTCAGCGCCTCATTCGCCGTAGGGGCACACACTCCAACTTCAGCCCCGGAACACGCATAAAGATACGCTCATTCCGCCCGTCCGGTTCCCGGCTCAACTCTACCTGGCTTTACCTTTACCGCCAGCGGATTTCGCCCGTGCGGCAAGCACCTTCTTCCGCTCGCGAATCAGCTTGGCTTGTTCTTTTTCCGGCATCGTCAGCACGGTCTTCGTGCGCTTCGGCAGTTTTTCATACACCAGCGCATGCGCCCGCCGCAGCTCCTCTTCAATCTCCTGCGCCCGCAGCGTGTCCCACCGCTCCACTGTCACCCAGTACACCTTCGCCAGATACGGCGCCGGAATAATTCCTTCCAACTCAAGCAGTTCGTGAAACCGTTCCGCGCCGCAGTGGAACCACAGCACGCCGGTTCCCGTGCCTTCCAGGTCTGTCATCGCAAACATCTTCCCGCCAATGGCGCGATCGCCCACCCAATACACAAGGTGGTGCCCCCAGTTCACCGTCTCCGTCACATGCGGCAACGCCAGGCAGATCGCGCGAATGCGCTCGTTGTCCATACCACTCCGGCTCAGAACTGCGACTCAAACATCCTCAGCCGCCACTCCAGCTCCCATTGTGCCGTGGCCTTCTCGCTGCCATCAAGAAAGTCCTTGCACGCCCGCGTCGGCTCTTCGCCGCCCAGCGGCTGCCCCTTGCACGCCGCCACCGGACGCGTATACGCGTCCCTTTCCGCCCACAAACTGTCACCCGGCAAAAAGCTGTGCTCCATCCCAGTCCGCGCCATCTGCTTCAGGTCCGCATAGCTCAAGTGGTAGTCCAGCGCCGCGCGCACATACTCATGCGTCAGGTCGATGCGACTCACGCCCTCGTCATCCGTTGAGAGCGCCACCGGCACATGCGCCGCCCGGTATACAGGAAATGGATGCTCGTCGCCCTTTACTCCCACAATCCCCTCATTCGAGCTCAGGTTGATCTCCACCATCACGTGCTTCCGAGCCATCTCCTCCAGCAGTTCCTGCGCATCGTCCTCATACATCACATCCACGCCGTGCCCGATGCGCTCCGCATGGCCCATCTCTACCGCCTGCCGCACGTGAAATCGCAATCCCTCCGGCGGCACCAGCCCCGGCGCCAGTTCCCCCGCGTGCAGCGCGATGTGAACCCGCGGATACACCGTATGCAGATACTGCAGCATCTGCATCTGCAGCGTGTAGTCACGCATGGACACGTACCCGTCCTCCTGCATCACAAAGTTGATACCCACATACGTGTCTTCGTGCGCGGCCATCGAAGCCTCGATCGTCTCAAACCCCAGCAGCGTCTGCGCAAACACCTGCTCCGGCGCATAACCCCGAAAGATCTGGTAGATGTACCGCACTTCCACCTTGCACGCCGGCACCGCATCGCGGGTCCCGCAATGCTCCATCGTTCTGCGCGCTTTCTCGGCCCAGCGAATGTCCTCGCGGTCCACGCCCACTTCGTCCAGCAACCCATGCGCCAGCATCGCCTCGCGCGTATGCGCCAGGTTGCCGTCCCAGCCAACTTCGTGTGCCACCTTCACCGCGTGGCTGAAAGGCGGCGTCACCATCAGCTCCAGATATTGCTGATTCTGCGCCGCGGCACGCCGCGCCACCTCGTCCACCCATTCGCCCATGTGGCGCTTGTCAATGCCGTCAAGCCGCCCAAACGTCCCAAAAAACTGATCATGCCCGCTATAGCCATTGGTCGGCACAAAGTTGCGCATGGAGAACGAGTTCACCAGCCGGTCATACAAATCCTGCTCCGCAGGCGTCAGAACACCTGTCAACTCACTCGCCGGCTCCAGCGGAGCAATACACGGCGGCTTCGCGAAGCTCAGCAACTTGGGATCCACGCACAACCCGTCCTCGCCCGCTTCCTTGATGAACGTCTCGGCATACACCGCGCCGCTCAGGTGCACGTGCAGGTCTGCCCCCTTGGGAAACTGCGCCAGAAACGCGCGCAGCGTCAGCGGGCCACCCTTCACCGCGGTGTCATAGGCACGCGCAGCGCGCATCTCCACCGCCGTCGCGGCGGTCGGCGGTTCAGCAGCAAGCGCAGTAATGGAGGCAAGTACAAGACTGGAAAAACAAAGCAGGGGAATTCGCATCATCGTCCACCAGTGTAGTGGAGGCAAACCTGCCACAACGGACAAAATGACTCCACGGTGCCTTCCCAGCAAACCGCCCTCAGCCGCCTCCCACGCTCATTTATGGATAGACTTCCACCGTTTGGCGCACGGCGGGGGAGTTGTTATACTGGCTTTGTCGTTGCAGCGCACTGTTCGTGGACGCGCCATCCTACTCCGGCAGCGCCGGACCCCACGCAGGAAATTGCAACTCAAAGTCTTCACTGAGGCCAGGTAGCTCAGTGGTAGAGCGCGGCCCTGAAAAGGCCGGCGTCGGCGGTTCAATCCCGTCCCTGGCCACCACCCAGATTACACAAACCTTCTCCGGCAGCGGTTCCCTGTCCCCTTTGACCGCGTAAGTCCATTTTTCATCAATCATTTTCGGCATTAGGACGGGTCCTCATACAAGCTGAGAGGGCTCCACCTTGGCCTTCTGTTCAACTGCTTCAAACAAGCTGCACGCATCATGGACTGGTTTGCTGTCCAGGGGCAGGCCATTAACGACGCTCTCCTCAAAACTGAGACCGATCTGCTACCAACCTGAGTACGACAGATGGAATGCCCGGCTACCCTGTCAATCGGGTTGCGAATCCGCAAGGGGGCGTGAACGTTGCTTGTGGAGCTGTCCATCATCCAACCGGAGTCACTGCTTTGGAGACTTCCATCCGGGTACCGCCCGAGCGAGCAGATTTGATGGTGAACCACTCGTAAAGAGTGGGCAACAGAATAAGCGTGAGCGCAGTGGAGCTGACCAGCCCTCCGATGACGACAGTGGCAAGCGGCCTTTGCACTTCCGCACCCATGGATCTCGAAACCGCCATGGGTATAAAGCCAAGGCTGGCCACGAGCGCGGTCATCAACACAGGGCGCAAGCGCCGCGCTGCACCGTGCTGGATAGCAACATGCAGCGGCAGCCCGTTCTCCCTCAGGTTATTGATGGAACTGACAAGGACGACTCCGTTGAGAACTGCCACACCAAAGAGAGCGATGAAGCCGACAGATGCCGAAAGGTTCATGTTGATGTGGGTTAACCACAGTGCAGCAATGCCGCCAACGAGAGCGAAAGGTACATTTACGAGAATCAGAACAGCCTGCTTGAGCGAGTGGAAGCTCAGATAGAGCAGCCCGGTGATAATCGCGATAGCGAGAGGCACCACGATAATAAAGCGCTTCATGGCGCGCTGCTGATTCTCAAACTGCCCGCCGTAGCTTATCGAGTAGCCAGGCGGAAAATCAACATGAGCCCCAATTTTGTTCTGCACCTCGGCCACAAAGCTACCGAGGTCGCGTCCGCGGACATTGGACATCACGACGATGCGGCGCTGCCCCTGCTCGCGGTTGATGATCTCGGAGCCAAAGGTGACGGCCACGTCTGCGACCTGTCCCAGTGCAACATCTTCTCCTCCTGGAGCGCGCAGCGTGATTGCACGGATGGCCGCGGGATTCGTGCGATAGCTTTCAGGCAGCCGCACGACGATGGAATAGCGGCGCTGACCGTCAATCATTTCAGATACAGGCAGGCCGGATGCGCTGGCTTCCACGGCCTGCTGTACATCGGTGACATTCAGGCCGTAGCGCGCGAGCGCAGTGCGCCGAATGCGAACGCTGAGTTCCGGCACACCTGAGCTCATTTCCATCTGGGCATCGGCGGCCCCCGGCACTGTCTGCACCTGGCGCAGGACTTGATGCGCAAGAGAGTTGAGCTGCTTGAAGTCTTCGCCCGCAATCTTGATGGCGACATCAGCCTTAACGCCGGAGACGGTCTCGTCGAGACGCATGGCCATCGGTTGAGTGAAGTCGTACACGATTCCTGGGATGGTAGAAAGAGCCTTGTCAAGAGCACCTATGAGCTCTTCTTTGGTCTTAAAGCGCTTCCACTCCTTCTGTGGATGGAGCGCAATGTAAACGTCCCCTTCGTGAATGCCCATCGCTTCGGTGGCGAAGTCAGGGCGTCCAATCTTGGTTGTTACATCGCTGATCTCCGGGAAGGATCGCAGCGTGTCCTCTACGCGCTTTGAGATTGCAATCGATTCCGTGAGCGAGATGCCTGGCAGCTTCCGCGTTTCAAGAAGGATTGACCCCTCGTCGAGCCGGGGCATGAACTCGCTGCCGATGAAGAAGAGCGAGCCTAGAGCGACGACCAGGATAGCGGCAGAAGAAAGAGTAACAACGCGGCGATAGCGCAGCGCGACCGCAAGGCTGCGCATATAGAAAGCAGTGAACCTCTCCATCCACCGGTCTTCTGTTGACTGGTATTTCCCCGGGCGTATGCCATGGCGGAATACATAGGAAGTGAGCACGGGAATCACAGTGAGAGCCAACAGCAGCGAGCCAAGCAGTGCACAGCAAACAGTAATGGCCATCGGGCGGAACATGCGACCTTCCAGCCCCTGCAGCGCGAGAATGGGCAGATAGACTGCGATGATAATGCTGACACCGAAGACCATCGGACGTGCAACTTCCTTGCCGGCACGCGCGACAGACTCCATCGGCGTCTCTTCATTGTGTTGAGTAGCAAGACGATGGACGGAGTTTTCGATCATGACGACGGCGCCGTCAACAATCATGCCAAAGTCAATGGCACCGAGGCTCATAAGATTGGCACTGACACCGAAGAGTCTCATGCCGAGGAAGCTGAACAGCAGTGAGAGTGGAATGATGGACGCAGTAACCAGGGCAGCACGAAAACTGCCTAGGAAAATCAATAGCACAACCGTGACCAGAATGAAGCCCTCGAAAAGATTGTGCTTGACAGTCGTAATGGTGGCATTGATGACGGAGGACTGATCATAGAAAGCGTGCAGCTGAACTCCGGTGGGCAGATGGATCTCAGCTAGTTTCTTCTTCACCTGCTCGATGACGCGCTTGCCATTTTCACCCTTGAGCATGATAACCATGCCTGAAATGGTCTCGCCACGATTAAGAACAGCTCCCTGTCGTGGTGCCGGAGCAACAACCACCTGGGAAACATCACGAACTAGTACCGGCGTTCCCTGGGTGGCGAGAAGAACGATATTACCCAGGTCGTCGATCGTGGCGGCGCGGCCGTTGCCGCGCAGGATGTATTGTTCCGCATCATGCTCAATGTAGCCGCCACCAAAGTTCCGGTTGTTGTCTGCGATGCGCATGGCAACGTCATGCAGCGTGAGCCCGTACGATTGGAGGAGGCTTGGATCCACGCGAATCTGGTACTGGCGTGTCTCACCGCCCCAGGTGTTCACATCGCTCACGCCGGGAATTGAGCGCAATTGCGGCTTGATGAGCCACTCCTGAACGTCCTTAAGAGCCATCGAGGAGAGGCCTTCGCCGGCGAGCGTGTACTGGTACAGCTCACCAAATGCTGTGGAAGGGGGAGTGAGGACAGGCTGCACGCCGGCCGGCAGTGCTGCGGTGATCTGCTGGAGACGCTCGTTCACCAGCTGGCGCGCAAAGTATGCAGGCACTGCGTCGTCGAAAACCACCGTGATCATCGAGAGCCCGAGCTTTGAGAGCGAACGAACCTGCTGCTGGCGTGGCATACCCATCATGGCTCGTTCTATGGGAAAGGTGACGAGTTGCTCCACTTCAATGGGTGGCACAGAAGGCACATCGGTGACGATAACAACCTGGTTGTTTGTCAGATCAGGAAAAGCATCAATCGGAATGGTGTACACCACCCAGGCTCCGACGGCCACAAGAATCACCACGCCCAGCAGGACGACCCAGCGATAGGCCAGAGAGAAGTCAAGAATGCGATTGAGCATGCGCTACTCTCCCTGCATCTTTGCACGCAGCATCTGCGATTTGAGGAGGAATGCGCCGTGGATAACGACCTCTTCGCCGGCGTTGATCCCATTGGTTATCGGAAGCTTGTCACGTATTGGCTCGCCCACCTCGACGGCGCGCATGGCAAAGCGATCTGGAGCGATGCGGACAAAGACTACGTCTTCTCCATTGACCTGCTGCACGGCACTTGGCTCGATGAGAATCATGGGCTGCTTGGATCCGGCGGTAACTTCGGCGTTGGCAAGCATCTCGGGGTGCAACAGAGGCGAAGAATCCTTCAGCTGAATGCGAATTTGAAGGCGGCGTGTGGTGGGATCAAAAGCCTGACCAAGATTGGTGACGGTTCCAGCAAACGACTCACCAGACACGCCGGGGAGGGTGATCCGTGCCGACTGGCCCACGTGAATCTTCGCCAGTGCCTCCTGGCCCACTGAAGCCAGCATCCACAGGTGCTTCAGGTCGCCGATGACGAATGCATCGAGGCCTGGCCCGATTGTCGTGCCGGGTGTGACATTCTTTTGAAGGATGTAACCGCTGGCTGGCGCAACGATGGGAATCAGTTCGCTTTCGCCGCTACCGCTCTGCAAAGGCGTATTAGCTGAAACGCCGAGATTGTCCTCAAGGTGGACTCGATTCCGTGCCACGTCTGTTTGTGCATTGCTCAGCTCTGCATTGGCGTTGACCAATTCCTGGCGAGCCTGCTCCAACTGCTCGAGCGATGCGGCCTTGAGCTTGTAGAGGCGCTGCATGCGTTCGAAGTTGACCTGGGCCAGTGCAGCGGCTGCGGCAGCACGCGTCTGGTCGGACTTTGCCATGGCATAGGCAGCCTGCGCCTCGTGCACGTCATGGCTGTGCATGCGCGCCAGTACGGCACCCTTGTGCACGTAATCGCCAAGGTTGGCATAGACGTGTTTGACGCGGCCATTTGAAAGCACACCAACACGCCACGTCTCATTATCAGGAAGGGCAATCTTCCCCGGGAATTGCAAGATTTCAGGGACCTCCATCTCGCGAACAACGGCAATATGAATGGCGCCTTTCTGCTCGGCGACTGGCAGAGTAAGTTCCGGGGCATCCTGATGATTGCCCCGATCCGCAGAGGCATTGGTGGCCGTCGTCGGTGCGATTGCGGGCTGACGCTTGCAGCCCGCTGTAACGAACGCAGCAATAAGCGCAACACAGACGAGCCACTGCCTGCTCGGCCATAACATCCTGGAAAAGGCTTGACGTATTGCGGTCATCATGGCTCCATTCCCGCTGCGTAATTGAGCGAAAGCAAACTCTGGTGATAGTTGCCCAGCGATTCAGCCCAGGCGATTTGCGTTTCCACGTACAGGCGCTCGGCGTCGAGCAGGCGAAGAAGATCCATTCCGCCCTCGCCGTAGGCAGCGCGTGAGATTTCAGCAATTTCCTTGGCTTGGGCCACCATAGGGCCATAAAGCGTCTCTACCTGCTGTTTCCACGTGGCGTAAGCAGTCCGAGCCAAGCTCCATTCCATGCGGCTGCGCTGTTGCACGCCAGCCAGCGATGCGCGGCCTGCTTCGATTTCAGACTGTGCTGATTGCACGCCTCCCCGATTGCGATCCAGCAGAGGCAAAGGTATCTGCACACCGGCGAGCATCGTATTGTTGTCAGAGTTCCGCTTGTAGCCAAAGACGGCATCCAGATCAGGGCGGCCCATCGCCTTCTGTAGCAGGAGATTGGAGCGGGCTGCTTCCACCCTCTTCCCCGCCAGCTTCACCTCCAGGCGATGGTCGCTCGCATCCTCGGCAAGAACCTCAGGGGACGCCGCACCCACACTTTCAAACTTGGATTGCAGTGACCATGCACCCGGCGCAGGCAGCCCCATCTCCGCGGCGAGCCGGATATAGCCCTCTGTCTCGGCCAGGCGGCTTGACTCCAGTCGCGTCTGGGCCCTTGCGTGTTCCAGGCGGACACGCATCAGATCGATGGCAGCCAACTTTCCTTCACTAAAACGACGCTCCTGATACTCGAGAATTTCGTGATAGAAGCCCTGACTCTCCTCCGCGAGCTTGCGCAGATAGATGAGTCGCAAAGCGTCCCAGTAGGCCCGGGCGACAGCATATTTAATGTCACGACTCTGAATTTCAGCATTCAACTCGGCTTCGGATACCGCAGTTTCCGCGGCACTGATACGGGCATGCCTCTTTCCTGAAATCTCGATTGGCTGGCTCACATACGCATAGGTGTCTACGTTGCCTGCAAAGTCCATGTTGGGACGCAGGTTCTCAGACTGGTAAATGGCGCGTGGATTCGGCAACGCTCCTGCCTGCCGGCGCATGGCTTCAGCCGAGCGCTTTGTGAAGTCAGAAGCGCGCAGTTCCGGGCGCCGCTCGAGGGCGATCTGGATGGCCCGGTCGAGCGTTAGGTCTTCAGCCCGCATGGGCATGCAGGCCAAGGCACCGAGCAGTATTCCCACCAACACGAGAATGCTCAATTGCAACTGCGGAGCAGAGCGTAAAACATGACCTGCTTTCAGAATGCGCATACCTTCAGTCAAATAGCATGCACATTGCCAAAGCCATGCTGCAAAGGGCCCATGGAATCCGTGCGCAATCGATCAATCGCCAAAGAACACGTCAAGTTTTTTGAACACTGTACAAATATTTGTACAACCGACAAATCAGAACAATTTCGATATCGTATTTCAAAGCAAAATTAAATGTTTGGCAGACTACTTGTAATTGCCCAGAAGACTCCTTTTCCATTCCATCGCCAAACCATGCCAAGCCTCGCGCCCATTGCGACCATTCCGGGCGGCAGTTGCGTTCAGGTTCGTTTATCCGGCCTTCGTTTTTTCTTTAACAAGATAGTCCCGTCCTGATCTACAGCCATGCTTCGTAACACGCGGCAATCTATCTCATTCGTCTCGGCGCTGGCGATAATGCGGGAGTAATGAAACTCGTAACCTCAGAGAATAGCGACGGGGTAACAACTCGGCTGTCTCTTCTTCTAGCAGTATGCATTGGGCGAGGCGGCACGTTTCGAGCGATTGCGACCTTGGTGGCCTCCACAACCAGCCGATTCCCCACCAATCGCAGAAGATGCAGCTCCGCTCAGCACACGTCTTCTCGCACAGGGGCAGGAACCTACCCACCTAATTCCGGACGGACAACTAAAAACAACCGCGCACAGAGGCTCTTGGGAATGCCGGGCGTTGCATTGTCCGCGGGGCATGTTGAGTTATCTCCGGCTAAGAATCAGCCCGCAACTTATAAGTATTGCAATGCGACGCGAGTGATGTAACATATGGCGATTACTACATATCTGCATTGCGGATGCACTTTCAGATCAGACTGTGGTTTGTCTGTTTCTCTTGTCTGGAAGGTGTGTGCCTTCGCAGGCGGCATTCTTCTTGGAAGACTGAGGCTCAGGAATGATGCACTGGGTTCGTGTTGTTCCACTTTGCCTGTGCGCAGGTGTCATGTCTACTGCAATGGCGGCACCCGCGCAACAACCCGCAACGGCATCACGCATTGCCGGCAACATCGATGAGAGCAAACTTGTCGCACTCCGGGGCAACACGCCCCCGACCGCAATAGCCAAGAACGACCGCGGCCCCGTGAACCCCAGCCTTTCCTTGCGCGATCTCGTTCTGGTTCTCAAGCGCAGCCCCCAGCAGCAACAGGCCTTCGATGAGTTTGTGGCCAGCCAATATGACCCCTCCTCGCCGAACTTCCACCACTGGTTGACTGCAGATGCCGTGGGCCAGACCTACGGCCCATCTTCGGCAGATATCGCCACTATCTCCAACTGGCTCAGCGGGCACGGCCTTGTGGTTGGAGCGGTTGCAAACGACCACATGTCCATCCAGTTCAGCGGAATGGCCGCACAGATTGAGGCAACCTTTCATACCCAGATTCACAACCTGACCGTTAACGGGGAAAATCACGTCGGCAATATGTCCGATCCCCAGATTCCCTCCGCGCTTGCTCCTGTTGTGGAAGGCGTCAAAGCGCTCCACAACTTCTTTCCCAGGCCTCTCCACCGCTTGGGAAGCAAGGTCACCTTTGATCCTGCCGAAGGCAAATGGAA
>JAKAFB010000009.1 GCA_021818105.1 Acidobacteriota bacterium
GTGACGCTGGTGGGTGTGGTGGGCTGCGACCATTCGCTGGCGATGCCGGACTTTCGCGCGGCGGAGCGGGTGTTTCAACTGATGACGCAGGTTTCAGGGCGTGCAGGGCGCGGCGAGCTGACGGGGCGCGTGGTGGTGCAGACGTATTATCCCGACCACTATGCGATTGTGGCGGCGAGCAAGCATGACTATGCGAGCTTTGTGGAGCGTGAGCTGAAGTACCGGCGGTGGATGCACTATCCGCCGTTTGGCGTGCTGGCGAATGTGCTGGTGCAGTCGCCGAAGCTGGAAGAGGCGGCGGGGTGGTCGGCGGAGCTGGGCAAGTGGTTCCAGAAGGCTGCGCCGGAGGGCGTGCGGGTGCTGGGTCCGTGCACGGCGCCGATTGCGCGGATCAAGGGCGTGTATCGGTTTCACCTGATCTTGAAGGCGGGGTCGCGGAAGGCACTGAACGCGGCGTTGAGGGGAGCTCTAGCGCATGCGGACCAGGCCGGTGTGCCGCGGAAGAACCTAGTGGTGGATGTGGATGCGCAACGGTTGATGTGAAGAGTCGGCGGGGCTGGCGGAGTAAGTCTAAGCGATCGCTGCAGCGCGGGCGACGGTGAGGACGGTGATGTCGTCATCCTGGCCCCATTGCTGGGCGGCTTGGGCGATGGCGGCGGCGGGCTGGGTGATGATTTGCTCTGTGCGGTCAAAGCCGAAGAGCTCGCGCTTGCTGTTGGCGGCCTCGACGACTCCGTCGGAGATGAAGGTGAGGCGGTCGTTGGGCGCGAGCTTGAAGTGGGTCTCCTCGTAGCTGGCGGTGGCGGTGATGCCGAGCGGCAGGCCGTTGGCGATGGGCAGCTCTTTGCCGTTGCAGTAAGGGGAAAGATGTCCGGCGTTAGCGATGGTCATTGCGCCGTCGGCTGCGATGGATGCGACGGCGCAGGTGGCGAAGCCGGTGATTTGTCCGTGGAGGACGCGGTTGAGGTAAGCGAGCACTTCCGCAGGGGCTCGCAAAGCACAGCCGCGCAACGCGCCGACGATGGCGCTGACGGTCATGGCGGCTTTGAGGCCTTTGCCGCTGACGTCGCCGACGATGATGAGTAGCGAGGCGTCATCGCCGTGTTGTATGTGAAAGAAATCGCCGCCGACCTCGTGCGCGGGGAGATAGACGCTTTCCACTGTGAAGCCGGGTGTGGCCTGGGCCCTGGAAGGGACTAGGAGAGATTGCACGGTGCGGGCGGCTTCTATTTCCTGGGACAGGCGGGCTTCTTCCTGCCGGGCAGCAGAAAAGCGGCGAACCAGAAAGTTCAGGAGCGACAGGATAAAGACGTAACCGAAGACGTCGGACAGGTTAAGCGGAAATGGCCGGGAGATTAGCACGAAATCGAGCGGAATACTCGTCTTTCGCCAACCGAGCTGTAAGGCTACATACGAGATGTGTCCGAGGAGCTTGGAGCCGTAGTAAAGCACTGCCGGGGCCAGCAGCCATCTCACCGCAACGCCCTTCCTGATAGTTGAGACAGCCAGCGTGCTGATGAACCAAACGTCGGCGGGGAACATCAAGATAACACCGATGGCATGTCCTTCGCCCCAACTCGTCCATCGGAAACCGTAGAAAAGCAATCCAATTGGATAGATGGCTGTGCCAGCGCACGCCAGCCACCAAAGGAAGGACCTCGGCGTGCGTAGAACTATGGAGAAGAAGAGCAGGGCGGCAATTACAGACGCTCCGGCTGCTGCAGACGAAACCGCGTAGGAGAGGATCCTTGGAGTAGGCACGGAAGTCCAGGAGACAATGCCAAACGCCGCTTCGGCGCCGATGGCGAGAAGCAGAATGGAGAACCAGAGATATTCGCGATCCTCGGGGCGCAGGAGGAAGAGAACCAAAGTAGCAAGGCCGACCAGCGAGGCAAGAAGGCAATATCCGTATGAGTTTACGACGTTCGTGGTCCTCAGGCTCTCATCGTGGCTCAGCTCCCGCGTCAAAACGGCCGGCGCGCCGGCAATATTACCCGGTTGCAGCGAACCGCAGTCAAGGCCCATTCCCGTGTCGCACCAGACGCGGATTGCAATTTGGATGAACTGCGGGCCAGTGCTTTCTGGAGGAAGCCTATAGACCGCAGGCAGGATTGCGATGACTGGGTTGCGCGTGGGCACAATGGTGCCTTCTCCGCCGATGAGCTTGCCGTTTGCGTAGACCTGGTAGCCGTTGAATATCGGGGTGAGCAGCAGATCAACTGGCTGGCCGTTGCCGGGGACCTCGACCTTGAAGCGGTACCATGCGTACCCGTTGAACACGGGATAACCCTGCCTGGTCCAGCTTTCGCCGGAGCGAATCAGCGGCCAGTTTGAGTCGTCGAAGTTGGGGCTGGCCCAGGCGGGATTGTCGCCTGTGTGAAATCGCCAGAGGCCATCGAGGGAGGCTACCGGCTCGCGCTGCGTTTGCAGGCTGAACGTCTGGGCGCGGAGGCCTGTGCAGGCGGGGAGGACGAGCGACAGTACCAGCAAGGCAGCCGTTTTCATGCAGTGGCCTCGTTCAGGCTGAAGGTTGGTGCGACGGTGAGGACGGTGATGTCGTCTTCCTGGCCCCATTGCTGGGCGGCGTTGGCTATGGCGGCGGCGGGTTTGACGGTGAGCGCGGCCATGCGGTCGAAGCCGAGGAGCTCGCCCTGAGGGTTGCGGGCTTCGACGACGCCGTCGGAGAGGAAGGTAAGGGCGGAGCTGATTTGGATTTCGGCTTCGGCGTAGGCGGCGTGGGAACTGATGCCGAGCGGGAGGCCGTTCTCGAGTGTCAGCTCGCGGCCGTTGAGGTAGGGAGAGATGTGTCCAGCATTGGCGAGGACGACGCGGCCATCGGGATGGAATCGGGCGCAGCAGGCGGTGATGAATCCGCCGTTGGTGCGGCCGATGACGGCCTGGTTGAGATAGGCGAGGAGCGAGGCCGGGTTGCGGTGGGTTTCATTGGCGAGGCTGCCGAGGATGAGAGCGACGAGCATGGAGGCATCGAGGCCCTTGCCGCTGACGTCGCCGACGATGACGAGCAGGGAGCCGCCTTCGAGCGGGACGGTGCGGTAGAAGTCTCCGCCGACTTCACGGGCGGGGCGGTAGACGGCATCGACGGTGAAGCCGGTGGGATTCTCGGCGGTGGTAGTGAGCAACTGCTGTTGCATGCGGCGGGCCGCGGCGAGGTCCTGGTCAATGGCTGCCTGACGGGCCTGCTCATCGCGGTAACGCAGGTAGAGGACGAGCAGCGTGACGAAGACGAAAATCACGAGGGGCACGCTTCGGATGTCGACTTGAAAGGGCCCGACACGAAAATACACCCCGGGAAGATGAAACTTGAAGGCCACTGTTGCCCAGGCCCATCCTGCCCAACTCAGCAGGAGACAGAAAGCGATGGCGAGCGAACCCCGGCTACGATCCCGAAAGAAACCCCACACAGCAAGAAGAATGAAGGACCATGTACCGAAATTGTTCCAATCTTTCCATATCGACATCACGGTATATGATTGTGCCGCCAGACCGTAAGCGGCCGCCGACGCGGCGATAACGGCCAAGGCGGCGCCGAGCTGCAGGACTTTGCGATATCGGGGGCAGAGGGAAGCCAGGAAGAGTAACTCGAAAGTGTCGGACAGTGTGGCCAGGAAGAAAATAAGTGCCGGCCCCCAGGATGGACCCATCACTGATTTGCTGGTTGCCAATGGGATGGCGATCAGCGGCGGCACGCCCCAAAGAGTGCAATAGACCCCGAGGTAGAGGTATTCCAGCCTGCGCCGCTGGACGCTATAGAGGACGAAGCTGATTGAGGCGGCAAACAGGAAGAGCAGATAGTCCAGGTCCCATGGCAGCTCCCCGATTGCACCGGCAGCGGGATGAAGGCGTTCCCGCTCTTCGATCAAGGCCTTCGACCCAATCTGCGGGGCATGTGCATGCGACATATAGCCCGACAGGCCAAATGTCACCCAGTAAAGCCCAGCCCCGCCTTGCCAGCGGCGTATGGCGATGTGCCCGACAGGCCCTTTGAGCAGTCCCGGGGGAATGGGAAAGGTAAGATGCCGCGGGAATGGGCCGCGCGGGTCCGGTTCCCAGTGGCCCAGGCGTCCGACCAGCGTGCCGTTGATGTAGACGTCGTAGACCTCATCGAGAGGACCCATTCCGACGGCCAGTTCCTGCTCCGCGAAGTCGGCCGGAACCTGAAACGTTGCCCGATACCAGTGCGTACCGGCGTTGGAAGGTTTCGGGTCGTTCAACTCACTAAAGCTGATGGTTGCCCACTGGGAGTCGTCGAAATCCGGGCTGGCCCAGGCAGGATTGTCGCCCTCGTGGACGCGCCAGTCGGTGGCGGTGACGATTTCCTGCTGGGCAATTGCGGGATACGCGAGGAGGAACAGGAGGAGGCAGGGAACGAGGCGGAGCGGACGCGCAACGCTACTACGCTTGCGGTGAACGCGCAAGGATCGACCTCCAATGCAACGTACTGCAGCCAGCCCTGCCCAAGGGGAAAGTGCAGGAGACAGGCTTTCATCCGGGAGCGTACACGGGCAACGGGCAACCGCGCTATTGGCTGGGAGCGCTGCTTCCGTCGAGGGCGTGCAACTCTTTGCCGGGCTTGAAGCGGACGGCTTTGCCGGGGGTGATGCTGACCTCAGTGCCGGTGCGCGGGTTGCGGCCGATGCCGGTTTTGCGGGCGCGGACGCTGAAGACGCCGAATCCGCGCAGCTCAATGCGCTCGCCCGCTGCAAGAGCTTGCTTAAGTCCCTCGAAGACGGTGTCCACGGCAGCCTCAGCCTTGGTGCGCGGCAGACCCGTCCGCTCAATCACATGATGAACAATATCCTGTTTAATCAAGGCAGTCACCTCGCTGGCGCAACTCGAATAGACTTTACCACGCTCTTACCCCATTGATGGTACAGAATTTGCGGGAAATGTAAAACGGGATTGGCTCGGGGGCGGCGGATGCAGGCTGTGGAAAGGGTGACAGGAGGCAGATCCAGAAGGAGCGGGCAATGATATCCGGTTGTCATCTGAGGGCGCCTTCAATAAGATGAAGCTTTCAAGCGGGCATTGAGGCCAGCTGTTGGAATGCCGGGCGCGGGAGTGCTCCGGCTCAGGAGACGCATGTCAATACAGAGTGACCGTTGGATCAGGGAGCAGGCCCTGAAGCACCAGATGATTGAGCCGTTCAGCGAAAAGCAGGTGCGCGAGGGCGTGATCTCGTACGGGCTTTCCTCCTATGGATATGACCTGAGGGTTTCAGACGAGTTCAAGATTTTCACGAATGTGAATAGCGCGATTATTGATCCGAAGGCGTTTGACGAGCGGTCGTTTGTCTCAGTGCAGGCCGAGTCGGTGATCATCCCGCCGAATTCATTTGCACTGGCGCGCTCAGTGGAGTATTTTCGGATTCCCCGTGACGTGCTGACGATTTGCGTAGGCAAGTCGACCTATGCGCGGTGCGGAATTATTGTGAATGTGACGCCGTTCGAGCCGGAGTGGGAGGGGTTTGTGACGCTGGAGATCTCAAACACCACGCCGCTGCCGGCTCGTGTGTATGCCAACGAAGGATTGTGCCAGATTCTGTTCTTCCGCTCGAATGAGGCGTGCGAGACAAGCTATGCCGACCGCAAGGGGAAGTATCAGATGCAGCAGGGCATTGTTCTTCCGAAACTTTAGAATGCAAGTCCAAAGCATGGTTGAGTGATTCCCCGGAACACGCGCCGGAGGGCGGCATCCCCAGCCGCGGTCATGGCGTGGATCGAAGGTCCGGGTGAGTGACATCCGCTGCGAGCGGGGAGTTCCGATGTCCACGAATGAAACGCCAGCCCCGATTCGAATAGGGCTGATTGCCGGCGAGCCTCTGCGCATGGAGGGGCTCAATAGTGTGTTTGAGCGCAAGCCGGAGCCGGGACAGTTTGCCCTGATGCCAGTGACGGGCACACTGGACCAACTGCTGGCGGACCCCACGATTGAGTTTCTGGTCGTCGATCTGAACTCCTCCGCGGGACGGCTGGAAGCGCTGAAAGAGATCAGCAGGGCGCGCCCGACCATCCGACTGGTGGTCATTGGACCGGAAGGGAATGACCAGCTGGTGATGGACGCGATCATCGCAGGAGCGCGGGCGTTCCTTGACCTGACGGCAGGACCACGGGTGGTGCGCGAGGCGATTGAAGTGGTGGTTTCAGGGTCGATATGGGCGCCGAGGCGGCTGCTTTCGATGCTGATTGACCGGCTGCTCTCAAAGCAGGACGTCGGGATGAGCAAATCCGGGCCGTACCTGACGGTGCGGGAGCGACAGGTGCTGGACTTGATTCTGGAGGCGCGGTCGAACAAAGAGATCGCACAGGAATTGGGGATCGAGGAGCGCACGGTAAAGGCTCACGTGGGCAAGCTGATGCGGAAGACGGGCGCGGAAAACCGGATTGAGTTGTCTCTGCGGGCGCTGAACGGATCATTGCTGCCGAAATAGCTAATCAAGCATTGCGTTTAGGGCATGGCGTAAGGGGCAGGAGCAGCAGAAGAAGATGGGTGCTCCTGTATGGGATTACCTGCGCCAGCGCGGGCTAGTCCTTTAGTACTCTTGTACCCAAAGGGTGGTTACTTAGAAACTTCCAATCAAGAAACAACGCAGATCTGGGGAAAGGGGTTCCCAGGCCGCATGAGAATCATGAAGCCCGGTAACCCCTATTTTTTGTGCTGATTAACAAGCGCCCCGGACTCTAATCTACCTTCCCGGCCCACCCCTAAATGATTTCACGCATCTGAAATAAAAGAGAGCTGGATTGTCTTCCCGCTGCGCCAGGTCGGCTCAGTGCGCGAAAGTTGGAATCCAGGCTGCGTATGCGGTGTATGCGCATGTGACGGAAGTATCGCGGTAGGACTTGCGCCAAGTTCTGCGAGGCGGAATCAAGTGTGGTACCTGAAGGGAGGTGGATCGTTGCTTCCCAGAGCACCCCTCTTTGAGTCTTTGTACGAAAAAGTCTCTACTGTTTGAAAAAATAGAAATGCATCCGCGACGAAAGACGCGGACCTGAAAGGATGTATCCATGAAGAAGGTTATCGCTTCGATCTCGGTTTGTTTCCTCCTGACCTGTTCAGCGTTTGCGGCATCGTCGAGACTGGACCTGCAAGCGCGCGTGGACGCGGCCAAGACCGTGCTCGAGCAGATCATGGCGGCGCAGGACAGAAGCATTCCGTTGAATATCCTGCAGTCTGCGACGTGCGTGGGTGTGGTGCCCGGCATGCTTAAGGGAGCGTTCATTTTTGGCGGCCAGTATGGACAGGGCGTGGTGACATGCCGCACGGGACATGGCTGGAGCGCGCCGGTGTTTATCCGGATGGCGGGCGGATCGTTCGGCTTCCAGATTGGGGGCCAGTCGACGGATCTGGTTCTGGTGGCTGTGAACCATAAGGGGTTCCAGGATCTACTGAAGAGCAAGTTCAAGATTGGAGGGGATGCTTCAGCAGCTGCAGGTCCGGTAGGACGCGCGGGGCAGGCAGCGACAGACTGGAAGATGAATGCAGAGCTGCTGAGCTACTCGCGCAATAAGGGACTGTTTGCGGGCATTGACCTGGATGGTACCAGCGTAAGCCAGAACAAGGAGAATACCGAGGTCTACTATGGCGCGGATCACTCCTTTGAATCGATTCTGGACGGCAATGTGGCGGTGCCGGCAGGCGCAGTGCCGTTTGTAAAGAGCGTGGCCCATTACTTTGTGGAAGCGAAAAAGCAGTAGCAGATTCGTAGTACTTGGACGGTGACGGGCGGCCTAGAAAGTGGGCCGCCCGTTGCTTTTGCAGTGGGCATGTGCAAGGCAAGTGAGCACGTGACAGTGCGCGATGCCCTACACTTATGTTTGCCTTCAACGATGCAGGAGAGGATGGAGTATTGGCTGGTGGTTCTGGTGGCGCGCACGATGGGGCGGCTGCCGAGGAAACTTGCGCGCCTGCTGGCCGGAGGGTTGGCGTGGGTGGTGTACATGGGGCTGGGACGGCTGCGGCGGGTGGGGCGGCGCAACCTTGAACTGGCCATGCCGGAGATTGGCGCAGAGGAACGGGAGAGCATTCTGCGCGGCGTGTACCGGCACCTGGGGTGGCAACTGGTGGAGTTTTGCCGGATGCCGCGCTACACGGCAAAGAATACGCAGGGATGGATACGCACGGAGGGACTGGAGAACTACCTGAGGGCGCGTGACCGGGGCAAG
Source organism: Acidobacteriota bacterium (assembly GCA_021818105.1). Taxonomy (GTDB): domain Bacteria; phylum Acidobacteriota; class Terriglobia; order Terriglobales; family Acidobacteriaceae; genus Telmatobacter. The sequence continues at coordinate 8,184 of JAKAFB010000009.1, forward strand.
GGCGTCCTGGTGCTGACGGGACATCTGGGCGCGTGGGAGCTGTCGAGTTTTTATCACTCGCTGATGGGGCATCCGATGGGAATGGTCATCCGGCGGCTGGACAACCGGCGGCTGGATGAGTTTGTGAATGGCATCCGGTGCAGGCACGGGAATCGCGTGCTGCACAAGGACGACTTTGCGCGGGGACTGCTGAAGGCGATGCACGCGGGTGAGACGGTGGGTATTCTGATGGACACAAACATGACGCCTCCGCAGGGCGTGTTTGTGAATTTTTTCGGGCGCAAGGCGTGCACAGGATCGGGCCTGGCCAGGGTTGCGCTGAAGACGGGAGCGGCGGTGCTGCCGGGTTTTATGGTGTGGGAACCGAGTGAGCGGCAGTATGTCCTGCGTTTTGGCGAGGAAGTGGAGTTTGCTCGCACAGGGGATACGGAGACGGACATACAGGCTGCAACGCAGCGGTGCAATGACGTGCTGGAGAAGTGGATTCGACGGTATCCTGACCAGTGGTTGTGGATCCATAGGCGATGGAAGACGCGGCCTGCGGGCGAGGCGGGACTCTACTGAGGAGGCGCAATGACACTGGGCGAACTGATCGAGAGGCTGGGTGGCAGGTTGGCACAGGGTGATCCCAGGTGGGAGGTGAGCGGCATCTCGACCATCGAGCACGCGGCCACATTTGAACTGGTGTTTGCTGAATCGGCTGCGTCGGTGACTGAGGCGCTGGCGAGCCGGGCGGGGATGATTGTGATGGAGCCCGGAGCGGCGAGTCAGTATCCGCACGACAAGTGCATCATCGAGGCAGAACAGCCACGCCTGTGGTTTGCCAAGGCGGCGAAGCTGCTGGCCAAACCTGTGATGGACGCGGGGATTCATGCGACGGCCACGGTGCCAGGAGATGTTGTGCTGGGCTCCGGTGTGCAGGTGGGGCCAGGAGTGGTGATGGGATCGCGTGCCCGCGTGGGCATGAAGACTCGCATCGATGCCGGGTGTGTGGTGGGTGAGGGTGTTGAGATTGGAGCGCAATGCCATATCTATCCGCGGGTGGTGATTTATCCGAGGACTAAGCTGGGCGACGGCGTGGTGGTGCATGCGGGAGCAGTGCTGGGCGCCGATGGCTTTGGGTATGTGCGCGACAACAAGACCGGTGAATATACGCAGTTCCCGCAGCAAGGGACGCTTGTGATCGAGGACGACGTGGAGATTGGCGCGAACACGACGATTGATCGGGGAGCGCTGCAAGAAACACGAATTCGTAGAGGAACCAAGATTGACAACCTGGTGCATGTGGGGCACAACTGCGACATTGGCGAGGACGTAATCCTGGTGGCGCTGACGGGGATATCGGGCTCGAGCACGGTGGGCAAGGGCGCTGTACTGGCGGGTCAGGTGGGGATTGGTGACCATGCACACGTGGGGCCGGGTGTGATCCTGGGCGGACAGGCAGGCGTGCTCAGCGGCAAGACGGTGACAAACGAAGGACTGAGGCCCGGAACAGTGTTGTGGGGGACGCCGGCACGTCCGCTGCGGCAGGTGCTGCGCGAGCAGGCGACGCTGACGCGACTGGCACGCAGGCAGAGCAAGAGCGATGAGCGAGTGCAGGAATAGATCCCGATGGCCGTAGTGGTGGTGTGTGGAAACGGACGCGGGGCGGGCAAGACAGCGCTGATATGTGGACTGATTGCGACGCTGCCGGAGTATGAGTGGACGGTGGTGAAGATGACAGACCACGCGCATGGCATTCCGGAGCCGGTGTGGGAAGAGTGCGAGGCTGGCGAGGGAACAGACACGGCACGCTATCTGGCGTCAGGAGCAAAACGGGCTTTACTCGTGACGGCCACGGACGAAGAGTTTGCGCAGCGGCTCGGCGAGTTGTGGGAGAAGCTGGAGCCGGGCGCGGATGTGATTTTCGAGTCAAACCGCGTGCTGGAGTATGTGAGGCCGGATGTGTGCCTGGCAGTGGTCGGCGAGGGAGAAGCGAAGCCGCTCTTTGATGAAACCATGCAGCGCGCACATGCGTGGGTAGTGCGCAAGGAGAACGGCGTTGAAGATGATAGCGGCAAGAGGATTTTCCAAGAGAACGTGCCGGAAGTGATTTCGGAGGAGATGCGGGCGTGGCTGCGGGAATGCCTGCGGAACGTGGCGCAAGCGCAGAAGTAAATCGAACGAAGTTGCGAAAAGAGGAGGGGACGATGGATCGACGGGATTTCCTGAAGACGGCGACGACGGCGGCTGGTGTGGCGGCGACGGAGCACCTGCTTGGAGCGATGATGCATGCGGAGGGCAAGGCACCAGAGGCGGAGGGGATGGTGTACCGGACGCTGGGGCGGACGGGCGAGCGCGTGTCTGCCATTGGGCTTGGCGGATATCACATTGGCAAGTCATCGCTTGGGGAGCAGGAGTCGATTCAACTGATGCGGCAGGCGATTGACCGCGGTATTACGTTCATGGACAACTGCTGGGACTATAACGATGGCGTGAGCGAAATCCGCATGGGCAAGGCGCTGCAGGATGGCTATCGGAACAAGGTGTTCCTGATGACAAAGATTGATGGGCGCACGAAGGAGGCTGCGGCGCAGCAGATCAACGACTGCCTGCAGCGGCTGCAGACGGATCACGTGGACCTGATGCAGTTCCATGAGGTAATTCGATTGGAGGACCCGGACCGCATATTCGCCGAGGGTGGCGCCATGGAGGCGATGCTGGAGGCGAAGAAGGCTGGCAAGGTGCGGTACATCGGATTCACAGGGCACAAGGACCCGTATGTACACCTGCGCATGCTGGATGAGGCACGCAGCCGATCCTTCCATTTTGACGCGGTGCAGATGCCACTGAACGTGATGGATGCACACTTTCGCAGCTTCAAAAATGACGTGCTGCCGGTACTGGTGCACGACGAAATTGCCCCGCTGGGGATGAAGGCTTTCGGAGACCACTACATTCTGGATAGCAAAACGGTGAAGCCGATTGAGTGCCTGCACTATTGCCTGAACTTGCCCATCGCAGTACAGATTACGGGCATTGATAACCAGATGGTGCTGGACCAGGCACTGGAGGCGGTGAAGACGTTTAAGCCGATGAGCGAAGCGGAGGTGACGAGCCTGCTGGCAAGAACCAATGCCGCTGCACAGAACGGGAAGTTCGAGCTGTATAAGACCACCAGCAACTTTGACGGAACGGCGCACAGGCCACAGATGCTGGGCTAGTCTGCGAAAACTGAGTTAACGCGGGGATTGCGGGGAGGCGAAACGCCTGCATTCCCCGGGTTGTAGTGCGCGGCTATTCTTCCGGCGGGAAGGGCTCGGTTTTGAGCGATCCGTCTCGCTTTTTGATGAGCATCTGCACTTTGCCCTCGGCGGCTTCGAGTTCTTTCTTGCAGACCGAGGAGAGAGCGGTGCCCTCCTCAAAAAGCTTGAGAGACTCTTCGAGACTGAGGTCGCCTTTTTCGAGCTTGCCGACGATGGTTTCGAGCTTCTTGAGCGATTGTTCGAAGGAGGACATGGTTTCTTACCCTGGAACTGCAGAGTTTTTGGGCAATATGCTGGCGATGACCTCGGCGGCGATGTCGTAGCGGCCGAAGGGAGCGCTGACCTGCACGCCCTGCACATAAGGGCGAACGGATTCGAGCATCTCCTGTGCGATGCGGATGCCTTCCTGATGAGCGGCATCCGGGGTGTCGGCCTGTGCCATGCGGAGCATGATTTCTTCGGGCATGGAGACGCGGAGGTCATTCTTCATGAACTCGGCGTTACGCAGGCTGGTGAGTGGCCAGATGCCGGCAATGATGGGGATGCGGAAGCCCTCGATGCTCTGGAGAAAATTCTCGAGCAGGCGAAGGTCAAAGACGGGCTGTGTGATGGCGAACTCGGCGCCAGCCTCGACCTTGTATTGGAAGCGGCGGAGTTCGTGCTCGATATCCGGCGCGCCGGGATTGGCGGCGACGCAGATGGTGAAGTTGGTGGAAGCGCCGATAGAGTTAGCCCCGACGTCGAGGCCGTGGTTAAGGCGCTGCACAAGGTTGACGAGGCCGATGGAGTCGACATCGAAGACAGCGGTAGCGTCAGAATAGTTTCCAAGCTTGGGCGGGTCGCCTGTGACGCAGAGGAGGTTGTGCAGGCCGATGGACGAGGCGCCGAGCAGGTCAGACTGAATGCTGAGGATGTTGCGGTCGCGGCATGTGTAGTGAAGAACGGTCTCAATGCCGGTGTGCTGCTGAATCTGGATGCAGAGGCTCTGGCCACTCATGCGAGCCGATGCGCGAGGCGAATCGGGAACATGGATGGCGTGGACGCCGAGGCTGGCGAGCAGGCGCGCGCCTTCGATTTCCTGTGAGCAGTCAATGCCGCGCGGGGGCACAATTTCAACGAGGGTGATGAACCTGCCCTGTTGAAGCAGTGATCCGATGTGCGATCGCTGGCCGAGAGGCGCTGGAGGAGTTTCTGCGGAGAGTTCGACAGTAATGCCCGCTTCAGACACGCGGGCCTGGGCATCAATTGCACGCAGGGCAGAACGCATGGCGCGGATATGGTTGGGCGTGGTGCCGCAGCAACCGCCGACGAGTTGCGCCCCGGCTGCGATGGCCTTGCGGGCGAAGCTGGCCATGTATTCCGGCGAGCAGAGATAGATGTTGCGGCCTTCGATGGCGCGGGGCATGCCGGCGTTTGGCATGGCAGCGATGGGCAGCGCAGTGGCTGGGCGCATGGCCTCAATGGCAGTGAGGACTGTGGAGGGACCCGTTGAGCAGTTGACGCCGATGGCATCTGCGCCCCACTCGGTGAGGAGCGCGGCGGCATGTTGGGGAGAAGATCCATCAAGACAATGACTTTCGTCGTCGACGGTGACCATGACGAGCACGGGCAGATTAGGCGCGGCTTCGCGAGCGGCTTGCAGTGCCTCATGCGCCTCATTCATGGCGGGCATAGTTTCAATGAAAATGAGGTCTGCACCAGCGTCGGCGAGAGCGCGGATTTGTTCGGCGAAGGCGGCGCGGGCTTCTTCGAGGCTGGTTTTGCCGAGGGGCTCGAGGCGAACGCCGAGGGGACCGACGGCACCGGCGACCCAGGCTTCGCCTGCCTGTTTTTCCTTGAGATGCTGGACGGCTTGACGGGCAATGCGGACACCAGCGGCGTTGATCTCCGCGACTTTGCCGGCGAGGCCGTGGCGGGCGAGGCGGAAGCGATTGGCACCGAAGGTGTTGGATTCGAGGATTTCGGCGCCGGCCTGCAGGTACTCCTCGTGGACGGCCAGGATGAGATTGGGGTCGGAGATATTGAGCTCGTCGTAGCAGCGGTTGATGTAGATTCCGCGAGCATAGAGGACGGTGCCCATGGCGCCGTCAGCGAGTACAGGGCGGTTGGCGAAGATGTCGGCGAACCTCGTCATTCTGATGACATGCTACGGCACGCGGGGCAGGCGCGCCAGCAGGGTGGGTTGCTTTGTTATACTTCGGGAGTCATCAGGGTGTGCAGGATCCGGTTCCGGGCGGGGCTGCGAAGCGAATCCGGAATGCGGTCATCGCCATCATTTTGTTCATGCTACGGCTGCGGTAGTCTCCGCGCTTTCCGTCGAGGTAGGGATTTTGAAGAAGAGAAGTCTTTGGTTGAGCGCCGCCGGAGCTCTGGTGGTTGCAGCTACGCTGGCAGGTTGTGGTTCAACGACATACTTTGCGGGCCGCGCCCTGCCGCCCAGCGGCATTCTCAATCGCGTGCTTATCGCGGTGCAGAATCCAAGTGCCTTTTCCAAGGGGGCACTGGTGTTTGTGGATGCATACTACGACATCCGATACAGCTATGACTTCAGGGTGCCGGGGTACAGCATCTCTGGCTATTCGGGGGCTCTGCCGGTGACCATCCAGAATATGCCTGAGGAACAGCTGGGCGCGGTGTATGGCTCAGGAGATGGCAGCCTGACGATGGTGAACTATTCGAAGGAAGCCACGTCCGGTTCTGTGAAGGGGCTCAACGGACTTTCCTCCAGCGTATTTTTGACGCGGACCCAGTCATATGCCTTTGCGGCCAACCAGCAGGCACATGTTTTCACGGCAGTGAATCAGGTGGCTGGAACGACTACACCGCTGAACCTGCCGGGCGTATACCGCGTGAGCGTGAATCCGGGAGGATCCGTTGCGCTGGCCTTTGTGCAGAACTCGGACTATCTCTATTACGCTCGTCAGTTGACTGCATCGCAGACATTGGCATACTCCGGCGGGTCGAGTACGTGGCCAAAGGCCGCAGTGGACTGCGAACCGCAGAATGGGCCTCTCTGGTGCCTGTTCCAGGCACAGAGCCCAGACAACATCGACGCCACGGGCAATTACTACGGAGCGCCGCTGGTGTTTGACCGGCCAGTAAAGGCGATCTTCTCTGCGGACGGGGGCACGGCATACATCCTGAACTGCGGGCAGGAGTGCGGCGGCTCGGCATCGTCGGTGACAGTGTTGCCGGTAGCGCCGCTTATCTTCCTGGCCGGGCAGCAATCAGGCAAACTGCCGGTGACTGGCGCGGCAGGGAACATTCCGATTCCCGGCGGTGCGAGCAATGCGCTGGTTGCGGATTCCACGATGTATGTGGTGGGCCAGCAACTCCAGACGGATGGGCTCTTTACGGGTAATTTAACGGTAGTGAATCTTTCCAACAACACAGTGACGGCATCAACGGGCATTAGCGACGGACAGCCGGGTGCGATGAGCCGGATGCTGCTTGCAGACGACAATACGCTGTGGGTCGGCATGACGAAGTGCAACAACGGCGAACGCTATGCCAAAGGTCTGCCTTATGGCTGCCTCACCATGTTCGATACGTCCTCGAATTCTGTAAAGATGATCGAGCCGTATCTTGGAGACCTGACGGGCATTGCCGATGTTGAAGGTCTGCACAAGGTGTACGTTGCACAAGGTGGCCAAGTGTATATTTACTCGACACGCGACGGAGCGGCCATCAACAACCAGTATGTGACCGTGACCGGTACGGCCTATGACGTGGCTTACATGGATGGGCATACTGACTCGAACAACACTGTGTATTGACCCATATGAGTGCCGTTGCTGAAGTGCTCCCGGCCGATGTACTGGCAATCGCAGCGCATCGCGACGACGTGGAGCAGACCTGCGGTGGGACGCTGTTGCGTATGGCGGCGCGCGGGTTGCGCACTGCAATCCTGGACCTGACGCAAGGCGAGGCGGGTACGCGGGGAAGCGCAGAGGAACGCGCACAGGAGGCGGCCGAGGCCGCCAAACTGCTGGGAGTAGGCTGGCGCGCGGCGCTGGACCTGCCGGATGGCAGCGTAGAAAACACCTACGAGAATCGGCTGAAGATTGTGCGTGTTTTGCGGCGCGTGCGACCGCGGGTTGTGATTCTGCCATACTGGCAGGCGCGGCATCCGGACCATGTGATGACGGCAACGCTGGGCTATGAGGCGTGCTTTCTCTCAGGTCTGGCGAAGGTGGACACGGGATTGCCGCCGCACCGGCCATTCAAGATTGTGTATGCCAGTCTGTATGCGGATGTGCGACCGAGCTTTGTGGTGGACATCACGCCTTTTATCGAACAGCGGCTCGCAGCGCTCATGGCCTACCGCTCGCAGTACGCGAGCCAGGCAACGGGGAGCGGGCTGTTTGTTCCGCCGGAGGAGATTCGCGAGAGGACGTTTGCAGAAGCCAGGCATTATGGCCTGCTGGCGGGTGTGCTTTACGGCGAGCCCTTTGTGCAGAAGGAAGTGGGCCTGGTGGACGATCTGACTCTTCTGCCGGTGCAATCGATTTAAGAGCGCTGGCATGAAGGGACGAGAAATCAGCGCTCGAAGAGCATCCGCGTGCCGATAGCGAGCAGCGAGATGGCAAAGATGCGGCGCAGCCAGAGTTCTGAGATATTCTGTGCTGCGGCTCCGCCGAAGTAGCCGCCGATGAAGAAGCCGACCGCAAGGAGAGCGGCGATGCGAAGGTCGGCATTGCCTTTGCGGTAGTACTCCAGGAAAGCAAGCAGGCCGACGGGCGCAAGCAATGCGCCGAGGGATGTTCCTTGCGCCTTATGTTGGTCCATGCCCATGATCCAGACGAGGGCGGGTATGAAGAGGATGCCTCCACCAAGCCCAACGATGCCGGAGAAGACTCCGACGACGAAACCAATCAGCAGGGTAGTCCAGATCATGCTTCCTCCCGGGTGGGCAAAAGGACAAAGAATAGGCTGGCACCAAGGGCCAGCCTATCGTGTTTGATTCAGTTATAGCGCGAGAGCTCGACGGTTAATCGGCCTCAAGCGCCTTGAGCCTGAAAAGCAGGCCCGCGACAATTCCCGCGATGCTGGGAATGAGCAGGAATAGCCAGAGTTGCGCAAGAGCCTTTCCGCCTACGAACAGTGCAGGGCCGAGGCTGCGGGCCGGGTTCACACTGACTCCTGTGATGTGGATGCCCAGGATGTGGATGACGACGAGGGTAATGCCGATGGCGAGGCCCGCAAACCCGGAAGGCGCACTCTTCTGGGTAGATCCGAGGATGACGATGACGAAGATCAGTGTGGCTACAAATTCAAAGATAATGGCGGATGTAACGTTGTAGCCTCCCTGATAGCCGGGGCCCCATCCGTCCTGCCCGAGGCCGCTGGCGCCTATGTTATAACCGCCGGCAATGCCGCTGACGATGAGCCAAAGCACCCAGGCAGCGAGAATGGCACCTATAAACTGGCCAATCCAGTAACCGATCAAATCGCCGGTTTTCATGCGTCCGGCAGACCAGACGCCAAGGCTGACTGCAGGATTGATATGGCAACCGGAGATGGGGCCGATGCCGTAGGCGGCACCGATGAGAGCAAATCCGAAGGCAAAGGCTATGCCAACGATGCCCACCTTATCGCCGGCGATGACTGCGGTGCCACAACCAAAGAGTACCAAGATGAAGGTTCCTACCAGTTCTGCGAAGTATTTCTTCATGTTTCCTCCTTCGATTTGGTTCAGGACTGACGTGCTGATATGGATATGCCGGCCTTTCCGTGCAGTGTCTGCTGCAGGCTGTATCCAGGCCAAGGCGAGGGCGGCAGGCGTCATCAAAGCGATCAAAGGCAGCAACCTGCACGCGCACGGAGTGTGTCAAAGGCGCGTAGCAGTGTCAAGAAAAAGCTTGTGGAGGTCAGGAGGCGCGCTGAGCAATTTCAAAGACTTTTGCAGGAATGGGGTAGGCAAATTCACAGAACATTTGCAATCTATTTGCCCTGTTGCAGTAGTCTGTTTACGATTCCGTGCGGCCACAAGGCATTAATTTTAACGGTTGCCGGACGAGGGCAAAGAGCTTGAGCCAGACCATATTTGTGCTGGAAGACGAAACGGATATTGCGCGACTGGTGCAGCATCATCTTGAGGCGGCTGGCTTTACTGCGCGTTTGTATCATACCCCATCCAATCTAATTCCTGATGCGGAGCGGCAACTGCCGGCTCTGTTTCTGCTGGACATTATGGTTCCAGGCGGCGACGGGCTGGATGTGTGCAGGCGCCTTCGGAATCATCCGGGGCTGTCGACGGTTCCGATCATCTTTCTGACGGCACGGGCAGGGGAGAACGACCGCGTCCTGGGCCTGGAGATGGGCGCAGACGACTACATCACCAAGCCTTTTGGAACGCGTGAACTGGTGGCGCGCGTGAAGGCCGTTCTTCGCCGTTTCGAGCGCCCCACGACACCATCTGTAATTCGCTTTGAGGACATTGTCATCGACGCGAATGCGATGCAGCTACACGTGCGTGGAGAGTTGACGACGACCACAGCGACTGAGTTTCGACTATTGGACTATCTGGCGCGGCATCCTGGGCGCGTGTTCAGCCGCGACCATTTGCTGGACTCAGTGTGGGGCGACGCAAGGTTCGTTACGCCGCGCTCGGTGGACGTGTACGTCCGGCGCATCCGTGAGAAAATCGAGGTCGACCCGGAGAATCCGCGTTATCTCAAGACGGTGCGCGGTGCAGGGTATCGTTTCGAGATTCCGAAGGGCGAGTAGGCACAAGCCAGCGCAGTTAGGCGCGGCACAAGGCGGATGGGAGCGGCTTGAGATTGACCCGCAAAGTCTTTTTCAAATTACTTGGGTTGTTTGTGCTCCTACTGGTCTTCCAGACAGTGGCGATGGAGGCGATCCTTCGCTACTTCATGGCACATGTGCCGAGTGAAACGCTGCACAAACTGCATAGAGATGCGGCATGGGCGGGTCTAATTGCGCTGGCTGTGGCGCTGCCGCTGGCGGCGTGGGCCGCGAGTGGAGTGATTGCACGGCTGGAACGCGTGGTGGACTTTGCGCGGCGCATGGCACAAGGCGACCTGAGCGCACGACTGACATCGACGGGCAGCGATGAACTGGCCGCGATGGAGGCTGCGCTGAATCGCACAGCCGAACGGCTGGATGAAAGCTTTGGCGAAATCGAGAGCCGCCGCAGGGAACTGGCGGTGATTCTTGATTCGATGCAGGAGGCCGTGGTGGCAGTGACTGCTGAGGGGCAGGTGCGCTGGGCCAATGCTGTAATGCAGCGGATTACGGGAACAGAGTTTCGTGAGGGACGCCCCCTGGTGCACTCCGTGCGCGACCCGGAACTGCTGGAATGTGTTCGCGGAGCTTTGCAGACAGGAGAGGTGCATTATGGGCGGGCGAACTTGCTGGCGCCGGGACGCGTGTTTGAGATCAACGCGGTTCCTTTGCCTGCAGGTGGTGCATTGGCTGTGCTGCATGATGTGACACGCGTGGAGGCAGCCGAGAAATCGCGGCGGGATTTTATCGCCAATGTGAGCCATGAATTGCGCACGCCGCTCACCTCCATCCAGGGATACGTGGAGACGTTGATTGAAGATCCGAACCCGAAGCCTGAGACCACGCGGGAGTTTTTAGGGATTATCCAAAAGAATGCGGCGCGGATGAGCCGGTTGACGGAGGATTTGCTGGCGCTGGCGAGCGTGGAAAGCCCTGATTACAGGCTGGCAGCGCGGCCAATGCGCGCGAGCGAATTGGTGAAGGATGCCATTGAGTCTCTAGGCGGCATAGTGGTGGATTCAGGTGTAGAGCTGGAGCAGGTGGGTGCTCCGAGTGCGCTGGTGATGGCAGACCCAGATGCGATGAATCAGGTTTTCGGGAACCTGGTAGAGAATGCGCTGAAATATGGGAGTTCCAGCAAGCGCATTGTGCTGGGTGCTCGGCTGCTGGAGAGTGAAGTGGAATTCTTCGTGCGTGATTTCGGGCCGGGGATTGCCTCCGAGCATCTTGAGCGGATTTTTGAGCGGTTCTATCGCGTGGACAAGGCGCGCTCGCGAGAGTCGGGCGGGACAGGGCTGGGGCTGGCGATTGTGAAGCACATCGTGCTGGCGCATGGAGGTCGCGTATGGGCTGAGAGTGAACTGGGCGCAGGAGCGACCTTTCACTTTACTTTGCCATTGGCCCAGGAGACGCAGAAAAGCGCCGTTACTGGAGCAACACAGGCGACAAGTTAGCCGGTGGAGCAGCTACGCGCGCGAATGTTTCAATTCCGTGAATAGTGGCCGGAATTGCTTGAAAAATCTGCAAACTGACGATGTTTTCAAATTCCAGTAATAATTACCGGGGAGAATCAGAGACAGCAGTAATCCTGCATGGGAGAGTTCTGTGAAAAAGATCGTTGTCGCAGTTGGATTGTTTGCGCTGGCCCTGAGCACGGCTCAGGCACAGAAGTTGACCGGGGCGGGCGCTACGTTCCCTTACCCGATCTATTCGAAGTGGTTCACTGAGTACAGCAATGCGCATCCTGGGGTGCAGATCAACTATCAGTCGATTGGTTCGGGCGGGGGCATTCGTCAGGTAACGACCGGCGTGGTGGATTTTGGTGCATCGGATATGCCGATGACCGACCAGATGCTGGCTGAGTCGAAGGTGAAACTGATCCACCTGCCGACGGTGCTTGGCGCGGTGGTGCCGGTGTACAACGTTCCGGGTGTGACGGAACTCCGTTTCAGCCCCGATGTACTGGCGGACATTTACCTGGGCAAGATTACGAATTGGAACGAAGGACGCATTGCGAAGGATAATCCCGGTGTACACCTGCCGGACCAGAAGATTATCGTTGTTCATCGCTCGGATGGCTCGGGTACAAGCTTCATTTGGACCGATTACTTGAGCAAGGTCAGCAAGGAATGGGCGTCTGGGCCTGGTAGCGGCACTTCTCCGCGCTGGCCGGTGGGCGTGGGCGGCAAAGGCAACGAGGGCGTTGCGGGCCTGGTACGCCAACTGCCTGGCGCAATTGGTTACGTCGAGCTGATTTACGCACTTCAGAATCAAATCAACTACGGCGCCATTCGCAATTCCGCTGGAAACTGGCTGAAGGCATCGATTCCGGGTGTGACGGAAGCGGCGGCAAGTATCAAGCAGATGCCAGAGGACTTCCGCGTCTCGATTACGAATGCGCCGGGTGCAAATGCTTATCCGATTTCGAGCTTTACGTATCTGCTGATTCCGGTGAACGGCAACAATCCGGAGAATCGCAAGGTGCTGAAGGATCTGCTGAGCTGGATTGTGAAATCGGGCGAGAGTGAAGCCGCTGCGCTGTCGTACGCACCCCTGCCGAAGAACATAGTTGAGAAGGAACTGAACGTGATCTACTCGTTAAAGTAGTTTGCGCATCAGCAAGAGGGCAGGCCCGGCAGTCTATGCTGCCGGGCCATGTTTTTACCACAAAGAGCGTGCAGGAGAGACTATTCCTGACTGAATTCGTCGATGAGCCTATCGACCAGAGGCTCGATGTGTTCCCCTGTGCGCGGAAGCACGAAGTCAGCCGCCGTTGCGTCCCAATCAAGCTTAAAGCTGGTGGAGAGGGCAGAGATCCAGATTTGGCGCACTGGCGTGTTGGGGGTAATCACGAACTTCCCGGCGGGCTGGTCGAACAGGACACTCAGCACGCCATTCTGCTCTTCGACTTCGAAGCGAGCGTCTGGCTCTTCCTCTTGGAGCATGAGATGTCTTTTCAGTGCGTCCAATGCCGCATCGGAGACGCGGCGAAACTCAAGTTCGTCCATCATGGAACCAGTGTAACAATCGGGAAGGTAAGCGAGCGCTTCTGATGGCCGATGAGAAGCCAAACACGCTGCAGCATTGGCCGCTAAGTGTGAGCCAATGGTAACCTGATGGAAGAAGGCAAGTGGCCCCGTAGCTCAGGTGGATAGAGCAGCAGTTTCCTAAACTGCGTGTCGCAAGTTCGAATCTTGCCGGGGTCACCAGATCTGCCAGTTTGTTCCCAGAGCATTGCCAAAGGACATGACAGTAACAGTTCCTGTTTTGACATGGGCGCCGCGAGGGGTTATAAATATTTATCTCATGGAAATTGATTCCATGAGGTCATAGTTGCTGCTTGTTTCGTTGAGCAGCATTGTTTACCAAAGCAATCGCCAGGATGTTCGGGAAGGCGGTGAAAATCCGCCACTGCCCCGCAACTGTGAGCGCCCCTGTCTTGAAGGTAGTCGATTCAACATAGGCAGGAAACAGCCAGTGTGCTTTCGCTGCTTGCGAAGCATATAAGAACCACTGAAGGCGGCCGGCCATGGCCAGCTTTTGGGAAGGTGGCTGAGAAGGCGTAAGCCAGGAGACCGGTCCCGGCGCTGATTACCCGCTTGCGTTCCGAGGGGAACGGAGGATTGATGATGGTCTATTCTTTGCGTCGACACATCCTGCTTGTGTCGATTTCCATTTTCATATTTTGCTTTTCGGCCGTTGGTTTGAGCAGAGCTGCGTCAGTGCAGGGCGTGGTGATGGACGCTTCCGGCGCCAAAGTTCCTGGAGCGACAGTGATTCTCCTCCACAAAGGGCAGCCTGTGGGGACAGCCAAGACACAGATGGATGGAAGTTTTCAAATACAAACGGGCGTTGAGGGGCGTTTCTATCTGCTGGTCGAGGCCAAGAGCTTTAGACAACTGTCGACACCTTCGTTCTACGCGGGACGGCTGGACAACATTGAGCGCAATCTGGTGCTGGAGCCGGAGTGGGTGAGACAGTCGATTGTGGTGACAGCCACGGGGACACCTACTCCACAGGCGCAGACAAGCGCGGCGACGAGTGTGCTGGGACCGCTAGACCTGACGACGCGCGAGGATTTGGTGAGCGTGTTGCGCATGATGCCGGGAGCGTTCGTTGTGCAGAGCGGGCAGCGAGGCGCACAAAGCTCACTGTTCATTCGCGGAGGCGATTCGGACGCGAACATGATTTTGATCGACGGTGTTAGCGCGGGAGATCTGGGAGGGCGCTTCGATTTTGGGCCGTTATCGACGACGGCAGTGGAGACTGCAGAGGTATATCGTGGGCCGAATTCGAACCTGTACGGAGCCGACGCTGCGAGCGGAGTGGTGAGTTTGACAACGCCACGCGGCACGACGAGTTTTCCCTCCCTTCTTTTCCATGGTGATGCGGGAAGCTTTTCGACATCGCTGGAAGACCTGGAGGTGGCAGGGGCGCACGAAAAGCTGGATTATCTGGGCGAATTCAGCTGGATGCAGACAGCGAACGACCTGCCAAATGATCAGTTCCACGTGGCCACGACGGCGGCAAACCTTGGGTGGCAGCCAAGCGCGAAGACACAACTTCGCGGAACACTGCATTATGCCGTAGCAGCGACAGGCGTACCGGGGGCGTGGGAGTTTTATCAGATTGCCAACAGCGCGACACAAAAGGATCAGGACATTTATCTGAGCGCATCGCTCACGAACCAGACCACAGCGGCTCTGCATAACACGGTGCGCTATGGGCTCACTCGCAAGCGGGAGCAATACAACTTGTGGGAACAGAGCGGATCAGGTGTGTTTGACGCATATGGCGACAGCTTTGGTGATTTGGTGACGATCACGGGTGCAAATGGCTACTCTGTGACGGGGCGCGCGCTGATGAACTTTGCGGGGACTTATCCGCAGGGATATCAGCTTGTATCAAACCGCGACGAGTTGGTGTACCAAGGCGACTACACATTCACGCCACACCTTGCGGGATTGATTGGATTTCAGTATGAGGATGAGCGTGGCGCGGAACCCGGGAGTGCCTACTACACGCCAGTGGAGCGCAAGAACTACGACTACCGGGCAGCGGTACATGGCGACTTCAGGAGCCGCTTCTATTACACGATGGGCGGTGCTGTTGAGAACTACTCTCTGTTTGGCACGCAGGCTACGCCACGGGCTGGCTTCTCAATGTATGCTTTGCGGCCTCGTAACGGGGTCTTAGCCGGTACGCAGGTGTTCTTCAATTTTGGCGATGCAGTACGGGAGCCGTCGCTGACAGATCAGTTCTATTCGCTGTATAACTTTTTGGAGAGCAACGGCGGACAAGCGACGATCCAGCAGTTGAATATTGGGCCGCTGGCGGCACCGCATACGCGCACGTATGACGGCGGTGTGGAACAGGCATTCTTCAGCCAGAGACTCATCTTTCGTACTAGCTTCTTTCATAACGAGTATGGACGGCAGATTGAGTATGTCGGCCTGAATCTGATTCCGCAGTTGCTGCCGGATCTGACACCAGCAGAGCAGAATCAACTCGAGCAATTCCTGCAGGCCAGCGGAGCGTATGAGCTAAGCCTAAATACAGAGGCATATCGTGCGCTGGGCGTGGAAGGCACAGTCGAAAGTGGGATTGGGCGCAGCATCTTTCTGCGAGGCGGCTATACGTATCTGGACGCTGTTGTGCAGCAGTCGTTTACCAATGACGATGTGGCATTACTGGGGCCGGTTCCGACGTACGATGGAATACCGATCGGGCCGTATTCACCCTTGAAAGGCGCAAGGCCATTCCGCCGCCCGCCGCATACGGGATTCTTCACTGCCAGCTATTCGCACAAGGGGATTTCGGTGTTGCTCAACTCGGCGTTTGTGAGCCGGTCAGACGACTCGACCTTTCTGGGTGGGCTGGATATCAACGGCGGCGATAGCTTGTTGCTTCCGAATCGCAATCTGGATCAGGGATACGCAAAGATCGACCTTGGAGGCAGCTATCAGTTTCGGTCGTGGGCGGCCATCTATGCGCAGGCAGACAACCTGACCAATAACCAGCATATTGCGCCGATTGGGTATGTGAGCCTGCCCATGGGGGTGCGGTGCGGTTTGCGGCTGCAATGGGGATTGGGAAGCGACCATTGAGCCATGATTAAAGCGCAGAGGTGAGGCTTAAAGTAATCCCCTTGAAATGTGAATTTACTGCAAAAAACCTGCGCTGGCAGGTTATTGCCATCTTTTCCACAGAATCTCTTCAGACAATGAGACGGGCAGCTATTTTCCTCTTGGGGAATATGCTGCCATGTCACACACTTGAGCTGTATCAGTCTTTTTTACACTCGAGTCTTCTGCCCATGCTCTTTCCTCTGCCCCCGAGAGGAATTGGGATAGAAGGCGGCGTGCACCCCGACCGGTTACCTCAACCGACTCCAACGCGATCGTCGAGTGTTCAATCCAATTGTCCAGTTTGCGAGGGGAGTATGGATCGATCTATTTGGAGGAGTGTCGCATCTTCTTGTTTGTTGCTGCTTATTGCACTTGTCTTTTCCATTCCAGGTGTAGCGCAGCAGACGCTGGGATCTATTAACGGAACCGTCGAGGACACGACGGGGGCAGCAGTTGCAGGCGCAACTGTTTCGGTCAAGAACACTGGAACAAACCTGATTCGCACAACGACTACGCAGGCGACCGGGTTCTTTCAGATTTTCAACCTGCCGATTGGCTCCTACGTGGTCACGGTGAGCCATGCCGGATTTGACACAACGCAGCTAACAGGTATCGCGGTGCAGGAGGCGCGTGCGACAACGGTGAACGCCACGCTGAAGATTGGCGAGGTATCACAATCGATTGAAGTAACGGCGACTCCGCTGCTGAATGACACAGACGCGACGAATGGTTACACGCTGGACTCAGCGCAGATTGATGTGACGCCATTGGCGACGGGCAGCTTTACTCAGCTTGCCGTTCTGTCGCCAGGTGTAAATGCTGAGCTGCTATCGAATCTTGACTCCAACTCCGGCCTTGGCAATCAACCGATATGGGCCAACGGGCAGCGCGACACCTCGAACACATTCCAGGTGAATGGCGTGGATTCGACGAACCTATTTAACGGGAAGAGTTCGAGCGGAGCCACTTCGCAGCGGTACAACTTTAACATTGGGAGTTCGCCAACAGTGGGCGGCTCATTCAGCGTAGGCACATCGGTGTACGGATCGAACGGCAACAGCCTTCCATCACCACCGCCCGAGTTCATGCAGGAATTGCGCGTCAATGCATCAATGTATGATGCACAACAAGGCGCAACCAGCGGCGCGCAGATTGACGTGAACACGGCCACGGGTACGAACAAGTGGCATGGGCAGGCATATGGTAGTTTCGCAAACAATGCGATGAATGCTTCGCCATTCTTTTTCTCACAGGCGTACCAACTTGCACAGCAGGGCGTGGGTGTCTTCCCCGGTTCGCTGGTGAATCCGTATGTGAATCGGTGGACTACTGGGTTCACGGTCGGAGGACCGTTGTTGCGGAAGAGATTCAAGGACAGGCTTTTCATCTTTGTTGGATATCAGCACCGCTCGAACTCCGACGAGGCAACCGGCTTGTCACAGATGACTGTTCCCTCGGCATTGACGGACGATCGCTCAACAGCAGGTTTGCTGAATACGGATGCAGTGTGGGGTGGTAATGCAACGGCGAGCCAGATTAGTCCCATTGCCGCGGCGCTACTGAATGCGAAGCTGGCCAACGGGCAGTACTTGATTCCTTCAGCGCAGACGAATTCGTCATATCAATATGGCGTGGCGAACGTGAACCTTATCGGAACGTCGGTTCTTACTTCCAACCAGGCCACGGTGGCGCTGGATTACGACCTGACAAAGAACGATCGTCTGTCCACGAAGTATTTTTACCAGAATGCGCCGGTGACCAGGCCCTATGGATTTTCGCAGACGGGCGGGTTTCCAGAGACGCAGAACAATGGCTCACAGGTGGCGGCGATTGATAACACGATCTCCATTGGTCCGCGACTGAACTGGGAGCAGCGGCTGGGCTTTGTGCGTATGGGATCCTACAGCTACTACACGCAGACACTCACAGGCGGCAACTTTGGCATAGGCCAGGGCCAAACGGGTTATGCGCCGGGACTGCCAGGGCTGACGATCAACAACTTTGCCGACAATAACGAGTACTCGCCTAGCTTCAAGGTTGGTCCTGCGAGCGCCTTTACGAACATGGGCTATTACCAGAACCGGCTAAACCCGTCAACGAACGTGATTTTCACGATTGGAAAACACACGATTGTGGCGGGCGGTGGATACAGTTACACGCAACTAAACATCACGAACAATCGCAACGGCGTTGTGCAAGTCACAGTGAATGGCTTTGACAACTTCCTGAAGGGAAGAGTCCGCGCATCGGATGTGATCCAGAGCATAGATCCGAACAGCGGGCGCAACAACGCGAATCGCTATTACCGGTCCAATGAGCTTTCGGGCTACTTGCAGGATAAATGGCAGGCGAAGCCAACATTGAGCATCACGGGGGGTGTTCGCTACGACTACCACGGCGGACTCACGGAACGCTATGGCAACATGTTCAACTTCAATCCAGCACTGTTTAACGTGACAGGCGACACGACAAACGGTTTCACGGTAAACAATGCCGGCTTTGAGGTAGCAGGCAACAATAAGTATTTCCCGACGCCAGGCGTGAGCAACTCCACACTGAATGGGCGGCAGTGGGGTATTTCACCCCGTGTGGGATTTGCCTGGGCGCCAAGCAAGTATCATGGCAACTTTGTGATCAGTGGCGGCGGGGGAATTTATTATGACCGCGGCGAATTGTTCACGTATTTGTCACAGCCTGCAGGCGGGTCGATCGGCGGCCCGTTTGGTGTGACGGAATCGGCTCCGCTGGTGAGCTATGCCAATGGCAACGGCGGTGGCCTGGCCAACCCGCTGGGGAGCGCGCTGAGCGCATCCACATATGTTCCGCCAAACTCCAACCCGGCAACAGTGAAGCAGGCATTGCAGAACCAGTTGAACATCATGACGGGGCCAGCGTCTGATCCACAATATGGACGTGCCTGTGGCGGCATCGACAGCCAAACATATCCTGGCTACCTAGACTGCACGCCAACGCTGAACTTTGGCGCGTATGACAGCAATAATGTGCTGCCCTATACCATTAACTACACGTTGAACGTGCAGTGGCAGCCGACGAACAATGTTGCTGTGATGGTGGGCTATACAGGCAATCGTGGACGGCATTCGGTGATTCCCTTGCCGCTGAACGAGCCAGGTATTGCAACGCCAAGTAACCCGATCTGGGGTGAAACGGCGACGTACGGCTTTGAAGTGCTAAACCAGTACAACCTGTTCACGGACACCTATGGGTATCAGTACTACTACCCGATAGCCGGCGAGCCGTGGAACACGTACGATGGCGGAAATACGGACTTCCGCGTGCCGTACATCGGCTACAACCCGAATGCTGCGGACTTCAAGACAGTGGGCGTCTCCGCCTACGATGCGCTAGAGGCGCACGTGGAGAAGCGGCTCTCGCACAACTTCCAGATAGGTGGTAGTTACACCTATAGCCACGCGCTGGACGAGCAGAGCGATATCGGGCTGTTCTTTACGGGCGATAATCCGAAGAGGCTTCGCGACTCGTGGGCGTCGGCAGATTTTGACCGTACCCACGTATTCAGTGCGAACTTCCAGGTGCAGGTGCCGAACACGGCAACGGTACGGTCATTGCGGTCTTACTTCGTGAACGACTGGCATTTGACCGGGCAGGGCATTCTGCAGAGTGGCCAGCCGTACTCGCTGTATGAGTTCTATGGTGCCGTAGGTAGCGTGAATTTTGGCGACTACCCGAACCTGATGAATCCTGTCTTGGGCATTAAAGACCCGCAACACCCGAAGACTGCTCTTACTGGCAATACGGGTGCATTCCGCGGATCGGGTGGCAGCTACATTCCGTACATTGATCCAACGCAGATTGCCATCAACTATGTGCAGCCAGGACAGATGGGCGTACCCGTGTCGACGGGGAGCGATCCACAGGATATCTACGAAACGGCCTTCAACGTTGGCCAACGCAACATCTTCCGCCAGGCCCCCCAGAAGCGTCTGGATTTGTCGTTGAGGAAGGACTTCCACATTTCAGAGAAGCTGGGCATCCAGTATGACCTGAACGTCTTCAACGTAACCAACACAACAAGTCTGGACGTTCCACAGGATCAGGCACAGATTCGCCAGAACTATGCCTGCTCCAACAGCGCAACGGCGCAGTCGATAGCAAACTACCTGAACTGCACACCGGGCGACATCTACATCAACTATGGCCAGATAGTGACGAGCTCAGATCCGGCTGATCAGCAATCGACGTTGGCTAACCTTGACCAGTTGCCGTACTCGACGGGCAGCGGGAAGACAACGCGGCTGCCGACGACGATTCCGCTCGGCGTGGGCACTTGTTCGTCTCCCTATGCCATCAGCAACACGGCGGGCTGCCCAAACAATGCAGCCAACTTCGGCTCAGCCACAGGAACGATCGGCGGGTCGAGAGCCTTCACCATGGGGATCCACATAACCTACTGAACAGATGGCAATGCTGGATCACGGGGCCGGTAGCAGAATTGCTCCCGGCTCTTCCTTTTGATGCGTATTCAATGCGAAGGAAAACAAAGGGCCTCCAGCCGAAGCTGGAGGCCCTTGACTGTAACTCTGGCATTCGGGCGTTAGAACCCTGCAGCCAGCAGACTTAGTACATGCCTTCCATGCCGCCGCCGTGGCCGCCAGCCGGAGCAGCAGCCTTGGGCTCGGGCAGTTCGACCACCAGAGCCTCAGTGGTGAGCAGAAGACCAGCAATGGAAGCGGCGTTCTGCAGCGCGGTACGGGTGACTTTGGTCGGGTCGATGACGCCAGCTTTGACCAGGTTCTCAAAGTTGCTGGTGGCCGCATTGTAGCCGAAGTGCGGATCCTTGGACTCGAGCACCTTGGAGACGATGACCGCGCCCTCTTCGCCGGCATTTGCCACGATTTGGCGGAGCGGTTCTTCGAGCGAGCGGAGCACGATCTGCGCACCGACTTTCTCGTCGCCTTCAAGCTTCTTTACCAGGTCTTCCACCGCGGGGATGGCGCGAACCAGTGCCACGCCTCCGCCGGGGACGATGCCTTCCTCAACCGCTGCGCGAGTGGCGTGCAGGGCATCCTCAACGCGAGCCTTCTTCTCCTTCAGCTCGGTTTCGGTAGCAGCGCCCACCTTGATGATGGCCACGCCTCCGACCAGCTTGGCGAGGCGCTCTTGGAGCTTCTCGCGGTCGTAGTCGGATGTGGTCTTTTCGATCTGCGAGCGGATTTCCTTCACACGGCCGTCGATGTCGGAAGTCTTGCCGGCGCCGTCCACGATGGTGGTGTTGTCTTTGTCGATGGTGACGCGCTTTGCGCGGCCCAGATCCTCGAGCTTGACGCCCTCGAGCTTGATGCCGAGATCCTCAGTGATGGCCTTGCCTCCGGTGAGGATAGCGATGTCACCCAGGATAGCCTTGCGGCGATCGCCGAAGCCGGGGGCCTTGACAGCAGCAACGTTCAGCGTGCCGCGGAGCTTGTTGACGACGAGGGTGGCGAGTGCTTCGCCTTCCACGTCCTCAGCAATCAGGAGGAGGGGCTTGCCACTGCGGGCAACCTGCTCGAGCAGGGGCAGAAGATCCTTCATTGCACTGATCTTCTTCTCGTAGATCAGGATATAAGGATCGTCCAGCACGACCTCGAGGCGCTCGGCGTCCGTGACGAAGTAGGGGCTGAGGTAGCCGCGGTCAAACTGCATGCCATCGACGGTCTCAAGGCCAGTGTGCATGGTCTTGGATTCTTCGATGGTGATAACTCCATCCTTGCCAACAACCTTGACGGCATGCGCGATGATTTCGCCGATTTCCTGGTCGCCATTGGCAGAGATGGTGCCCACCTGTGCAACAGAGCCTTCATCCACGGGCTTGGAAAGCTTGCCCAAAGCGCCGCCTTCGGTCCACTTGCCGTCCTTGTCGCGTATACCAATGATGGCGGTCACGGCCTTGTCGATGCCACGCTTGAGAGCCGTGGGGTTGGCTCCAGCTGCCACAGTCTTCACACCCTCGCGGAAGATGGACTGGGCCAGGACAGTTGCAGTTGTGGTGCCGTCGCCGGCTACGTCGCTTGTCTTAGAGGCGACTTCGCGCACGAGCTGCGCGCCGACATTCTCAAGGGGGTCCTTGAGGTCGATTTCCTTGGCCACCGTCACGCCGTCCTTGGTGATGGTGGGGGAACCAAACTTCTTCTCGATGACAACGTTGCGTCCCTTGGGACCGAGCGTTGCCTTGACGGCGTCTGCCAGCGCGTTCACGCCGCGCAGGATCGCCTGACGGGAATCCTCACCGTGCAGAATCTGCTTTGCCATGCTTGTAACTCTCCAATTCAGTAGTCGGATATCTGATTGACTTATCCCGGCGGTGGAAGTGCTAATCCTCCGGGTACAGCACAGTGCGATGGCTACCGCTTGACGATGCCGAGGACTTCCTCCTCGCGCATGATCAGGTACTCCTCACCATCAATCTTGATTTCGGTGCCGGAATACTTGCCGAAGAGCACGCGGTCGCCAGCCTTTACATCGAGAGGGAAGACCTTGCCTTCATCGTTTGATTTGCCCTTGCCCACGGCGATAACTTCGCCTTCCTGAGGCTTTTCCTTGGCGCTGTCAGGGATGATGATGCCGCCACGGACGGTTTCCGTTTCTTCCAAGCGGCGCACAAGAATGCGGTCATGGAGCGGGGTGAAGGTGGTCGTCTGAGATGTTGCTGCCATTGCTTAGCTTCTCCTTCACGCGCAGACACGGTTGGATCCGGTCTGCGGGATGTATTGGGTTTCTAAAGACAAACTTCTGGTCCTCGGAACTGAGGCCATGAAGGCCGTGCCGGGGTGGTGGCGAGCAGAGCAACCAGTGTTGCGCTAGCAGTCCTGCCTCCCGATTGCTAAGGATAGGGAATGATGGGGGAATTTGTCAAGCTGAAGCGGGCTAATATGAGTCAACTGCACTCAGATTAATTTATTGCGAATTATTGAACTGCAGGCGAGCTGTTGAGAGCGACCGCTCGTCTGCCGGTTTCCCGCTAGTTACTACGGATTGGTGCCTATCTGGAAGTTCAGAGTGGCAAGTGCGAGGCGGTACTGATAAAGGGCATTGGTATTGCCAATGGCCGCGTCGGTTTGCTGATACTCAGCCTGACTGAGTTCAACAATGGAGCTAAGGCCCATTTTGTAGCGTGTCTGTGCGAGCGCAAGAGCGAGGTTGGCTTCCTTGAGCAGTTCGGCGGTGACGGTAACGCGCTGATAGGCGGTATTGGCAGTGAGCCAGGCCGTGCGGACGTCGCGAACAATCTGGTCCCGGAGATCGCGAGTCTGCTCGCTGGCTGCCTGAGCGCGGATTTTAGCTTCCTTGGCCTGTGCGGTATACAGGAAGCCATTGAAGACGGGAATCTGCATATTGACGCCGACTGCACCCCACCAGTTCGAAGTGTAGTACTCATCGGGGCGGACTGGAACCGTGCCAACGGTTCCCAAGGCGCTGATGGTGGGGAAGAGTTGGTCGCGTTGGGCCTTGCTGTATTTCATAGCGGCCTGCGCGTTGTAGTTAAGGGCCTGCAGATCAGGACGTTGCTGGAGGCCGAGTTGGATCATTTGCTGTGCATCAGCGGGAGGCGGCTGTGTGGATGAGGTGTCATCGATGAGTTCATAGACAACCTGATGGTCGAGTCCGAGCACGGCATCGAGTGCAGCCATGGAAGAGTCTGCGTTGTTTTGTGCATCGAGGAGCAGAAGTTTGGCCTGTGACAGGTTCACATCTGCGAAGCTGAGGTCAAGGAGGGACTTCAGCTTGTTCTTTGTCATTTCGCTGACCTGTAAGTCAGTGGTTTGGCGCGTGGCCACATTCTGCTTTGCAACCTGAAGGAGTGCCTGTGCCTGAAGGGCGTTGTAGAAGGCCTGATCGGTGGTGATGATGATGTCCTCGGTGGTAGCGAGGGCATTAGCGTTCTGTGCCTTCTCCTGCAGCTTGGAATAGGCAAGAAGGTTTGTAGTGCGACCAAAGTCGGTGATGAGCTGGGTGACGTCAGTGCCCGCTCCGGCGTGTGAAAAGAGGCGGGAGGCAGTAAGGGATCCAGCAGAGATGCGGGTTGCCAAAGCTGCATCCATGCCTGTGGCGTTGACTGTAGCAGTTGGCAACAGTGCGGAACGAGTCTCGCGAACTACCTGATGCTGCGCGAGAGCGAGCAAGCGACTTACGCTGACGCGCGGATTGTTCTTGATGGCCATCTGCTCGGCCTGCGTGCGTGTAAGGCGCGGAGTTGTATCGGCCGACGAGCTGGACACAGACTGCGCTGCGGGGGGCTGCATGGCCGCGGGGAAGGGCTGTGCGTCCTCCATCGCGATGAGGCGAGAGGGAGGCGCATCTGGTAGGGTAGAACGCCCGGCGGCATCCTGCGCAAGAACAGGGCCGGCGCTCAAGAGTTCAGCGAATACGAGGAATGCAATCAACTGAAAGAAAATGCTTGTACATTTTTTCATATCTGTTTTAGACCTCACCCGCGGCGGTAACCTGCCGCTCATGGCGGCCGTGGACCAGCAGATAAACGGCGGGGACGAGAAAGACCGTGACCACCACGGAGACGCCTAAGCCGCCGATGATTGCGCGAGCAAGAGGAGCGTACTGCTCGCTGCCTGCTTCAAGACCCAATGCCATGGGAATCATGCCGAGCAGGGTTGCCAGAGATGTCATAAGAATGGGGCGGAGGCGAATCTTGCACGATTGCACTACCGCTTCAAGCAGAGGCTTGCCTTGCTCATGAAGCAGGCTGGCAAACTCGACGATGAGAATGCTGTTGGAGACGACAATGCCGGTCATCATGATGACGCCCATGAGCGACATGATGTTGAGCGTGCTGTGCGTAACGAGCAGAATCATGACTACACCGGCGAGGCCCGGAGGAATGGCCATGAGGATGATGAACGGGTCTACGAACGAGGTGAACTGCGCCATGAGGATGAGGTAGACGAGTGCGATGGAGAGCATCAGCCCTATGGCAAAGCGCGCAAAGGACTGGTTCATGTTTACAACCGCACCTCGCATGGTGATGCGCACGTTGTGAGGCGTTTGAATGCCCCGGACAATTTTGTTTACCTCGTTGTTGACGCCGACCAATGTTTCAGAGGAAGGCATTACGTAGACGTCGATGATGCGGCGGATCTGGTAATGATCGACCTCGGTAGGGGTATTGATTTCTTTAATTTGAGAGACAGATTGCAGCGGTGTGTAATTGAATTCGCTCGGTGAGCGTAGCGGAATCTCTTTGAAGTCTTCCATGCTCATGCTGGCAATCTTCTGATCGAAGTACTGCACGGTGAGCATGTAGTTGTTTCCGGTGTTGGGATCAATCCAGTAACTGGGCGCAATCATGCCGTTGGATGTCATGGCAGTGATGACGTTGTCCACAACTTCCTGCGGGGAAACGTGAATGAGGCTTGCGCGCTCACGGTCAATGTTGAGTTGCAGGCCTGGATACTTCAGATCCTGCGGAATCAATACGTCACTCACATCTTTCAGTTTGCGCACTTGTGTTGCGATGTTTTGAGCGATGGCAAAAGACTGGTCCAGGTCGTTGCCGCTGACTTGAATATCAATAGGAGCAGGGAGCCCCTGATTAATGACGGAATCAACAAGACCGCCGGCCTGAAAGTAGGTGGTGAGTCCTGGCATGTCCTGTGCAAGACGACGGCGGACACGTTCCATGTACACGTAGCTACCGACCTTGTGGTCTTCCTTCAGGCTGACCTGCACAAAAGCCGTGTCCATGGCGGAGTTGCTGGTGTAAATGGCGGAGAGGTCCGGGGTGATGCCAATGTTGGAGACGATCATGCCCAATTCGCTGGGCGGAACAATCTGGCGAATCTCCTTTTCAACCTGTGCAATATAGGCGTTGCTTAACTCGATGCGCGAGCCGCTGGGGCACTTGATGTTGATGACGAACTGGCCAGGGTCAGTGCGTGGGAAGTAGGAGCGGCCGAGGAAGGGAAACAGTCCGATGAGGATGACGGCAACACCGCCGGCGATGACAGCCGCTGTCCACCCGGGTCTTTGCATCGCGCGGGTTACCTGTACTTCGTAGTAGTCCAGCATCCGGTGGAAGTACTCATTGAACTTGGTTTCAAAACGACGGAAAAATGATGCGGGTTTTTCTCCGTCATGCACATCTTCATGCGAGATGTGAATGAACTTGGAGCAGTAGAGCGGCACCACGGTCATGGCGAAGATGTATGAAGCGAAGATGGAGAGTACGACGCCAAGCGCAAGGTCCGTAAAGATGTACTTACTCACACCGGAAAAGAAGGTGACAGGGAAGAACACAATGGAAGTTGTGGACGTAGCGGCAAGCACGGCGAGAGATACTTCCATGCCCCCTTTCTCCGCGGCGAGATGCGGAGCAACACCCATTTCCATGTAGCGGAAGATGTTTTCCAGCACGACGACGGAGTCGTCAATGAGGCGGGAAAAGGCAAGAGCGAGGCCGCCCAGGAGCATGGTGTTGATGGAGCCACCCATGGCGTTCATGATGAGCAGACACACAAGGGCGGAAAGTGGAATAGAAAGGAGGACTGCAAAAGTAGCACGTGGACTGCCAAGGAAGACCAGAATCATGACACCGGTGAGAAAGAGTCCAATGCTAGCTTCCTTGATGAGATTCTTGATTGCTCCTTTCACAAAGATGGACTGGTCAAAGACGACGGCCGTTCGCAGGGATGAGGGAATATCCACCAAATTCTTGATGGCCTGCTTCATGCCATTCACGATGGTGATGGTGTTACTGTCTCCTCCCTGTTTAAGAACAGGAACGTAAACGGAGCGCTGTCCATCGATTCGGACAATGTTCGTCTGGATGGTGCCGGAGTCTTCGGCCTTGCCGATGTCGCGCACGAGGATGGAGGCGTTGCCTTCAGACTTGAGCGGGAGGTCGTTGATCTCGTCGGGGGTTGGCACCTGGCTGTTGGCGTAGATGTTGTAGTCCTTGGCGCCAATGCGCACGTCGCCAGCGGGGAGAATCAAGTTGGACTTATTTACAGCGTGAACCACATCCATCAAGCTCATGTTGTGTGCTTCCAGCTTGAGTGGGTCCACGTAGACCATGATCTGGCGATAGCGGCCGCCAAAGGGTTGCGGAACAGAGGCTCCGGGTACGTTGGCAATCTGATTGCGGACCTGGAACTGCGCAAGATCCTTCAGGTCGGTCTCATTGAGTCCCCGACCCTTGAGAGTAACCAGGCATACGGGCTGGCTGGAGGCGTCCATGCCCAGCACCACCGGAGGTAGCGTGCCGGGCGGTAATCGTCGCAAGTCGGCCATGGCCAGGTTGGCAATGTTACTGAGAGCCGCATTGGCGTCTGTGCCCGGCTTGAAATAAATCTTGATGAGGCTGACGCCGGTGAGCGAACGGGACTCAATGTGATCGATGTTGCTGCCCAGCGTAAAGAAGCGCTCGAACGTGTCGGTAATGTCCGCCTCAATCTGCTGCGGCGGCATGCCGGAATAAAAGGTTGCTACGACAACAACAGGAATATCGATCTTGGGGAAGAGATCGACAGGCATGCTGGCAATGTTAGTTACCCCGACGACCACGATAATCAAACACACCATGATGATGAAGTAGGGATATCTGAGAGCGAACTTAGGCATGAATACTCAACTCCGGCTCAGGCCGAGCCTGTTTCTCTCGCTCTTTGTGGATGATCAGGTAGACAGCGGGGACAAGGAAGACCGTGGCGACCACGGAAACACCCAGTCCACCGATGATGGCGCGCGCCAAGGGCGCATATTGCTCACTACCTGCCTCCAGCCCGAGGGCCATAGGAATCATGCCCAGGAGCGTAGCGAGTGAAGTCATGAGAATGGGGCGCAACCGGATCTTGCACGACTGCACTACGGCTTCAGCGACAGGCAGGCCCTCTTCGTGCAAGTGACCTGCAAATTCGACGATGAGAATACTGTTGGAGACGACGATGCCGGTCATCATGATGACACCCATGAGCGACATGATGTTGAGCGTGCTATGGGTGATGAGCAGGATGAGCAGCACTCCTGAGAGGCCGGGAGGGATGGCCATGAGGATGATGAATGGGTCAATGAAGGATGTGAACTGGGCCATCAGAATGAGATAGACCAGGGCAACGGAGAGAACGAGACCAATGCCGAAGCGGAGGAAGGACTCATTCATGCTGACGACGGTACCGCGGACAGTGATGCGCACGTTCTGTGGGAGTTGGACACCGGCGATGATCTTCTTGACCTCGGCGTTGACTCCTTGCAGCGCCTCGGTGGAAGGCATGACGTAGACGTCGATGATGCGGCGGATCTGGTAGTGATCGACCTCAGTGGGTGTATTGATTTTCTTGATGTTGGCAACAGACTGGAGCGGGGTGTATTGGGAGATGCCGCTGGCGCGCAGGGGAATCTGCTTGAAGTCGTCCATGGTCATGTGGCCGATCTTCTGATCAAAGTACTGGACCGTGAGCATGTAGTTATTGCCGGTGTTGGGGTCAATCCAGTAGCTGGGGGCGATCATGCCGTTCGATGTAAGCGCCGTGATGACATTGTCAACGACCTCCTTGGGCGAGAGGCCGATGAGGCTGGCACGCTCGCGGTCAATGTTGAGATCGAGACCCGGATAGTTGAGGTTCTGCGGGATCAGGACATCGCTTACGTCTGGTAGCGCTTTGGCCTTGGATGCTATCTGCTGTGCGATGGCATAGGACTGATCCATGTCATTGCCGCTAATCTGCACGTCAATAGGAGCGGGGAGGCCCTGGTTGATGACGGAATCCACGAGTCCACCGGCCTGGAAGTAGGTGGTCAGCTGTGGCATATCACTGGCGAGTTTTGCGCGCACGCGGCGCATGTACTCGTAGCTGCCAATGCGATGACCCTCCTTGAGGCTAACCTGAACGAAAGCGGTATCCATCGAGGAGTTGCTGGTATAGATGGCTGAGAGGTCAGGTGTGATGCCGATGTTGGAGACAATCATGTCGAGGTCCCGGGGATCGACGGTGGCCCGGATTTCCTGCTCCACCTGGGCAATGTATTGATCACTCAGCTCGATGCGCGTGCCGCTGGGGCACTTGATGTTGATGACGAACTGGCCGGGGTCAGTGCGCGGAAAGTAAGAGCGGCCAAGAAGCGGAAAGAGCGCAAAGCTAAGGAGGACTGCCCCCAAAATGGTGGTGGTTGTACCAATCGGACGAAGGATGGTGCGGTTCACAGCTTTGACATATTTCTCAAGCATCTGCTGGAACCAAGCGTTGAAGGCATACACGATGCGCTGAAAGAGAGAGCGCTTGCCCACGGCGAGCAATGTGCCATCCTGCTCTTCAGCAACGTGAACGCCCACGGTCGGCTTGATGAAGCGTGCGCAGTAAAGCGGCACCACGGTCATGGCAACGATATAGGAGGCGAAGAGTGCGAAGACAACCGAAAGAGCGAGCGCCGTGAAGAGATACTTGCTGACCCCGCTCAGTAATGCTACGGGGAAGAACACAATAGCGGTTGTAAAAGTGGCAGCAAGGACGGCGAGTTGCACCTCCTTACCGCCAAGCTCGGCCGCAAGCGCGGGTGGTTCGCCCATTTCAAGATGACGGAAGATGTTCTCCAGCACGACAACTGAGTTATCGATGAGGCGGGAGAAGGCCAGTGCAAGGCCCGCGAGCACCATGGTGTTAATGGATCCACCACCTGCCCGGATACAGATGAGCGCAGCCAGGGCCGAGAGCGGAATCGAGAGAAGGACAGCAAAGGTAGCACGCATGCTGCCGAGGAAGAGCAGAATCATTAGTGCCGTGAGGACGAGTCCAATGCCGCCTTCATTGCCCAGGTTGCGCAAGGCGGACTTGACGAATACAGATTGGTCAAAGACGACGGATGTCTTGAGAGATGCGGGAATATCCACCAGATGCTTGATGGCCTGCTTCATGCCGTTCACGATGGTGATGGTGTTACTGTCACCACCTTGCTTGAGTACGGGGACGTAAACAGACTTCTGGCCGTCAATGCGAACGATGTTTGTCTGGATGGTTCCAGAATCTTCGGCCTTGCCGATGTCTGCCACAAGGACAGAGGCATTGCCGACAGACTTGAGCGGGAGGTCGTTAATCTCATCAGGTGTTGGCACCTGGCTGTTGGCGTAGATGTTGTAGTCCTTGGCGCCAATGCGCACGTCGCCAGCGGGGAGAATCAAGTTAGAGGAGTTCACGGCGCGAACCACGTCCATCAAGCTCATGTTGTGTGCTTCCAGCTTGAGTGGGTCCACATAGACCATGATCTGGCGATAGCGGCCGCCAAAGGGTTGCGGAACAGAGGCTCCGGGTACGTTGGCAATCTGATTGCGGACCTGGAACTGCGCAAGATCCTTCAGGTCGGTCTCATTGAGTCCCCGACCCTTGAGAGTAACCAGGCATACGGGCTGGCTGGAGGCGTCCATGCCCAGCACCACCGGAGGTAGCGTGCCGGGCGGTAATCGTCGCAAGTCGGCCATGGCCAGGTTGGCAATGTTACTGAGAGCCGCATTGGCGTCTGTGCCCGGCTTGAAATAAATCTTGATGAGGCTGACGCCGGTGAGCGAACGGGACTCAATGTGATCGATGTTGCTGCCCAGCGTAAAGAAGCGCTCGAACGTGTCGGTAATGTCCGCCTCAATCTGCTGCGGCGGCATGCCGGAATAAAAGGTTGCTACGACAACAACGGGAATATCGATCTGGGGGAAGAGATCAACGGGCATTCCAACGATGTTGGTAATCCCTACTACAACAATCACAAGACAGGCCATGATGATGAAGTAGGGATACTTGAGGGCGAACTTTGGCATTCTTACTCGTCTCCGTCTTGCTGGGTGACGCCATTGTTCAGCGACGACTGCTCCATTTTTGGCTTCACGATCTCGCCTGCCTGGAAGTTGGATTGGGCACCGGTGATGACCATATCGCCTTCCTGAAGGCCGGACTTTATTTCGACACGATTCGACCCCTGCAGGCCAACCTGCACGTTGCGGATCTGCACGCGATGGTCGTTATCGACAACAAGGACCGAGGTCTTGTTGCCATCCTGAATGAGCGCAGGCTCAGGAATCGTGAGGACGTTGTCATGCTGCTGGAGTTCGATGTCGGTGTTGGCATACATGCCGGGAGTCAAGGAGAGGTCTTTGTTCTCAACGTCGATTTCGGTTTCCATGGTGCGCGTAGCAAGGCTTACGTTGCGCGTAAAGCGAACGACCTTTCCGACAAAGGTGCGGTGCACGGCGTCCACGCGGACGTTGACGTTGGCGCCCTCGTGGATATAGGCGACAGCGTCCTCAGGTACCGGCAGTCGCAGCCGAAGCAGGCCACTCTGCGAAAGCTTCACAATTGGAAGCGATTGAGTGTCTGACGATGTGCCGGCCTGAATCAGCGCCCCCGTATCCGCATAGCGCCAGATGATAACGCCATCAAGGGGAGCAGTCACCTTGGTGTAGTCTTCCAGGTCGCTGACGCGCTCGTGATTTGCAAGGGCGCCGGCGGCTTTCTGCTGGGCGGCAGATAGGGCAGACTTCGCCGCATCGATTTGCGCTTCAGATGCCAGATCTTTGGCCTGCGCGTCATCGAGCTCCTGCTGGGCAATCAGTCCCGGCTGGGCAGCAGCGGCCTGTTTCAAGCGTTTGTAGTCAGCATGGAGGGCTGCGTGTTCTGATTGGGCTCGCGCCACTTCATGCTGGGCACGCACGACCTCGTCCTTAGTCTGGGCCACGTCTGCAACGGTACCCTGTAGCTGGGCGCCAAGCTCAGGCACTTCGAGTACGGCAAGGACCTGCCCCTGGTGCACACGGTCGCCGATATCGACGTAAATGTCCTTAATGTATCCGGAGACCTTGGCGTGGACATCTACCACCTGGTAGGGCTGGAACTGACCCGCGAGACTCAAGGTGTGCACGATGTTGCCGCGCTTGACGAGAGACACGGAGGCAGAGGGAATCTCTGCCGCACGCGCATCGCCGGCACTCTTGGAATCACAGGCAGTGAGACCTAAGGCTGCAATAGAAGTCAGTGCTGCAAGGAGAAGAGAGAGTCGCTTCCACATTGTTGTTTTGGCACCTATGCGTAAGGGTTTGGATCTGCAATTGAGTTGACGGTATGCCGTGCTTCACTGAATCGGGGAAGAGTTCAACGCAACGGGCAGGTTAGATGGATATTGGCGCCATCGATCGTCTAGGAGCCGAGCTTCAGCACAGGAAAGGCGGGGGACGAAGCTGCATTGAACTTAGGCGCGGGGCCTTCGGACTGCGTCTGTGACCCCCGTAAAAGCTCAACGCACAATGCCTATCCCGTTTGCCCCACAGAGCAAGCAGAAAGCCGCCGAAGAGCATTCCGCCTGTGAGAACAGTCCAAGGTTGGATACCCAGCGAGTCAGGCAGAGTTTGATGGAGATGAGCGAGGGTAGGTAAGGAACGTTCATTCTCAGAAAGCAGTTTTGCGTGGGGAATGCTGTGAAAACTGTTCTGAGCCGGCGCATAAAGAGAGAGCTTGTAGGCAAGTCCCCAGAGAACTATCGAAAGAGCCAGTCCCGCCAGGCCGAGGACAAGCCGCAGTGAACCAACCCGGTATTTCAGCGAGTCATTCATGTTCGACTTTTTTACAGTGGGGCGCCAAGTATGACGCATGCAGTACGCTCTTTCATCACCGCACGGCATCTTTACTAGCTTTGATGCAAACCACAGGGAAAGGTCGTCTCAGAGGCCAGTATTCTTTGATGGTGGACCACCATCGTAAAGGGTTGATTAAACAGTTGCAATATGCCGGAGATCCGGCAAGGGGCCATCCGTCAGCGTGATGGGTATAAGTTGTTTTTTTCTAATCAGATAGGAGCAGGTTTCCCGATCGAAAGGCCAAGTGATTATTGGTACCATAGGATCTCTTGCGCTTCGATCGGGACGAAGGCCTCCAGATGGTACGGAATGACGCGTGGGGTAAAGTCAGAGGCGGGACGGGAAGCGGGTATACTCGCGGTGTATCGCCATGCATTTTCGCCGACCAGGGCGTCTCCACAAGTCATAACATGGCGTTCGGGTACTCCGTCAGTGACGGGCTCGGCATACATTTCGACCCTTACGGCTTCAGGGCCGAGTTCATCAAGGTAGACCTGAATCTGGAAGTGATGGAGATTGTCGGCTGTATCCACGCGGATAGTGCCGAAGCGGACACGCGGCCAGTGGTCAGCGATCTTGCGGCGCCAATGCAAGAGTCCTTCCGTAGTCTTTTGGGTTTCATCAGTACGGCGCTGATAGGCTGCTGCCAGCGGGATATAGTGTTTTTCAGTGTACTCGCGGACACAGCGGTTGGCAGAAAATACTGGGGTGAGCTGAGTGAGGCTGGCGCGGATCCGCTTGACCCAAGCGACCGGAACGCCAGATTCGTCGCGATCGTAGAACTCGGGGATTACCTGTTCCTCCAACAGCGTGTACAACTGGTCGGCCTCAGAAGCGTCCCAGGCCGGGTCGTCCCCGTGTTCGCGGCCGTCGCCCAAGGCCCATCCAACTTCAGGTGTATAGGCCTCTGCCCACCAGCCATCAAGTTCAGAGAGGTTCAACCCTCCATTGACAAGTACCTTCATTCCGCTGGTTCCACAGGCTTCCCATGGGCGGCGCGGGGTATTGAGCCAAACATCGACTCCCCGCACAAGACTCTCAGTCATCCTCATGTCGTAGTCGGCGAGGAAAACGACCTGTGACCGTGCCGGCGTGTGGCGGATGAAGTCTACCCATTGACGAATCATCTCCTGCCCCCGTGTGTCCTGCGGATGTGCCTTGCCGGCAATGAGCAGTTGAACGGGCCGGTGCTTGTTGGTAAGGATGGCAAGGAGGCGCTCGGGATTGTGAAGGAGTAGATTGGGACGCTTATATGGGGCGAAGCGCCGTGCGAATCCCAGGGTAAGCGCATCAGGTTCAAGGATGCGCTCAATAGCTTCGACTTCCTGCTCGGTCGCGCCATGGCCGGCGATCTGACGAGCCAACCTTGCGCGGACGAAGTTGACAAGGGTTTCCCGCGAGGTGTGACGCATCTTCCAGATCCGTGCATCCGAAAGGGCGTTGAAGCCCTCAATAATCGTTTTCTGATCTGCGTCCCAGCGCCCGCGTCCGCAGGCATCATTCCATAACTTGTCGGCTTCATCTGAATCCCAGATAGGAATGTGTACGCCGTTTGTGACGTGACCAATGGGCACATCTTCGACAGGCCACTCCGGAAAGATGCCCTTGAAGAGCTCGCGGCTGACTTTTCCGTGCAATCGACTGACGGCATTGACAGCACAACTACCACGTAGAGCAAGAAGTGCCATGCTGAAAGGTTCTGCATCATCAAAGGTATTCTGGCGGCCCAAAGCGAGCAATTCCTGCATTGGGATATGGAGGTCGTCCTGCGCATAGTGGCGGAAATAGCGTTTGACAAGCTCAGGCGCAAACCTGTCGAAGCCTGCCTCGACGGGCGTGTGGGTGGTGAATAGATTCCCCGCACGGACCACTGTGAGAGCAGTGTCAAACGGTACGTTTGCCTCCTGCATGTAGTCCCGCGCGCGCTCCAGTACGGCGAACGCCGCATGGCCCTCATTGAGATGGCAGACAGGAGGGCGAAGACCGACAGCGCGCAGCATGCGCCAGCCGCCGATACCCAGTACAAGTTCCTGCGTCAAGCGGACCTCAGGACTGCCACCGTAGAGCTCGCTCGTTATCCCGCGGTGCTCGGGAAGATTGGCGGGATCGTTTGTGTCAAGGAGATAGAGTATGCGCCGGCCAACCTGCACCTGCCATACACGAATCCACAAAGGATAGCCGGGAAGCTTAAGTTGAACGCGGAGCCACTCGCCGTTGGCCTGACGCACAGGCTTAATCGGGAGCTGTCCGGGGTCGTTAAAGGGGTAGAGCGCCTGCTGGCGTCCTTCGGCGTCGAGACGCTGCCTAAAATAGCCGACCTGATAGAGCAGTCCTACGCCCACGACCGGGACGCCCAGGTCGCTGGCGGATTTGAGCTGATCGCCGGCGACATTGCCAAGTCCTCCCGAATAAATGGGCAGGGCATCGCTGAGCATGAACTCCATGCTGAAGTAGGCGACGTGACTGAAGGGACGCTGTGGGTAAGTGCTCTCGAACCAACTTGAGGACTGCTCGCGCCATTCGCGGCGGCTTGCAATTTCGTCAATTTTCGCACAGAATTGCGGCTCCGCCATCAGGGCATCGAGCCTTTCTCTGGAAACGGTCTGGAGCATTACCCACGGATTGCGAGTCAGTTCCCAGAGCTCAGGGTCAAGGTGCTTCCAGAGTTCGTCCGCAGCATGGTTCCATGACCAGCGCAGATCTAGGGCGATGTTAGCCAGCGCTTGCATGAGGGACGCATTTGGAGAAGCGTCATGTTCCATGGCAGGCTCCCTTGCCTAACAGCGTCCTGCATTTTGGCAAAATGCGCAACTCGGGCAACGCGCGCCAGAAAATATTGGTTTGAATCTGTGAAACTCCTGGCGAGATGCATCCGTTGAGAAGGACGGAACGTCTATGGTCTAGGGAAAATGTGCACGAGCTGGCGGGAGAGGGCGGCTTTCCTGTCGGCTTGAGGATGTGGGCTGTACGAGGGCGAAACGACGCCATAAAAAGTTCAGCGGGCCGTGGATGGCCCGCTGATGAGTGCAACCCGCGTAAGGCCTTCACCCGATAGAGGTGCGATGCAGGAGCGCGGCCTTCTGGGAAAGGTAAGTGTCTACGGCTGCTGCTGCCTTGCGGCCTTCTGAAATTGCCCAGACTACGAGCGACTGACCGCGACGCATGTCTCCCGCGGCAAAAATGCCATCCTTGGATGTCATGTAGTCAGTGGTTGCCACGTTGCCGCGCTGATCAAGATCAACGCCGAGCTGCTCGATCATGCCATTGCGCACAGGACCGAGGAAGCCCATGGCCAGCAGGACGAGATCGACGTCGAGGGTGAACTCTGTACCCGGAATGGGTTCAAACTTGGGCGGCGGGCCCACTCGCACGGCGTGCAACTGCTTGACGTTGCCGCTTTCGTCGCCGGTGAACTTCACGCTGTTGATGCTCCAGTCGCGGATGCCGCCTTCCTCATGCGAGCTTTCCGTGCGGAGCTGCATGGGCCAGAGCGGCCAGGGCGTGGAAGAGGCACGCGTCTCTGGCGGCTTGGGCATAATTTCAAACTGATGCACGCTCTTCGCGCCTTGACGGAGGCTGGTGCCAAGGCAGTCTGCGCCGGTGTCGCCACCGCCGATGATGAGCACGCGCTTGCCGGCAGCAGTGATGGCGGTGGAGGGGTCGACGGTGTCGCCCTCACAGCGATGGTTCTGTTGCGGCAGGAACTCCATGGCGAAGTGAATCCCCTTAAGCTCACGACCGGGAATCTTGAGGTCGCGGGGCTGTTCGGAACCGCCGCAGAGCAGGATTGCATCATAGTGTTCGGTCAGCGCTTCCACAGGGACGTTGACACCGACGTGTGCGCCAGTGACAAAGCTCACACCCTCGGCGCGCATCTGCTGCAGCCTGCGGTCGATAACGTGCTTTTCCAGTTTAAAGTTAGGAATCCCGTAGCGGAGCAAGCCCCCGATTCGGTCGTTCTTCTCGTACACCGTGACGGAGTGGCCGGCGCGGCGCAATTGCTGCGCGGCGGCTAGGCCCGAGGGGCCGCTGCCGACGACGGCAACACGCTTGCCGGTGTTGTGCTCCGGCGGCTCGGGGTGAATCCAGCCCTCATCCCAGGCGCGCTCGACAATGCTTTTTTCGATGAGCTTGATGGAGACAGGTGGCAGGTTGATGCCCAACACGCAGGCCGCCTCGCACGGAGCAGGGCAGATCCGGCCGGTAAACTCCGGGAAGTTGTTGGTAGCATGCAGACGCCTGATGGCGCTTTCCCAGCGGCCGTTGTAGACGAGGTCATTCCAGTCGGGAATGATGTTATTCACCGGACAGCCGGTATGGCAGAAGGGCACGCCACAGTCCATGCAGCGGGCACCCTGCTCGCGCTGTCTTTCCTCGGGGAATGGCTGGTAGATTTCGAACCAGTCCTTGATGCGCTCCTCTGGCTTGCGCCGTGTCGGCTGTTCGCGATCGATTTCCAGAAATCCAGTGACCTTACCCATGCTGCACCTCTGCTGTTGCCGCCACCAGAGGCGACGAAGATGTGGGAGCTGCGTAAACCGTTTCAACGCGCGGCACACCAAGAACTCGTTTGTACTCGTGCGGGAAGACCTTGATGAAGCGCGGCTGCGCTTCAGCCCAGTGCTCGAGTATCCATGCTGCGCGGGGGCTGCCTGTAAGGTCCCGATGGCGCTCAAGTAGGCCGCGGACTTCGTTTACATCCGCTTCACTTTCGAGGCGCTCTAGATCGACGCTGGCCGTATTGCAGCGGCGCGTGGAGAAGTCGCCCTGATCGTCGTAGACGAAGGCGCGTCCGCCGCTCATACCGGCGGCAAAGTTACGGCCAGTCGAGCCGATGACAACAACCGTACCATTCGTCATGTATTCGCAGCCATGGTCGCCTACGCCTTCGACAACGGCGGTGGCACCGGAGTTGCGGACGGCGAAGCGCTCACCGGCGATACCGTTGAGGAAGACCTCGCCGCTGGTGGCTCCGTAGAGAACGACGTTGCCGACAAGGATACTTTCCTCCGGCAGGAAACTCGAGGTCTTTGGCGGGAAGGCGATAATGCGGCCGCCGGAGAGACCTTTGCCGAGGTAGTCGTTGGAGTCGCCTTCGAGTTCGAGTGTGACTCCCATGGGGACGAAGGCGCCGAAGCTTTGTCCTGCAGAGCCTTCAAAGCGGAAGTGGATTGTGCCGTCCGGCAAGCCTTCAGAGCCGTAGCGCCGGGCAATCTCTCCGCCGAGCATGCCGCCCACCGTGCGATGCACATTGCGAATAGCAAAGCTGGCGCTTACGGGAGTCTTCGATTCAAGTGCCGGCATAGCCTTTGAGATGAGCGCGTGATCCAGAGCCTGATCCAGGCCGTGATCCTGCTCCTGCACCTTGCGGCGGGCCACGCGAGATGGCACGGTAGGAGCGTAAAGGATGGAGGAAAGATCGATTCCCTTGGCCTTCCAGTGCGCTTCGGCAATCGCGGCATCGATCTTGTCGACCCGGCCTATCATTTCATTCATGGTGCGGAAGCCGAGCCTTGCCATATGCTGGCGCACTTGTTCGGCAATGAAGAAGAAGAAGTTGATCACGTGCTCGGGCTGGCCCTGAAAGCGTGCGCGCAGAACGGGGTCTTGCGTGGCAATGCCAACTGAACAAGTGTTCAGATGACACTTGCGCATCATGATGCAGCCCATGGTGATGAGCGGCGTTGTGGCAAAGCCGAACTCCTCGGCACCGAGCAGAGCGGCAATCGTGACGTCGCGGCCGGTCTGTAGCTTGCCGTCGGTCTGAACCTTGATGCGCCCACGCAAGTCGTTGAGCAGCAACACCTGCTGTGTTTCGGCGAGGCCGAGCTCCCATGGCAGGCCCGCGTGCTTAATGGAGCTGAGCGGGGAAGCGCCTGTGCCACCGGTGTCTCCGGAAATCAGGACAACGTCGGCATGCGCCTTG
This sequence comes from Acidobacteriota bacterium, assembly GCA_021818105.1. Classification (GTDB taxonomy): domain Bacteria; phylum Acidobacteriota; class Terriglobia; order Terriglobales; family Acidobacteriaceae; genus Telmatobacter. The sequence goes on from JAKAFB010000009.1 coordinate 46,809, forward strand.
GAGACGCCCGCCGCAACCGTGCCCACGCCAACCTCCGAGACGAGCTTGACGGAGATTCGCGCGCCTGGGTTGACGTTCTTTAGGTCGTAGATGAGTTGCGCCAGATCCTCGATGGAATAGATGTCATGGTGTGGCGGCGGAGAAATCAGCCCCACGCCGGGAATCGAATGGCGCGTTTTGGCGATGACTTCATCGACCTTGTGGCCGGGGAGCTGACCTCCCTCGCCGGGTTTTGCGCCCTGCGCCATCTTGATTTGCAGCTCATCCGCGTTGATCAAGTAATTCGTGGTGACGCCAAAGCGGCCGCTCGCGACCTGCTTGATGGCGCTGCGGCGCGAGTCTCCATTCGGATCGGGCTTGAAACGGGCTTCATCTTCGCCGCCTTCGCCGGTGTTGGACATGCCGCCGAGGCGATTCATGGCGATGGCCAGCGTCTCATGGGCTTCCTTGCTGATGGAGCCGAAACTCATGGCGCCAGTGCAGAAGCGCTTGACGATCTCCTTGGCAGGCTCGACCTCTTCCAGCGGAATAGGTTGCTCAGCGTACTTAAGGGTGAGCAGACCGCGTAGCGTGCAGAGCTGACGGTTCCGGTTGTCGATGAGGTCGGTGTACTCCTGGAAGGTGGCTGGATTGTTCTGGCGCACCGCGTGCTGGAGCTTGCTGATGGTCAGCGGGTTGAGCAGGTGGTACTCGCCGCCTTCGCGGTACTGGTACTGGCCACCGAGAACAAGCTCGGTTTCCGATTCCGTAAGCGGCTGGAAGGCGAACTCATGCTTCAACTGTGCTTCACGGGCGAGCACGTCCAGGCCGACACCCTCGATGCGGGAGGCTGTACCAGGGAAATAAGTGTTGATGAGCGACTCATTGAGGCCTACAGCTTCAAACACCTGCGCACCACGGTAGCTTTGCAGCGTGCTGATGCCCATCTTGGAGAAGGTCTTGAGCAGGCCCTTGTTAATGGCCTTGATGAAATGCTTCTCCGCCTGGATGCCGGAGATGTTGTGCGGCAGAAGTCCACGGCGCTTGAGGTCGTGAAGCGTTTCAAAGGCAAGGTAAGGATTGATGGCGCTGGCGCCGTAGCCGATAAGCAGGGCGAAGTGCATGACCTCGCGGGGCTCCCCGCTCTCAATGATGAGCGCGACCTGCGTGCGTGTCTTGTCCTTGACCAAGCGATTGTGCACTGCCGCCATGGCAAGCAGGCTGGGTATGGGAGCGTAGGATGCATCCACTGCGCGATCGGAGAGGATGAGCAGCGTGTAGCCATTTGAAACAGCAAAGGCTGCGCGGTTACTGAGCTCTTCGAGCGCGCGCCGCATGCCCTCTTCACCGTCTGCCGCGCGGAAGCAGGTAGACAGCGTGGTGGCGAGCAGATCGCCGGTGGAGACACGGCGGAGCTTTTCCAGATCGCGGTTGGTGAGGATTGGATGCGGAAGCTTGAGCGTGTGGCAGTTCTCGGGCTTCTCATCTAGAATATTGCGCTCAGTACCGATGTAGCTGATAAGCGACATGACCATCTCTTCGCGGATGGGGTCGATAGGCGGATTGGTGACCTGCGCGAAGAGCTGCTTGAAGTAGTTGAACAGGGGTTGAGGGCGATCAGACAGGCAGGCCAGCGGCACGTCCGTGCCCATGGAGCCGATTGGCTCTTCGCCTTTGGCGCCCATTGGAGCCAGCAATATACGAAGGTCCTCTTCGCTATAGCCGAAGGCGCGCTGGCGACGGAGCAGAGTCTCAGGATTGGAGGCAACAAGGCGCGACGGCTCGGGGAGATGTTCTAGGGTGACCTGCTGCTCCTGGATCCACTTGCCGTAGGGCTGGCGCGCCGCCAACTGCTTCTTGATTTCTCCATCGGCGATGATGCGCTTCTCGACCGTATCCACGAGGAACATGCGGCCCGGCTGCAGGCGTCCCTTCTTGCGGATATCCTCGGCGGGCACCTCTATCACGCCGGCTTCAGATGCGAGGACAACAAGGTCGTCTTTGGTGATGATGTATCGGCCCGGGCGCAAACCGTTGCGGTCGAGCGTGGCACCGATGACGCGCCCGTCGGTGAATGCGATGGCTGCGGGTCCATCCCACGGTTCCATCAGTGAAGCGTGGTACTCGTAGAAGGCACGCTTGTCCTCATCCATGTCCGGGTTGCCTGCCCATGCTTCCGGGATGAGCATGGCCATGACGTGCGGCAGGGAACGGCCGGACTGATAGAGAAACTCGACGGCATTGTCGAGGGAAGCAGAGTCGCTTCCCTCTGGCACGATGACGGGGAAGAGATCTTCAATCTTCTCGCCGTGAAGTGGGCTCTCCAGCACGGACTGGCGGGCATTCATCCAGCTCACGTTGCCGCGGATGGTGTTGATCTCGCCGTTGTGGGCGACGTAGCGATAGGGATGCGCGAGCTTCCAACTGGGGAAGGTATTGGTGGAGAAGCGCTGGTGTACAAGACAGAGGGCACTGGTAACCAGCGGGTTAGCCAGCTCAAAGTAGAACTTCTCTATCTGCGGAGCGAGCATGAGGCCCTTGTAAACGATGGTCCGACAGGAGAAGGACGGGATGTAGAAGTCCTCCTTGCCCTCAATATCGGAGACCGCCATTTCATTCTCTGTGCGACGACGCACACGATAGAGCAGGCGCTCAAAGTTCTCCTCGTTCATACCATCGGGACGGCCCACGAAAAACTGCTCGATGTAAGGCTGAGAGGCACGCGCTTCGCGTCCGATGGCGTCTCCGTTGACTGGTGTGTCGCGCCAGCCAATGACGGTGAGGCCTTCTTCGCGCGCGATGCGTTCAAAGACACCTTCACACTGCAGGCGACTGTGCTTGTCCACAGGCAGGAAGACCATGGCGACGCCGTATTCGCCGGGCTCAGGCAAAGGCATGCCGAGTTCGCCACACTCGCGGGCAAAGAAGACGTGGGGAATTTGAATCAGGATGCCGGCGCCGTCACCGGTCTCAGGGTCGCAGCCAGCAGCACCGCGGTGGGTGAGGTTAATGAGCACCTCAAGCCCCTTGCGGATAATGTCATGGCTCTTCTCGCCGCGAATGCTGGCCACGAGGCCCATGCCACAGGCATCGTGTTCATTGCGGGGGTGATAGAGACCTTGATCGTCAGGAATGCGTTGGCGAAAATCCTGTGTTTGCATGGCATCCTTCTGTTAAAGCGTTGTTCAGTGCCTGTTAGTGTTGCAAGCCGGGAAAGACACAGCCCCCGTGACAATTCCCGAGGGTTTGCCATGGTCTTGTTTGAAAAGGGCTGCATCTGCAGTCCTGGCCGTGTCAGGGATAGTGCTGAACACTTTAAATATAACTGAAATCTCGGGAAAAAGAGTCCTGTAATACACAACCCTTGTTAAATCAAAGTAATCCGCGAGGAATCCCTGTGGCTGCAGAAGGTAGCCATCCGGGGGCAGCAAGTTGGGTGCGAAGCGGCCTTGTGTGGATTAAAGGCGCCTTATCAATAGCTCGCGTTCGTAAATCATCTCGGGTGGAAGTTGGCTGTGTAGTTGGATGAAGAGCTCCTCGTGCCCCATGATCTCTTTGCGCCAGGCATCACGATCGACTTTCATAAGTTCATCAAAGCGCTCGCGGGGTAAATTAAGGCCGGTCCAGTCAATATCTTGATAGCGCGGCACCCAACCAATGGGAGTCTCGCGGCCGTGACTGCGGCCATGGATTCGATCGACAATCCAGCGAAGAACGCGCATATTCTCACCAAATCCTGGCCAGATGAAACGCCCTGCTTCGTCCTTCCGGAACCAGTTCACATGGAAGATGCGCGGAGTCTCATCGAGTTCGCGCTGCATCCGTAGCCAGTGGCGGAAGTATTCGCCCATGTGATAGCCGCAGAAGGGCAGCATAGCCATCGGATCCCGACGAACCTGGCCTACAGCGCCAGTAGCCGCTGCCGTGGTTTCTGAGCCCATGGTGGCACCCATGTAGACACCGCTGCTCCAGTTAAAGGCCTGATAGACAAGCGGGAGGGTGGTGGAGCGGCGGCCCCCAAAGATAATCGCGCTGATCGGCAGGCCTTCGGGTGACTCCCATGCGGGATCGATGGTGGGGCATTGCGCAGCGGGCGCTGTAAAGCGGCCGTTGGGATGTGCGGCGGTGCGTCCTGTTTCCTTGCCGATGGCGGGTGTCCATAGCTCGCCGCGCCAGTCGAGGCACTCAGCCGGCGGCGAGTCCGTCATGCCTTCCCACCAGACGCCGCCCTCGGGCGTGAGGGCTACGTTGGTAAAGATTGAGTTGCGCGCCAGCGTGGCCATGGCCATGGGGTTGGTCTTGTGACCTGTGCCGGGCGCAACGCCAAAGAAACCAGCTTCGGGATTCATACCCCGTAGGTGGCCATGGCTGTCGGGGCGAATCCACGCAATATCGTCACCGACCGTCCACACGCGCCAGCCCTTCATGGATTTGGGCGGTATGAGCATGGCGAAGTTCGTTTTGCCGCAGGCGGAAGGGAATGCCGCGGCTACGTAGGTCTTTTCGCCTTTCGGGCTTTCCACGCCAAGGATGAGCATGTGCTCGGCCATCCAGCCCTCGTCACGGGCGATGTTAGAGGCAATGCGCAGAGCAAAGCACTTCTTGCTGAGCAGGGCGTTGCCACCATAGCCAGAACCGTAGGACCAGATTTCGCGTGTTTCCGGGAAGTGCACGATGTACTTGGTTTCATTGCACGGCCACGGAACATCAGCCTGTCCTGGCTTTAGAGGCATGCCCACAGAGTGCATGCAGGGAACCACTCGCTGCTCGTCCTTATCAATTTCAACGAACACCGGAGCCCCGATGCGCGCCATAATCCGCATCTGCGTTACGACATATGCGGAGTCTGTGATCTGCACACCGATGCGGGACATAGGCGAGCCTACGGGCCCCATGCTGAACGGCAGAACATACATGGTACGGCCCTGCATGCAACCCTTGAAGAGCTGCTTCAGGCGGTGGCGCATGACGTAGGGGTCTTCCCAGTTGTTGGTGGGCCCTGCGGCATCACGGGAGAGCGAACAGATGAAGGTGCGGTCTTCTACGCGGGCGACATCGCCGGGCACAGAGCGGGCGTAGTAGCAGCCGGGCCATTGTTCCTGATTGAGACGGACGTAAGTTCCCGCTGCCACAAGACGATCGCACAGGAAGTCATACTCGGCCTGTGAACCATCCACCCAGTGAATGGAGCTGGGACGGCAGAGGTCAGCCATTTTTTCAACCCAGCGGATGAGGTGCTTATTGGTTGTGAGAGGAGTTGAGCTAAGAGTCTGGTTGGGTGCGGCCGTTGAGGACTTCATAGAAGGAAAATTTCTCCTGCCTGGCGTCTTGGACGTATGAGCCGTCAATTTGCTCTGTTTAGCCTTCCGAACTGCCTGTGTTCAGTCCCATGCCCGCCGGGCCACAGGAAACCCTACCATATTGGACCCGTTCAGCGGCAAACGACAAAACGGAAGCAAAGCCCCTACAGTATCTCGGGGAGATTTTCTCATCCATGGCCCCGCCGCCTTACAATGGATATGACTTCAAACCAGAGGAAATCCATGCCGCTTTCCGGAGAAGCTATTCGCCTTATGAACTATCTTGACGACGTTGCCGTGACCCTGCGGCGCATACTGGCGGCCGTACCCAACCTCTCACTCGAGGAGCGTGCGAAGGTGGCTGAGCATATGATGCAAACCCACCCAAACGCAGAAGACTTGGTGCGGGCTCTGAACGAAAAGTAAGGCCGGATTTTTGCTGAATTTAGCCATTATCGGGGCAGGGCCGCTGGGACGAGGCCTGGCCGTTGCAGCAGCGCAAGGTGGCTGCAATGTGCTGCTGGAAGACGTGATGCCGAATAATCTGCACCACGCGCAGGAGGCACTGCGCCAGCGGTTGAGCGCTGCAGCTCTCCCTATGGTTTCCTTTGTCTCCACAATTGAGGACGCCGTCCGGCAGGCCGATTTGGTGATTGACTGTGTGCCCGACGAATTGGAATCGAAGCTTGAGATCCTCTGGCTACTGGACAGAATGTCGCCGCCGCATACGGTGCTGGTGACACCCACGACAAGGCTCTCGATTGGCGATCTGGCGGCATGTACCTACCGCCCGGAGAAGTGCGTCGCCATTGTTGCGGAGGCGCGCGATTTAGCTCATGGTGAGCCGGTAGAGTTACTGCTGCGAACCGCGCCAAACACCACAGCGGAGACAGTCGCCCTGGTGGAAGGCTTTTGGAGACAACTAGGTTTTCTGCCGCGGTTTGAAGCGGATCCTCTTTCAGCCCAGCCAGCTTAATTTGTTCCAGCCAGAACCGATTCGTAGTAATGCACGTACTGTGGCACGATTTTTGTGGAGCAGAAGTGCGTGCGTGCAGTCTTGCGGGCGGCATCGCGCATGGCTTCCAGTTTGCCTGGCGTTGTAAGCAAATCGATGGCGCCGGCAGCCATTGCCTCCACATCTCCGATGGGGTAGAGCAGCCCGGTCACTCCATCGTCAATGACTTCGGGGATTCCGCCAACACGCGTGGCAATTGCAGGGACCTTGCATGCCATTGCTTCCAGCGCGGCAAGGCCGAAGGATTCCAATGCACTGGGCAGGAGCATCAAGTCAGCAAGCGCGAGGAGCTCGTTAATGCGTTCCTGCTTGCCGAGGAAATGAACGCGTTCATGGATGCCTAAGTCGTGCGCGAGCCACTCGGCAGCGGAGCGGTCAGGACCATCGCCCACCAGCACAAGCTGCGCAGGAACAGACTTGGTGACTTTTGCGAAGACCTTGACGACATCCACCACACGCTTGACGGGTCTGAAGTTGGAGAGATGAATAAGGATGGCTTCATCGGGTCTGGCGAGCCGCAGGCGCGAAGTGGCGCGCTTTTCCTTGTCGAGGATGGGCGTGTACACGTCGCAGTTAACGAAGTTTGGGATCACATCAATGGGTCGCGTAATGCCGAAATCCGCTATCGTTTTTTCACGCAGGTAGTTGGAGATGCTGGTAACGCCGTCGCTCTCCTGGATGGAGAAGCGGGTGATGGGCAAGTAGCTGCGATCAAGGCCAACGAGAGTGATGTCAGTGCCGTGGAGCGTGGTTACGAAGGGAAGACGACTGCCACGTGCAGCGAGCATCTGGCGGGCGAGCAATGCGCTGACCGAGTGCGGTATCGCATAGTGCACGTGAAGCAGGTCGAGATTGTAGAGCTCCGCCACCTCGGCCATGCGTGACGCGAGCGCCAGATCGTAGGGCGGAAACTCAAAGAGCGGGTAACTTGAGACGGGCACTTCGTGGTAGAAGATGCCGTCGTCGCGCCCACTGAGCCTGAAAGGCTGTGAATACGAGATGAAATGGATCTCATGTCCGGCTGCCGCCAGCTCAATGCCGAGTTCCGTGGCCACCACACCGGAGCCGCCGTAGGTTGGATAACAGGTGATGCCAATGCGCATGGCGTTTGTCTCAGTTGAATTCTTGAGTTCTCTCGTTAGACGATGGCTGAGCGCAGGAAGATGCGCGCCTTTGGCCTTTGAGTGACTCAAAGCTACTCGGTGAGCGGCAACAGATCTGCGTATGAGATGAGTTCTATCGCAGGGAACTGCTTGATCTTCTGCAGTGAATTGCGTTCGGCCTCACGCGAGGCAAGCAGGCGCGTGTTGGCCTGTGCCAGAGCCGCATCGTTGTAGCCGGGATGCGAAACGAGCTCGAACGTCCCCTCTGGCATGTTTTTGAGCAGGGCAGCAATGGTCCCGGCATCGAGGGTTCCTGTGGCAAGCACGCCAATGGCCCCATTCGTAGTGACAAGTCCCGCCTCAGCAACCAGGCGCAGGAATTCGGCCTCGTACCGCCGCATGAGCATGACTTCAAAGCGGCGCATGAGCTGCAGTCCGGGCGTGGCGCGCAGGCTCCAGGCAGGCTCAAAAGGGTTACGTATCGCCTGAATTCCTGCGCCCTTAGCTGCGCGCAGCAGGGGTCGCAGCACGCCGGGGAGCATGTGTGTGTGCTTGTGCGTGTCAACGTGGCTGAGGCGCAGGCCGTGACTCTGTAGGCGAGCAATCTGGGCCGATGCTTCAGCTTCGATTTCCGATTCCTTGATGCGTCCGGCGAGAAGCTTCTGAAGAAACGTGTTGAGCTTGGGCTGAAAGCGCCCTGTCTGTGCATCCACAAGGGTGGGAATCTCAGCTGGTTTCAGGGCCGGAGTGCCATCGACCAAAACAACATGGCAGCCAACAACCATGGCCGGGGCCGACTGGACCATTTCGATAGCCTGCTCGGTGGCGGGTGCGCACGACATCAGTGTGGCGCTGGTGAGCACGCCGCCTCGGTGGAGTTCCATGATGGCGCGATTGACGCCTGCGGTCAGTCCGAAGTCGTCTGCGTTTACGATCAGTCGGCTCATCGGCTGAGTGTATCAAGTGAATGGGATTGCGCACACACCTAAGCGTAACCACTGGTATGATGACTATGGGCCTGTAGGGCCCTGCCGCCAAACGTGGGCGGATAGCTCAGCTGGTTAGAGCGCCTGCCTTACAAGCAGGAAGTCGGGGGTTCGAGTCCCTCTCTGCCCACCAATCAAGTCATCAACGCGGTATTTCGAGCCGGAATAGCCATGCCACACCTGCCACGCATCAGGCGATGGATTAGCCGAAATCAATCGCTCCTGAGGCTGCTGATTTTGATCGCCACTCCCGTGGCACAGGCGTTTGGCCAGGACCGTGCCTCGACCGGCAATGTGGAATCAACTTACCGCGGGTCCATACAGTTCGAGGAAATCGCGGGGAAGGCCGGACTCCACTACATCACCGCTACGGACGATACCAGAAACAAGAACCAGCCGCAGACAATGGTGGCGGGCGTGGCGTTGCTGGATTACGACGGCGACGGTTATCTGGATGTTTATCTCGTTGGCGGAGCATCGATTCCGTCGCTCATCAAGACTTCACCGGTCTACTGGAACCGGCTGTTCCACAACAATCACGACGGCACGTTTACTGATGTTACAGCGAAAGCCGGAGTTGCAGGCGCAGGCTATGGCAGTGGTGTGGCCGTGGGCGACTATGACAATGACGGCCGGCCGGACATCTTCCTTGCGAATGTCACAGGAAATCAACTCTTCCATAACAACGGGGACGGAACCTTCACGGATGTTACGGCAAAGGCCGGGGTGAGCGGCGCTACATTGGATGGCAAGAAGATGTGGTCCGTAGGCGCGGGATGGTTCGACTACAACAACGACGGCAAGCTCGATCTGTTCGTCGTGAACTACTGCAAATGGGAAGTCAACAAGGATCCTGTGTGTCTGCTGAAGGAAGGTGTGAGGGGATTTTGCCATCCCAAACTCTACGCGCCCTTGCACAATACGCTGTATCGCAACAATGGCGACGGCACATTTACGGATGTTTCGCAGGAGACGGGTATTGCGCAGCACTATGGCAAGGGGATGGCCGTAACCTTTGCCGATATTGATGGTGATGGCTATTTGGATGCATTTGTCACGAACGACACAACCCCTAATTTTCTCTTTCACAATCTTCACGGAAAGAAGTTCGAGGAGATTGCGGTGCAGGCAGGCGTGGCGTACTCGGCGGACGGCGCTGCATTGTCGGGCATGGGAGCGGACTTCCGCGACGTAAACAACGATGGCCTGCCAGATATCTGGTATACCACTGTGGAACATGAGGAGTTTCCGCTGGCGCTGAATACAGGGAAGGGCGATTTTGTGGATGTAACCGTGTCCAACGGCTTGGCTGGCACTACGAACATGTCCGGATGGGGCAATGGCATGGTGGACTTTGATAATGACGGCCTGAAGGATCTGTTCGTTGCGCGCGCAAACGTGATGGACAACATTAGCGAAGCAATTCCAGCTCGTCACTACCCAGAGCCGAATGCTGTGTTCAGGAACTTAGGCGGTGGCAAGTTCAAAGACGTGAGTGCAAGTGCAGGCACGGATTTCCAAAAGGAGGCGGCACATCGCGGTGTGGCTTTTGGCGATCTGGATAACGATGGCCGCGTAGATATGGTTGTGTCTGTGCTGAACGGTCCCGCCGAGGTCTTCCACAATATCTCCGACGCTGGCAATCATTGGCTTCTGCTCAAGCTTGTGGGGACGAAGAGCAATCGCATGGCAATCGGAGCACAGGTCAAACTCACGGAAGCAGATGGATCCGAGCAATGGAATGAAGTAACTACGGCGGTTGGATACGCATCCTCGAGTGACCCGCGCGTGCATTTCGGGCTTGGGAAGAACGAGCGAGCGAAGGAGATCGAGATTCGCTGGCCGAGCGGGATACGGCAAACTTTGCAGAACGTAAAGGCGGATCAAGTCCTGGAGGTTACGGAACCAGCGAAGTGAGGCGCAAGGGGCTGTAGCGGCAATGAGCGAGACGTCCTTAGTAAGTCGTAGGCTCGTCAGTTTGCTGCGCCTCCGTCAACTCCTGGAACTTTGCACGGGCCTTTGCAGCCTCCTGACTATTTCCTGCACGTGCGTAGGCAGAACCCAGCGCAAAGAAGACGCGTTTCTCACGGGGAAATGCCTTTGCTGCTGCTTCAAGCTCTGGAATGGCCTTCAGAGGGTCATTGTTGTCGAGCAGCAGAAGGCCCAGAAGGTAATGCGTGAAGGGCAGTTGAGGCTTGAGGGTTGCGGCTTCCTCTGCGTAGGGAAGTGCCGTCTTCGAATCCACCTTGTAGAGTGCCGCCGCAATCTCCAGGCGTGCTTCCACGCTTTTGGGATTCTGTTGGATGGCTTCCTTGAACTGACCCACGGCCTCGGGGGTGTTGTTGGCCTCAAGAAGCGAAAGCCCATACGCGTAATGGAGATTTGGAAACGTGGGGGCGTCTGCGAGCAACTGCTGGAATTGCGCGCTTGCCTCATCAAATTTCTTCACCGCACTCAGACAGGCTGCGTTGCCAATGCGTTGTACGAGCGTCAGATTTGGCGATCCGGCAGCGGGCAACTCGGCCGGCGGCATGCGTAGCACGGCCATGCCCATGCCCTGCATCAGATCAGCGCTTTCCACATGCATCTGGCAAAGCGTGCCAAAGCTCTGCTGCGCGAGCTTGAATTGTCCTGAGCGCAGCAGCAGTAAGCCTTCATGATAGAAGACCACCTGTTGCAACTGGGGATCGTTGGCGACGCCCAGTTTGCGACCTTCGCGCAGGTCTTTCAGCGCGGCAACATCCTGCCCTAGTTCGTATTCGCAAAGGCCGAGAAGTACGCGTGCCGTGCCGTCCTTTGGGGCCAGCGGCAAAAGTCGTCGAAGGTCGCGCGCAGCTGCAGCGTAATCATTGCGATCGTATTCGAGGGTTCCGAGCGACCACCAGCCTTCAGCCCACTTGGGGTTCAGCTCCAGTGCTTTTCGGTACAGCGCAAGCGCCTCGTCAACTCGGTCAGCATCCTTGGCGGCATCAGCCCGACGTGCAAGGTCCGCAAACGAAGCAGTCAGCTGCGGGGGAAGCGCATGCGCTACAAAGAGCAGGATGCCCATGAGGACTGTCACGGCAAGCATCACCCCCGGCCCCTTGCGCAGGGGGCGCATTGTCGTGCTATGTATTCTTAATTCCGGGCAGCGATGCATGGGCAGACTTCAAGTATGACGTGAGCCTGTGTGTCGAGTCCATCCGGGGCACAGCGCAGTATCGTGGTATGCGTCAATCAATGCGTGCGAGCCTGCTGAATTCACGGCCTGACATCAAAATCAGCGTACTGGTCTGCAAGGGAGCTGTCGCCAATCCACACGGTATAGTGAGTTGCCTCCATCGTCTGCTTGCTGTCTGTGTTGTAAAACGATAGCTCAGGGAACCCAAGATGGAAAACAATCTGCTTTGATTCGCCTGGCGCCAAGGTGACTCGCTCAAAGCCTTCCAGGCTGCGCACGGGTTGCTCGACACTTGCGCCTAGATTACGTACGTAGCATTGGACCGTCTCCGTGGCTGTGCGCGAACCGGTGTTGGTCACGGTGGCGGTGGCGTCCAGCAATGGCGTTTCGCGATTAGCCAGTGCTACTGACAGCGGGATATGCGCCTTGCTGACCTTCACGTCGCGGAACGAGAACGTGGTGTAAGTGAGTCCATAGCCAAAGGGAAACAGCGGGCTATTGGGCACATCAATATAGCGGGAGACAAAGCGCGTGGCAAAATCAGGAGCCTTGTTCAGGTCAATGCCAACAGGCGGGCGGCCAGTGGGGAACTGATTGTAGTAAAGGGGCTCCTGACCAACGGCACGCGGAAAGCTCATCGGCAGCTTGCCGCTTGGCGCCACATCGCCGTAAAGTACATCTGCAATGGCATTGCCTGCCTCGGTTCCCGGGAACCACGTTTCTATGATGGCTGCCACGTGCCCGGCAGCCCAGTCAAGAACGAGTGGTCGACCGGAGAAGACAAGAAGGATGACCGGCTTACCGGTTGCAACGACGTCCTCAAGAAGCTGCTCCTGATTCCCGGGCAGGTCAAGATAGGCACGCGATCCACCCTCGCCGCTCATCATGCCTGCTTCGCCCAGTGCAAGGATGGCTACATCGGCACTGCGGGCTGCTGCAATGGCATCTGCAAATCCTTCCTGCGAAGTGCCCTGAATATCAGTACCCTTGCTGTAGAGCAATGATCCGCCGCTCCTCTGGAGCCTCTCCTGCAATGCCTGCCGAATAGTAATAATGTCCTGCTTGTTTCCTGCGCCGCCCCATGCTCCCACCATCTCCTCAGCGTCATCGGCCAGGGGGCCGATGAGGGCAATGTGTTTGTTGCTGGGCGCAATCGGCAACACGGGCGCTCCGCTAGCTACAGTGTTGTTCTGGAGGAGGACAAGTGACTCCTCAGCGGCCTTTCGGACCAGGGACCGATGCGCTGGAACAGCAGCTGTTACCTCGGTGCCTTCGGCATATGGATGCTCAAACAAGCCTGTCACAAACTTGACACGCAGCACACGGCGGACTGCTTCATCGACTACGCTCATGGGGATTGCGCCGGAGCGTATAAGGGAGGGGAGTTCTGCGTCGTAGAAATGCGACATCATGTCTACATCGACACCGGCCGTGATGGCCTTACGCGTGGCAGTTGCCGGGTCAAGCGCAATGCCATGATTGATGAGTTCCTTCACAGCCGTGTAATCGCTGACGACAAAGCCGTTGAAACCCCACTCTCCCCTCAGAATCGTGGCCAATAGAAGCGGATTGGCGGTAGCAGGAACACCATTTAGCGCATTGAAGGCGCTCATGATGGTGGCTGCACCAGCCTTCACCGCTGCTTCGTAGGGCGGGAGATATATCTGGCGGAGACGTATCTCCGACATGTCAGTGGTGTTGTATTCGCGGCCTGCCTCAGCGGCGCCATATGCGGCAAAGTGCTTTACGGAAGCTGCTACGGCGTCAGGCCGGGAAAGGTCGTCGCCTTGGTATCCCCGAATATATGCACGCGCCATGGCCGCGCCGAGATAGGGATCTTCTCCGGCACCCTCGACGGTGCGTCCCCAGCGCGGGTCGCGGCTGATATCGACCATAGGCGAGTAAAACCAGCGGACTCCAGCCGTGCGAGCCTCTTGTGCGGACATATGCGACAGGGACACCACAAGGTCCGGGTCAAAGGTGGCCGCAAGCCCCAGCGGAACAGGGTAGATGGTGCGGAAGCCATGAATGATATCGGCGCCAAAGAGCAAGGGGATGTGCAAGCGGCTTCTCTCCACCGCAAGGTGCTGGTAGAGATTGGTGCGCTGGGCGCCCACGGTGTTCAACATGGACCCAAGGCGGCCGGTAGCGGCCAGTTCCATCGCATTGACGTTGCCGCCAGCTTCAGGGTTGATCGCCGCAAGCGCGCTGCCTTGGGCTTGTCCCTTCTTTCCTGCTGCTGCCAGTACAGCTGGATCGTCCCCCGTGTCGTTGTACTGCACAAGCTGGCCAATCTTCTCCTCCAGCGTCATCTGGCCAAGCAGGCGCTCGACCCGGGCCTCGATTTGCGGATCGGCTAGTTGAGTATTAGAGGGATGGCCAGGAGCGGCTGAGTGGTGAACGTGGCTTGGCCTGGCTACTTGCGCGTCTGCTGAGGCGGCTGCGATGAATACCGCGGCGCCAGCGATGAAGCCGAGAAACAGGGCACGTATTCCATGCGTCAATAAAGACATTTCTGGACAGATATTGCAAAAGGAATTCAAACTGCGGAATGTGGATCGAATGAGAGGCACGTGCTTTCTCCGGCAAGATTGTGTTGCTGCATGACAGGCCACCTATGACTGTCTGAACCAAATCAAGGCCAGTTGGCAAGCCGCTGGGAGGGTTCAGGCTCATGTATCAAGATGGGTCTGCGACCTGGGTTTATCGTTAAAAGCGCAATCGTTTGCGCTAAGAGAAAACTTGTATCATCCTAAATGACGCCAGTCAAATATAAATTCGATTTTCCTTCATCAGAAAGCCTGGACTGGTTCCCGGGGAAGAAGCCAATTTGTTGCGACACGCGGCGTAGCGTGTTTATGGCCAGTGATTCCGTCTGTCCTGTGTGAGGAGGCCCTTTATACTTACGAAGAAGGAATACTCGTGCTGGCTCCACTTCGATTCATCTGGAATGCAACCCGCGGCCATCGCCTGGCTCCGTGGCGTAGCGAGTATCTACGCTGGCGGATTGAGACTTTCTCCGGCAAGCGCGCAGAGACGCTGAAGCCAGCGGATGTGTTGGCCTTTGTCTGGAATTCGCGATGGGAATTGCTGAGCTTTCTGCTCTGGACAGAGCAGTTGGAGCGGGAGTCCCGCAGGCAGGCCTGAGACTTTGAATGTAATTCAAGCGGGATGTGCCGCTTTCGATACGCATATTTTCATGCGCTGCATTGGCGGTCTTAGGAGTATGTGCTGACATGCTGGCAGTCCTTATGCGCGATACGCGCCTTGCTGTTGCGAGTTTGCTGTTTGCGTGCGGCACAGCATTTGCGCAGCAATTGCCGCCAGAGGAACCTCCGCAGCCCATGCCAGGCGCACAGGCCTCAGCCAATGTTTTCCATGTGACCACAAACGAGGTGCTGGTGCCGACGCTGGTGGAAAAGCGCGGCGGGGGCATCCTATACGGGCTCAAGGCCAGCGATTTTGTCCTGGAAGACAATGGCGTGCCGCAGAAGATTCGCGTCCAAGAGGAGCTGGATGCGGCACCGGTGGCACTGGTAGTTGCCGTGGAGGACGGTGGAGCGAGTGTACTCGAGTTTGGAAAGCTGGCAAAGATGGGACCGCTTCTCGATCTGTTCCTTGCGGACAAGAGAAGCTTGGCCGCGCTCGTCGGGTTTGATTCTCAACCGCATCTCATTCGGGATTTCACCCACTCCGAACAGGAATTGGACCACGATCTGCAGACACTAGAGCCCGGCGATGGCAGCGCGGCGATTCTTGACACCATCAGCTACGCGGTAGATCTATTGGATTCACAGCCCAAGGAATTCCGGCGCGTTCTCCTGCTGATCAGCGAGAGACGAGACCACGGCAGCAAGCACCGAAAAGCCGAGGATGTAATCCGCAAGATTGGCAGGAGTGATGTCCTCGTGCTGAGCGTTTCTTTCTCCCCATCGGGTGCCGAACTTCTGCATGATGTGCAGGATTCGGGCGATAACCGGACGCTGAATATGGTGTCTGCGCTGGTGATGGCCATCAAGGCGTTCAAAAAAAACGTCGCAAAAGAGGTGGCACAGATGAGCGGTGGGGAATACACGACGTTTATCGATGATAAGCGATTTGAGGAAAGAGTGATGCTGGCAGCCAGGGATGTACGGAATCGCTATCTGATCACTTTCAGCCCGTCAAACCCTACGCCCGGCCTGCATACAATTCGAGTGAAAACGGTGGAGGATTACGGTGCCCGCATCGTGGCGCGATCAAACTACTGGATGCTGCAGGAGGAGCCATGATGCCGAGGTCAAAAGTCCCTGCGTAAGATATGGATACGATTCTGGTTCCGGAGCGGGGAAACATGGCAGGAACGAGTTATTCATGGTAATCTCACTGTAGACACTTGAGAGTGGACTGAGAACGCAAGAGGAGTAACAAACGCCGTGCTGGCGACTGCAAAGAAAACCGAACTGATTGAACGCTTCCGCACCCACGCAACGGACACCGGATCTCCAGAGGTTCAGATTGCGATTTTGAGTGAGCGGATTGGCGAGCTGACTGAACACTTTAAGACCCATAAGAAGGACCATGCCTCCCGGCGCGGTCTTCTGATGCTCGTCAGTAAGCGCCGCCGCCTGCTGGACTACCTGAAGACGCACGATTCGGACCGCTACCGCGACGTTATCGGCAAGCTCGGTATCCGCAAGTAAACAGAAAGCTGACTTTGAACCGGAAGCGCCCAGACCGCAAAAGGGTCAAGGCCCCCGTTCTATTCAGGACCTGGGGCCAATGTGTACCTGGCGAAAGACATTCGCACCAGGGGCCGTTGCGTAGCTATCTATTGCTCACGGCCCCGTTGCACTTAGCGGGTGATTTACCCCTTTTGCGCTTGTTGAAACATCGCGCATCCGCAGTGCAATGCCCGTTCTCCCCCAAGCCGGGCGCCTTCCTTGCACAAGTTTCCCAAACGAACAAAACGAAACGAGGACATTATGTCTATGAAGCATGAAGTTGCCGTCGAGCTTGCCGGCGGCAAGCGGCTGATTCTTGAGACCGGCCGCATGGCAAAGCAGGCTTCGGGCGCTGTGCTGGTGACCTTGGGTGAAACGGTGGTTCTGTCCACGGCTGTGGCCTCTCCCGACCCTCGGGAAGGCATCGACTTCTTCCCCCTGACTGTTGATTACCGTGAATACACCTACGCGGGTGGACGCATTCCTGGAGGCTTCATCAAGCGCGAGGGACGCCCGAGCGAGAAAGAGATTCTCACATCACGGCAAATTGATCGTCCGATTCGGCCGCTCTTTCCTGATGGATTCCGCAATGAAACGCAGGTGATCGCACTGGTCTTCTCCGCGGACAAGGACAACGACCCCGACGTAGCAGCAATCAATGCTGCAGCCGCGGCGGTTGCACTCTCTGACATTCCATTCAATGCTACGGTGGGCGCTGTGCGCGTAGGGCGCGTGGATGGCGAGTTCATTGTCAATCCGACCTATGCTGAGCGGGCTGTCACGACCGTGAACATCATGGTGGTGGGCCACAAGGACGGCATTGTCATGATCGAGGCGGGCGCCAAGGAGGAGAGCGAAGAGGTCATCCTGGCAGCGATTGAGTTCGCTCATGAACAGATCAAGAAAATCGTCGCAGCCATCGAGCAACTTGTTGCTCTGGCGGGTAAGCCGAAGCGTGCCTTTACTCCACCTGAGTTTGACGAAGCTTACTACAACGATCTGAAGGCAAGAATCGGCGATCGACTCAAGGATGCTCTTGACACCAAGACGCACGGCAAGAGTGAGAGCTATGCACTCATCAAGCAGCTGAAGGACGAACTGACGGCCGGACTGCCCCCCGAGGACCCGGCGGCGAAGAAAAAGCTGGCGACGTACTACGAGTTGCTGCGCGAGCACCTCTTCCGCGAACAGGTGACGAAGGAGCGCATCCGACCGGATCGCCGCGCCTTCGAGGAGATTCGTCCCATCACGATTGAGACGGGTGTGTTGCCACGCACTCACGGTTCCGCGCTGTTCACGCGCGGTGAAACACAGGCTCTGGTTACGGCGACGCTGGGCACGGCCGACGAAGGCCAGCGGCTGGAAACGTTTGAAGGCGAGCAGAAGAAGACCTTCATGCTGCACTACAACTTCCCGCCCTTCAGCGTGGGTGAAGTAGGCCGTATGACCGGCGTGGGACGCCGTGAAGTGGGGCATGGAGCGCTTGCAGAGCGTGCCGTTGCAGCGGTGCTTCCGAACGCTGATGACTCGCCTTACACCATCCGCGTGGTGTCCGACATCCTTGAGTCCAACGGCTCCTCGTCGATGGCATCCGTCTGCGGCGCAAGTCTGGCACTCTACGACGCTGGGATTGCCCTGAAGGGCGCCGTTGCTGGCGTTGCGATGGGTCTGGTCAAGGAAGGCGAGGACTACGCTATCCTGACCGATATCGCAGGCGCTGAGGATCATTACGGTGACATGGACTTCAAGGTCGCCGGCACCCGCAAGGGCATTACTGCTTTGCAAATGGACATCAAGATCGGCGGACTGCCCCGCGAAATTTTGCAGCAGGCAATGGAACAAGCACGCCGCGGACGTATCTTCCTGCTAGACAAGATGGATGCGATTCTTGACGGTCCTCGCCAGGAACGCTCGCAGTATGCGCCACGGATCCACACGTTGCAGATTCCCACGGACAAGATTCGCGACCTGATTGGGCCCGGAGGCAAGACCATCCGCGGCATCATTGAGCAGACCGGCGTGAAGATTGATGTGGATGACAATGGCCGCGTGAATGTCGCCTCTTCCGATAGTGAAGGCCTGCGGAAGGCGCTCGAAATCATCAACAATATCACCGCCGTGCCTGAGGTGGGCAAGGTTTACCTTGGCAAGGTGGTTCGGCTCGCCGAGTTCGGCGCCTTTGTTGAGCTGTTCCCGGGTACCGATGGCCTGTTGCATATCTCCGAGATTGCCGAGCATCGCGTGAAGGACGTCAAGGATGAACTGCGCGAGGGCGATCAGGTAATGGTCAAGGTGCTGGCCATTGAGGGCAACCGCATCAAGCTGAGCCGCAAGGCACTCATCAAGGAGCAAAAGGCCAAGATGGCGCAGTCAGCCTCCATCGAGGGTGGTGAGGAGCCCAGTGCGGCGCCTCGTCCATCTGCGGTCCCCAAGCCCGTGCATGAATATGATGAGCGGCAGCCGCGATCCAACCAGAGCACAATCCTGATTGAAGGCGGCGACGACTTCGATGAGGAAGATGGCGAGGAGTTCGACGAGGAAAACGAGCCGAACTTTAATCGCGCCGATACCGCGCCGGCAGCCGTCAGCCAGCCCAGCGGCTCCGGACGCCCACAAGGGAGTGGCAACCGCCGTCGGCGGCGTCGTCACACTGGACGTGGCTCCGGCAATAACGGCAGCCAGAACTAAGCTGTTTCAACACAAGTGGCAATAAGGCCCGGACGCAACGTTCGGGCCTTTATTTAGCGACGCTATCGGCCAAAGTGCGACATGAGGTGGCAACTGCTTTCGTGCGCCTCACAGAGGCTAAGCGAATTAGTAGGCCACCCGTAATTCATCGGATAACCCTGTCTGTATTCATTTCGCAGAAGTTTTCCTTCTCCAATAGACTCTAGGACGATGGCAGCTAGTCTCTACATTGTGATTGAGGGTGAAGACCCCGGCTTCGACATTTTTGTGAATGGGCGCGCGTTGGCTCGAAATGAAGAGTCACTCGAACGACTGGCTGGCACGCTTCGCCAGAGACCGCTACTCGATTTCTTTTCAGCCGACGAAAACTCGATGGCTTTGCTCCTGGAGCAGGGTGCCGGTAATCCCGAATGGTTTGGCCATCTGCCCCAGCCGCAGTGGTACTCCGCAACGGAAGGACTGCAAACGGTGACAACGTTGCTGAAGTTTCTCGCGGCCAATCCTGCTGCATTTGGTTCGGAGACGCTACCTGTCGTCAACGAGCTGCGAGAGTATGAGCGCGTGTTGCGTAAGGCAGAAGTGCGTGGTTTGCGCTGGCATCTGGCGGCAAGTTGGCGCTGATGCCGCAGGGAACTGCTGACTAGTCGGCAACAGCCGCTGGTACTCGCGGCGCAAACACGTTTCCCATGCGTTGAATCTCAGCCCCAACACTACGCAGCTTTTCTTCAATGCGCTCGTAGCCGCGGTCCATGTGGTAGACGCGATCCAGTATGGATTCGCCGTCCGCGACTAGAGCCGCGAGCACAAGCGATGCTGAGGCACGCAGATCAGAGCACATCACTGCTGCCGCGGAGAGCTTCGCGGGACCGCGCACAGTGGCGGTGCGCCCATCAACCTTGATGTTGGCTCCCATCCTTACAAGCTCCTGCACGTGCATAAAGCGGTTCTCAAAGATGTTTTCCTTGATGAGGCTTACGCCTTCAGCCTGCGTGGCGAGAGCCATGTATTGCGCCTGCATGTCTGTCGGGAACCCAGGATATTCTTCCGTAGAGATGTCGGTGGCAAAGAGTCCATTGCCTGGACGCACGCGCACGGCGTCGGCGGCCGGAATGTCAATGCGGACACCGGCTTCTTCCAGCTTTGCGATCACTGCACGAAGGTGGTCCGGATTGCAGTATGCCACGGTGAGATCGCCGCGCGTGATGGCACCAGCGATGAGGTATGTGCCGGCCTCGATGCGGTCGGGATTGATACGGTAGGTGGCGCGATGGAGGCTAGAGACACCCTGCACCCGAATGGTGGACGTGCCTGCGCCTTCAATATTTGCACCCATTGCCGTGAGCAAAGCGGCCAGGTCGGTAACCTCCGGCTCTCGCGCGCAATTTTCCATCACGGTTTCTCCATCGGCCAGAACTGCAGCCATGAGCAGGTCTTCTGTGCCAGTGACCGTGATTTTGTCAAAGACCAAGTGTGCGCCTTTAAGCCGCGAAGCGCGCGCTTCAAGATAACCGTGCTCCTGGATGATGGTCGCGCCCATCTTCTCCAGGCCTTTGATATGCAGGTCGATGGGGCGGCCACCGATGGCACATCCACCCGGCATGGCCACACGCGCCATCCCTGTCCTAGCCAACAGCGGGCCAAGCACAAGGGAACTGGCCCGCATGGTCTTTACGATTTCATACTTGGCAACGGGGTCTGAGAGCGTACGGCAACTAATGGTGGTGCGGTGCTGGCTGCTGACTGTACCGAAGTCCACCTCGGCGCCCATAGAGGCCAGGAGCTTTCGCTCCGTATCAATGTCCCGCACCTGGGGGATGTTTTCGAGCGTGATTTCTTCTTCAGTGAGAATAGCGGCAGCCATGCACGGCAGCGCGGAGTTCTTGGCACCTGAAACACGTACTGTGCCCACAAGGGGATTGCCACCGCGAATAACGAACTTATCCATGCAGAATAGGTTTCTCCTGATTTTCCAGTCTAAATCCGGGAGCACAGGAGGGCAGAGGAATGGTGCATGGGATTGCCTCGAAGCTTTTAAAGCTCCAGGATATTGTCTTCGATCGCCAGCCGCACATTGCCATCCGACTTCGCCAGTCGACGAACCGCTTCCGGCTTGTCCACCTTGGCCTTGAGCATTACCAATGCCACGGGCACGCTTCGACCGGCACTTTTGATGGTCTGTACGGCGGTCTCGCGGTCGATATTGCAGGCGCGCATCAGGATGCGGATTCCGCGTTCCACCAGCTTTGAATTCTGCATGTGCACGTTGACCATCAGGTTTTCATACACATACCCAAGCCGCGTCATGGCACCAGTAGTGATCATGTTGAGGATCATCTTCTGTGCTGTACCAGCTTTCATGCGAGTGGACCCGGAAACGACCTCCGGGCCAACCTCAGCGATGATGGCCGTATTGGCGGCCTCACCAAGAGGTGTGCCATTGTTGCAGGTGACGGCAGCAGTATAAGCTCCACGGGCCCGGGCATAGGCCACGGCGGCAACTACATAAGGTGTGCGGCCAGAGGCGGAGACGCCAATTACAACATCTTTGCGCGTGGGGCGGCGCCTGGCAATATCACGCTGTCCAAGCTCCTCCGAATCCTCGTTCACCTCAACGGCTGACGCAAGAGCTTTGGGCCCCCCGGCCATAATGTACTGTACCTGTCCGGGCGCGGTGGAATAAGTGGGCGGACACTCTGATGCATCCAGCGCGGCGATGCGGCCGCTGGAACCTGCACCCACATAAATGAGCCGACCTCCATCGCGAAGGCTTCGAGCCACCTGGTCAATAACCTGGGCGATCTCAGGAATCGCTTTCTTCACGGTTCCCGCCACTTTGGCGTCCTCGTGGTTGATGATGCGAGCGATCTCGAGTGCAGATTTTGTGTCGAACCCCTGTGAGGCGTCATTCTGGCTCTCGGTGGTCAGCTTCTGTAATAAGGCCGCCGAATCCTGCTTGGCCTCTTCTCTCACGTGCACTTCGGCCGTTTCCTGCATGATCGAACTGCTTAGCATCAAGTGTATCCCCAGCTTTTTATTGTATCCGCAAACCCTGCAAGTCATACAGACAATTCTCATTGCCCGAGTACGGGAAAGCACCTCTCAGGACACTGGACTCTAGAGTGCGCTCCGGACTGCATCGTGGAAGATGGGCCGAACCTTTCGAATCAACTGACTTTGGCGGTCGGGCCAAGTGCGGTTGGTCAGCAGCACCACGGCAATGTCTGCATCCAGATCGATCCAGAGAGAGCAGCCGCTAAAGCCCAGATGGCCGATTGAGCGAGGCGAAAAAAATTGTCCGGCTGAGGATTCTTTCGAGGGTGTATCCCAGCCCAGAGCGCGCCAGCTCCCCTCGGGCGGTTGTCGTTGCGCAAAATGCTCAATCGTCGCCTTGCGGAAAAGGAGAGGAGCTTGCGACGCGGAATTGCTATGCAGTGGGGCGAGAATCTCTTTGGCAAAACGCAGAAGATCCGGCACGTTGGAAAAAAGCCCCGCGTGCCCGGCGGCTCCTCCCAGCAGCCATGCGTGCTCGTCCTGTACCTCGCCCTGGATTCGCCGGCGCCGAAAGCTTGTATCGTTTTCCGTGGGCGGAATCTGCGGGCGGGCGCTGGCCGGCGGACAATAACCGGTTGCAGTAAGGCCCAAGGGAACATAGATTTCCCTGCGAACCCACATTGCGAGATGGTCCCGCGTCAGCACGTCCAAAGCTTTGCCGAAGAGCAGAAAGCCAGGGTCCGAGTACTCGGCGCGTGTGCCGGGTTCGGCTTCGAGGGGGAGTTGCAGGCAGGCACGCAACAGGGCGGCGGGAGTCGTCGCCGTACGGTACAACGCAACGTACCCGGGAAGGCCGGAGCTATGGGACAAGAGGTGGCGCAGCCGCACATGCCTGGCCCGCTCCGCAGAGGAACGCCCAACGATGAAACCGGGAAGCAAATCCCCAAGTGGAGTGTCCAGGTCCAGTGCGCCACGCTGGTACAGCAGCATCGATGCAGCTGTTGTGGCCATCACCTTGGTGATACTGGCAATGTCGTAGACGGTATCCGGTGTAACAACAGGGGATTCTTCGTCATACGTGAAGCGACCCAGGGCGTCCTGCAGCATAACCTCGCCATTTGCCAGGACTCCAAAGGCACAGCCAGGGAAGGCGCGCGCTGCAATTGCATCAGTGAGCACCTTGTAGACCTGGGCAAAGCGGCCTTCGGCGGCGACAGGCGAATTGAATTCGAGCATCATCGCTTGCTAGCATCCTAACTCGCCTGCGAGGCTTCCGCGTCGGTGCTGTTTTTATCGCCTCTCCTATTCCATCTCATCTGGATTGGCTACCCTCAAGTGCAAAGCCGGCGTCTATAGTGAGTAGATGGTGAGCAGGAGGAGGGTATGCGCCGCATACATCTGGGACTTGTGACCGGGGTCATGCTGGCCTTCACGTTGTTTGTCTCCGCCGGAGCATGGGCTCAAACCTCGGTTGATCCTGATAAGGGCCTTACAGCCTCGACGACGCCATCTGCCGCACCGACAGCCATCTCCGCTACAAAGGTATATACCGTGCCCACGGGGACGAAGATGCTGCTTCAGCTTCGCAGCGCCATCAATACAAAAAGTGCCCAACCGGGTGATGGGGTTTATTTGGTGTCTGCGTTCCCTGTTGTGGTTGGGAACCGCGTGATGATTCCGGCGGGCGTCTATGTCCAGGGCGTGGTTGACCGCGTCGCTCGCGCCGGGCGTGTCCATGGCAGGGCCCAGCTTGACATGCACTTCACATCCATCATTTTCCCGAACGGCACAGTGGTTGAAATACCCGGCATGGTTAACAGCCTCCCAGGCGCTCAGAAGCAGGCTGTAAAGAAGGACGGCGAGGGTACCATCGAACAATCCGCCGACAAAACGCGCAATATGGGCAAGGTCGCGGAGGTCTCAGTGCCAACCGGAGCAACGGTGGGCTCAATTGGCGGGCTAGATTCGGGGCATCCCCTCGCAGGCGGTATCGCCGGGGTGGGCGCGGGGTTGGCGACGGCTGGACTGGTTTCATTATTTACGCGCGGCGCAGATGTCAACATCGAGAGTGGGACACAGGTGGAGATGGTATTCCAGCGGCCGCTCATCCTGCAGGAGCAGAACCTGCAAGGCAATACGGCTCCCGGTAATGCACCATCCCTTGTGCCAGCTAAAAGTCAACCCGCACCTGTGGCAAAACCCCATCGAGTTCACGTGATATGCCCGCCGGGAGATCTCGGTTGCCAATGATCCCCGCTATTGAGAATAATCAGAATTGACGATGCCAAACTCCCTCCAGGATTCCTCTCTTCCGCAGGTTGCGGAGCCAGAGCTTCAGCCCGCACCGCACCCCAGGCATGCGGGCATTGGGCTGTGGCTTCGTGATCTCGCCGTCTCAGCTGCGATTTCTGTCCTGGTCATCACCTTCCTTTATCAGCCCGTGCGCGTGGAAGGAACCAGCATGTTGCCCCGGCTAGAGGACCACGACCGGCTCTTCATCAACAAATTCGTGTATCACATTGAGTCGATTCAGCGCGGGGATATTGTTGTCTTCCATTACCCGCGCGACCCGGAGAAGAGCTACATCAAGCGAGTGATTGCGCTGCCGGGTGACCGCATCTGGATTGACCACGGACGCGTATGGCTCAACGGCCAGCCGCTGCGCGAAAGCTACGTGCCGGTCAAATACCGGGACAGCCGCTCCATGGCGGAAATGGTCGTCCCGGACGGCGAGTATTTCATGATGGGCGACCACCGCTCCATCTCGTCTGACAGCAGGGAATTCGGCCCTGTAGAGCGGGACCTAATCTACGGCAAAGCCGAGTTCGTCTACTGGCCGGCTAAGGATGCAGGCATCGTGCGGTGAACGCATTTTTCCACGCCTCCTCACCGGCCGAACCTGCTAAAATCGATTGAATCCACTCCCCGGAGACGCGATGCAAGCGATTCTTGCGCTCGAAGACGGGCGCATCTTCCGCGGCCAAGGCTACGGCGCACCTGGCGAATGCCAGGGTGAGGTAGTTTTCAATACTTCCCTAACCGGTTATCAGGAAATCGCAACCGATCCTTCCTACGCCGGACAAATTGTCGTTCTTACCAATCCCCAGATAGGCAATTACGGCACCAACCACGCAGACAATGAGGCCGCCAGACCCTACATTGAAGGTCTGATTGTGCGCGAATTTTCTGCGGTCAGCTCGAACTGGCGCTCAGAACAGGTAGCGGACGAGTACATGGAGCGCTACTCTGTTCCCGTCCTGGCCGAAATTGACACACGTGCCCTGGTGCGCCATCTGCGCACACACGGCGTGATGCGCGGTGTGATTTCCACCTCCGCGAGCGATCCCGCGGTTCTGGTGGAACGGGCCCGGTCAATTCGCAAGATGATTGGAACCGATCTGGCTCGCGTGGTTTCCACTAAGGACGTGTATGCGTTCGACGAGAACGACGTACGCAACCAAACTAGCGACCCACTCTTACCCCCCGCTAAAGATGGCCTACAACTGCACGTTGTGGCCTATGACTTCGGGATTAAGCAGAATATCCTGCGAATGCTTACGCGCGAGGGCTGCCGTGTGTCTGTTGTCCCTGCAGAGACGCATGCTGATGATGTTCTGGCCATGAAGCCCGATGGCATTTTCCTGTCCAACGGCCCTGGAGATCCTGAGCCGGTGAACTACGCAGTGCGCGCCATCCGCCAGTTCATGGGGCGCGTGCCCGTGTTCGGCATCTGCCTTGGCCATCAACTCACTGGGCTGGCCCTCGGCGGCCGCACCTACAAGCTCAAATTTGGCCACCATGGAGGCAATCATCCGGTACGCAATAATCGGACCGGCAAGGTCGAAATTACTGCGCACAACCACAACTTCGCCGTGGATCCGGACTCGATCAACGCCAATGAGGTGGAGCTAACGCATGTGGACTTGAACGACCAGACGCTTGAGGGCTTGCGCCACAGGTCTCTGCCCTTGTTCAGCGTGCAGTACCACCCGGAGGCTGCACCCGGCCCCCATGACTCGCATTATCTGTTCCGCGATTTCCGCAAGATGATGGAGGAGTGGAAGGGATGACACACGGCTCGATAATAAGACGTTTTTGAACATACTGGCGGGGCTGAGGCTCCGCTGTTTTTTGAACCCGAGGATGCAGGCAGACGGGTCGAGGTGGTGCGCACTGGGCTGTGCACCACAATGGCCACAGCATAACAGCACAGGAAAAGTTCAAAGCCATGCCACGCAGAAATGACATCCAAAAGATTCTTGTGATCGGCTCTGGGCCGATCGTAATTGGTCAATCGGCAGAGTTTGACTACTCCGGCACACAGGCGTGCAAGGCTCTCAAGCAGGAGGGCTATGAGGTGGTGCTGGTGAACTCCAACCCCGCCACGATCATGACCGACCCGGAATTGGCCGACCGCACGTATATTGAGCCGCTCACACGCCAATACGTAGAGGAAATCATTCGCATTGAAGCCGAGATGCTGGGCTCCGGTTCGGGTAAATTTGCTCTGCTGCCGACGGTAGGCGGACAGACGGCACTCAACCTGGCAGTTGACCTCTCCGATGCCGGCGTGCTCGATCGGTACAACGTGGAACTGATAGGCGCCAAGCTTGAAGCGATCAAGAAGGCAGAGGACAGACTGCTCTTCAAAGACGCGATGATTCGCATTGGGCTGGATGTATCCAAGTCTGCACTTGTGAACAACCTTCGTGACGGTCTCGACTTCGCCACCAAAATTGGCTTCCCGATTCTCATCCGGCCAAGCTTTACACTTGGAGGCTCCGGCGGCGGCATCGCCTACAACCGTGAAGAGCTGATGGAGATTCTCGCGCGTGGGCTCGATCTTTCGCCTGTGCATGAGTGTCTGGTGGAAGAGAGCGTCCTGGGCTGGAAGGAGTTCGAGCTTGAGGTGATGCGCGACCTTGCAGATAACGTCATCATCATCTGCTCCATTGAGAACTTTGATCCAATGGGCGTGCACACGGGCGACTCAATCACCGTGGCTCCGGCGCAAACGCTCACGGATCGCGAGTACCAGAAGATGCGCGACGCCGCCATCGCCGTTATGCGCGAAATTGGTGTAGAGACCGGCGGATCCAACGTGCAGTTCGCCGTGAACCCAGTGGATGGCCGCATGACTGTGATTGAGATGAATCCGCGTGTATCGCGTTCATCCGCACTGGCATCCAAAGCCACAGGCTTTCCTATCGCAAAGATCGCCGCAAAGCTGGCCGTGGGCTACACCCTTGATGAGATTCCCAACGACATCACGCGCAAAACACCGGCGTGCTTTGAGCCAACCATCGATTACGTCGTCGTCAAAATTCCCAAGTGGCAATTTGAAAAGTTCCCGGGAGCTGATGACACGCTTGGTCCGCAAATGAAGTCAGTGGGCGAGGTGATGGCCATGGGCCGCACCTTCAAGGAAGCGCTGATGAAAGCCTGGCGCGCGCTGGACACTGGCAAGAAGACCGGAACGGAAGTACTGGAGCCGAGACGCCTGACGCAGATGCTTGTTACGCCGCGACCGGAGCGGCTTAGCTATATTCGCTTTGCCTTTGAGCGCGGCCTGAGCGTGCGCGAAGTCGCGCGGCTCACGGGAATGGACCCGTGGTTTCTGCACCAGATTCGCGAGGTAACTATGGCGCAGATGGGCCTTGCAAAGACATCGCCCGAGGCAATCTCCGTAGAGGAATTGCACCATTTGAAGCGCCTTGGCCTCAGTGACGAGCGCATGGCGACTGAGTGGAAGCTGGAAGGCCACGCCGGCGTGCAGCGGGTGAGGGAACTCCGCGAGAGCAAAGGCATCCGGCCAGTCTTCAAGCTGGTGGACACCTGCGCTGCTGAGTTTGAATCGATGACGCCTTATCTTTATTCGACCTATGACGAAGAGGACGAGGCGCCACCAACAGACAAGAGAAAGATCATCATCCTCGGCTCCGGCCCGAATCGCATAGGCCAGGGAATCGAGTTCGATTACTGCTGCTGCCACGCGGCCTTCGCGCTCAAGGACGACGGCTATGAGACCATCATGGTCAACTGCAATCCTGAAACGGTGTCCACCGACTACGATACCAGCGATCGCCTATACTTCGAGCCTCTGACACTGGAAGACGTGCTGGCCGTTTATAACCACGAAGCGAAATCAGGCGCCGACATTGGCATGATTGTGCAGTTCGGTGGACAAACACCTCTCAATCTCGCGCAGCGTCTCCGTGCCGCGGGCGTGAAGATTATCGGGACATCGCCTGAGTCCATCGACCTGGCGGAGGATCGCAAGCGCTTCGGAAAGTTGCTTGAGGATTTGCAGATTCCCCAACCCGCAGGCGGAACGGCTACGAGCGTGGAGGAGGCACTGGCCGTGGCTGAGCAAATAGGCTACCCGGTACTGGTACGCCCGAGTTATGTGCTAGGCGGCCGTGCGATGGTCATCGCCTATGACGCAGAAGCTGTGGCTCGCTATATGCGTAAGGCTGTCGAGTATTCGCAAGAGCGCCCAGTGCTCATTGATCATTTTCTTGAAAACGCAGTCGAAGTGGATGTCGATGCGCTCTGCGATTCCGAGGACGTACTGATTGCGGGAATTATGCAGCATATTGAAGAAGCGGGAATTCATTCCGGTGATTCTTCCTGCGTACTCCCTGCGGTTGATATTCGTGAAGAGACATTGCAGACTTTGCGGGATTACACGCGCAAACTGGCACTTACTCTCAAGGTAGTTGGGCTCGTAAACCTGCAATTCGCAATTCAGCGTGACGGCGAAGGCCAGGATAAGGTGTACGTCATTGAAGTGAATCCACGCGCATCCCGCACTGTGCCCTACGTATCCAAGGCTACGGGCACTCCGCTGGCCAAGATTGCTGCACGTCTGATGACAGGCCGCACGTTGCGACAGCTCCTGCCGAGGCAAGTAGCGTCGTGCAAGGACCTTGAGACAGGCACACACTACTATGTGAAGTCCCCCGTATTCCCCTGGTCAAAATTTGCTGGCGTAGACACGGTCCTCGGACCGGAGATGAAGTCCACTGGCGAGGTCATGGGCGTTGCCGGGACCTTTGGAGAGGCGTTCGCAAAGGCGCAACTCTCAGCGGGACAACTGCTGCCAACAAAGGGCACGGTCTTCTTTAGCGTCAATGACCATGACAAGCCCGCTGCGGTAAAACTCGCGCGTAGATATGTCCATCTCGGTTTCCACCTTGTGGCCACAGAGGGTACTGCGAATGTGCTGGAAGAGGCTGGCCTCGCTGTTGAGAGAGTCTTCAAAGTCAAAGAAGGCCGCCCCAATGTGGTGGATCTGATCAAGGGCGAGCGCATTCAGCTCATCATCAATACTCCGCGAGGGCAGGATACGTTTTTCGACGAGAAGGCAATCCGGCGAGCAGCGGTTCTTGCGCGTGTTCCCACCATCACCACCATTGCGGCTGCGGAAGCAGCAGCAGAGGGCATTGCCGCAATGCAGGGCAATCAGACGACTGTCTATGCGCTACAAGCCCTGCATGCTGCAAGGCAATAACCCAAACCCATGCGCTGTCCCACAAGGGACCGCCGCTCTACAATAAGGCCATGCTGATTGAGGGAGTTTTTGCCGCCGTCACTACTCCGTTTTATGCGGACGAGCGCCTTTATTTGCGCAAGCTGGAAGCCAACATCGCCCACTATTCGCGCAGTCTGCTGGCGGGCATGGTCATCCTTGGGTCCACCGGTGAAGCGGTGGCACTCAACGACGAAGAGTCGCTTCAGGTGTTGAGATCTGCGGCGGAAGCTGCTGCGCCTGAGAAGGTCTTGATCGCAGGCGTGGGGCGTGAAAGCCTGAAGACCACCCTGGAATTGGCTGAGGATGCCGCACGTTTCAAGTATGATGCAGTGCTGGTGCGAACTCCCAACTACTATGCAAGCCAGATGTCAGCGCTTGCAGTGGCCAACTATTTTCGCAGTGTGGCAGACAGGTGCCCGTTGCCGGTTCTGCTCTACAATATCCCTCGCTGCGTACCCTACGACATACCTGTCGACATTGTTGCCGATCTGGCACAGCATCCCAATATCATCGGCATCAAAGAGTCGAGCGGAAGCATAGAGAAAATCCGAGCCCTGATTGCGGCCACACGTCACGCGCCACAGCGAACTGTAACTGTGACTCCCATTTTTGAAGCTGTGACTGAACGCATGATGGTGCCAGCCTCAGAGTCTCTTGATGCGTTCGTCCCGGTTGGGGAGATCACCGGTGGCTTAGCCCCGGCCGCAACTCTGCCTGCCGCATCCCTCAAGACACGCACAAAGCAAGTTGGTTTCCAGGTTCTCACAGGATCCGCATCGACAATTCTGGAGTCACTTGAGGCTGGCGCAAGTGGTGCAATTCTAGGTTTGGCATCCTGCGCACCGCAAGCCTGCCAGGAGGTCTACTTTGCGTGGAAAGATCATGACCTGCAACTCGCCCGGGAGAAGCAAGATCGACTCGTACGCCCGAACCAGCGGGTTCTTGCAGAGATGGGGATTAGTGGAGTGAAGTACGCATGTGATTTCAACGGCTTCTACGGCGGTTATCCGCGGCTGCCGCTTCTCCCGCTTACTGCGCAAGAAAAGGTAGAGGTCGAGCAGTTGTTCGCTGACATGAGAAATTAATCACGAAAGAATCCTTACGGCAGTTGATTGCTGTCAAGACATCTGGCTTTGGGCGTCAGGGTAGCTTCTGCAAATACCAATACTTCGCCTCTCATTGCTTTGTTATTTATTCCCGGAAGTCGTGGATGCAACCTCTTGGTTAACAGGATCCATCAACGACTCGTCGCCAGCAAAGCCGCGGAAGATTGCGCGATATGCACGGCCCACGAACGTCTTATCCTGCAGAAATATCAAAATGGAATTCACTACGATGCTGAACAAGACTACGGCATAAGTGCTGTTCTGGATCAGATCGCCTCCCTGCAGCCCTTGCTGTAGTGGAATGGAAGCGAGCACCGCGGCTGCGAGTCCCTTTGGAGCCATTGCCGCCATGCGACAGGCGTCACTCTGCGCAATCGATTTGTGCACACCGAATCGAACAATAGGAACCCGTACGAGGAAGATTAGCACTGTAACCGTGAGCCCGAAGCTGATCCACCATAGATTTATAAGTTCGATCGACAATCCAATATATACGAAGAAAAACATCTTCAGCAG
>JAKAFB010000073.1 GCA_021818105.1 Acidobacteriota bacterium
TCATACAACTCGTGGCCCTTTGCACCGTCATTCTTGAAATACTGCCGCGCAGTCAGCAGTCCCTCCATCAGAAATGATGTCTCCACAAGGTCCGCGCCATTGTCATACTGGTCAAAGACAGGCAGCGTATGTCCGGTGGTCCCGCTCAGGAAATGCGGCCAGGCACCGTGATAGCGGTCTGCCTTCTCAAGAAATCCGGCAATTTTCAGCATCCGGTCCAACGCCTGCTCGCGCAGCACAAAGCCGCGATCTGCGCCTACGACGATAGCCATCACTCCAAATCCGCTCGCACCCAGCGCAATAATGTCATCATTTCCCGGCGTGTTCTCCAGCGCCATTCCGGAGTGCGGGTCGGCTGCTTCCCAGTAGTACCGGAAGCCAGCCTCTTCAACCATCGTTAGCAGTTCATCATCTGTCATCGGATGCGTCGATGCACTCACGCTAGTTGACGGCTTTGACTCAATAAGTGTGGATGTCCGCGCCGTCACTCGATACGTTGCCTTCATGTGCGGATTGCCCGTGTAATCGCTGAAGCGGTTCACGCCCGGCCGCTGCACGCCAATCGGCTCAAAGGTGCTGCCATCCACTGAACGGTAAATCACATACTGTGCAAGGTTCGTATCTTCGACCGGCTCCCATGCGACGTCGATGTGCCTCTCGTAACCCTTGGCCTGCACGCCGCGGGGCGTAGGAGGCGCGCTCTGTGTGGCAGAGGACTCGTCTTCAATCCTGATGTCATCCAGATACAGCGTGTGTGGCGTTCCGTCTGCGGAACCTTGAACAAACACCAGCGTGTTGAGGCGGTGCGGCTCCAGCGGATGCACAGAGGCCGTGTGAAATGCACTCAACGGGATGCGCAGTCGAGTCCACTTGCCAGGGGCAAGATCCTTCGCGAATGCGCTCAGTTCAAGTGGCACGCTGAAGTTTCTCTCCACATCGCGCACCGCAAGCTTCGGCAGAGTCTGCGCTTTCATCCCCTGCGGCGCGCACACCCATATCCACAAGTCGCTGCCGGGAAAGTTCACTGTGCGGTTGCGCCATTCGTACAACCTCACCTCCACTGACCAGCCGCCCTTCGGCATCGATGTCCACTGGAGGTCCAGAGCATTCGGCGCGCTCACAAATGTGGTTGTTTCAATCGGCAACTTGCCATCCGTCAGTTGCAGCGTGCTTGGCGCGCTGACGCGCCCGTGGCTGTAGAAGTAGTCGCGCGGAGAAAGGCTGTTCTCAAAGAAAACCTGCTGCGAGTAGTTCTGATCAGCCCACACCGGAAGGATCCCTACAAAGAACCCCGCCACCAACATCAGTGTGACCAACAGCAGATACATCTTTCCCATTGTGTGATTGCGCAAATGAAGCTCCTTCATGTTCATGCCAGGCTGTGGAATGCTTTGCACATCAGTCTTCTTGATCGAACGGGCGAGTGCCAAAATCTGGATGCCCAGACACGGCCTGCAGAGTTGCTTTAAGGGTAGGCAATCCCCGGCTGCCGCAGACTATCCTAAGTGCTGCGCAACCGTTTGCGCAATAGGGATTCCGCATCCGGAACCGACCCCCAGTGCGCTCCTGCTAGCAGGTCATGCACACTGTGCCGCACAAGTCAACACGGCGCGGGGTTCGCTGATGCTCTCCGCGAAACCCCGCGCAAAGGAATGTGCCGCAGTGCCGGTTATACCCTTGTCAGTTCGGGCTTCGCTTCGCGAATCCTGAACCGCTTGTCCAGGTCGCCCAATTTTTCCGAGATGCCTGTATACTCCAGCTCATTCATCGGCAGCATGGACGTGCCCACAAATCCTTGCCGCCGTATTTCAATCGCCTTTGTCGCCACACGATCGCGCACGGTGTCCCAGAAAGGATGCGCAAAGTTGTCCATCGGTTCGGTGAGTATACCGTTGTGCACGCAGAACCCTGCAGAGCTCACAATCGGAGGGCCATCGAAATAGCTGATACCCGTATTCAGCTTCACCGGCATCAGCGGCACCTGGTGCGATCCGCGCATTCCGCCCCCCACAAAGTGCCCCACCGTATAGGGAGCCAGTATCTCGCCCGTTGCCGGGAAGTTCATCTGCACGCGCACCAGCATCACCGGGTCGTCCTTGCCCGTATACTTGCCGGCAATGTTGTGCAGCCGCGAGGTTGCTACGGCGACCGCCTGTTCCCCTGTCGCCCGCGACCATACTGACTCAACAACAAACCGCTCCGGGTCGCGGAGCAGCGCCGCAATGTCATAGATTTCTTCCGGAGCATTCAGCTCGATGATCCGGTCGCCTGTCGTGTTGCTCACGTCCATAATCACAAACCGGTAACCATGTGACATCTTGGGCGAAAGAATCAACCCCGGCGTATTCATCACATCTGCAAAAGCCAGGTACAGCGGCAAGTTGAACGCCCCAGGATCGGTCTTGTCCGCTGCGAAGAACAGGAACGGCTCGCTCGTCCGCTCTTCAAACTCCATTTCAGCAACAGCTGGCCCCATGCCTTTCACGTTGCCGGAAAAGGAGTCCTTCAGCAGGTCCTGCCCAGCTCCATACAGGCCCTCCTTGCGCGCGGCATCCGTTCCCGCGCGAAACGCATCCCAAGCCAGTTGATGCACATGCTCATCGTTCGGCCCATGCGTGTGCGTCATCAGAATCGCAATATCATCCCCTGTGTAGCTGATGTAGTGGTCAAGGAGCAACCCGGGTGCTCGCTTACCTATGTAGTCCTTTACGGTTTGCAGCAAATGCTGCGATGGAGCAACGTGTCCGCCGACGGAGCCGATGTCTGCCTTGATCACACTTAAGGTTAATTTCATGGCTCACCCCCGCCATGATTATCCCCCCATTTCATTCCACTAGGGGGTGACCCTAACCACGACGATCCTTATTTCATTCAGCTTCTGGCCCTTCAATGAATGCAAATTCATCTATATCCAACCAACCGTGGCCTGCTCAAAACATCTGCTCCGAAGGCTTGCTCCTTGCCGCCGCAATTTTTTATGCCAGGTGATTTATGTCACATCCTCCCGTCCGCGCCCCTGATACAACATGGAAGGCCTTCTAAAGGGATGCAATGAGTCGCCATCAGAGGGTCAGGAGAAGATCCGGTGGGTACGATGCCAACCACCGCTCCGGTCCCAGGAGGTCATGGCATGGAAAAGCAGCTTGAATCAGTTGATGTTTGCTACTCAGACCAAATTGGTCGTATACTTAACCCCGACCATTCTGGTCGCATTTTTAGCGTGCTGCCCTTTCGACGGTCAGCGGGAGTCAGGCGGTTGAGCATACTGAGCGAGCTGAAAATCGGTGAGACAGGGGTCGTTGTTGCCCTTGATCTCCCTGATTCTGTGCAGAACCATCTGATGCACATGGGCTTTGTGCCCGATGCACTCGTGACTGCACTGCGCCATGCTCCTGCAGGCGACCCCACCGTTTATGGCATTGATGGAATGGAGATCGCTCTTCGTGTGGAAACAGCCAAGGCCATCCGCGTACGCTGTGCTGATGCCAAAGACGCACACGATGCAGCCAGCCAGCCCACAGCCGTGATGGAAGAGGTGGCGCCATGAGCACCTGCTGCACAACCACTGCTTTTGAGCCGCCGAAAGCCCCGCCGCCGGAAGGCTCTCTCCGCACCATCGCGCTCATCGGCCCACCTAATTCCGGCAAATCAACGCTCTTTAATCGCTTGACTGGTCTTCGCCAGAAGGTGGCTAACTATCCCGGTGTTACCGTCGAACAGCGCATGGGCCTC
Source organism: Acidobacteriota bacterium (assembly GCA_021818105.1). Classification (GTDB taxonomy): domain Bacteria; phylum Acidobacteriota; class Terriglobia; order Terriglobales; family Acidobacteriaceae; genus Telmatobacter. The sequence continues at coordinate 3,733 of JAKAFB010000073.1, forward strand.
ATGGCCGGCGTGGGCCGCGACGACCTCACGCTCATCGATCTGCCCGGCGTCTACTCGCTTTCGCCCTTTTCAGAGGATGCCCGCGTCTCCGTTGACGTGCTACAGGGCAAGATGCCCGGCACACCCAAGCCCGACGCCGTGCTGCTGGTGCTCGATTCCCAGCACCTTACACGCCAGCTCATGCTCGCTGCTCCAGTGCTCGCGCTCGGCATCCCCACGCTGGTCCTGCTCAATATGACGGACCTCATGGAATTGCGCGGCGGACAGATTGACGCGCTCAGACTGGCTCGCGAGCTTGGTACGCCCGTAGCACAAATCAGTGCCGTTCAAGGAACCGGCCTTGACGCCATCGCCTTATTCCTGAATCAGCACACCCAGCGCAAGGTCGCCGAACCGCTCACGTTGCCCGTGCTTGGCAATGCTTCCAGCACTCATACGTGGGCCGCGCAGGTTAGCCGCCGCACCGGCTACCGCGCGCCGCTCTCGGCCAAAACCAGCCGCAAGATCGACAACATTCTGCTCCACCGCATCTGGGGACCACTGCTCTTCCTCGTGGTCGTGGTGGGCGTGTTTGAGGTGGTCTTCTCCATCGGGCAGCCGCTTTCCGACGGTTTCGGTGACATTCTTGCCCAGATGGGAACCTGGGTTCAGCCTCTGCTCCCTGCAGGCTGGTTGCGTTCGCTATTAATTGACGGCGCCTGGAAGGGCATCTCATCCGTGCTTGTCTTTCTGCCGCAGATTCTCCTGCTCTTTCTCTTCATAGGCATCCTCGAGGACTCCGGCTATCTGGCCCGTGCTGCACTCATTGCCGATCGTGTCATGCGCACCACAGGACTCAACGGAAAAGCCTTCATCCCCCTTCTCTCAGCCTATGCTTGTGCTGTCCCGGCGATCATGGCCACACGCACCATTGAGAACAAGCGTGACCGCTTCGCTACCATCCTCGTCACGCCGTTTATGACATGCTCTGCGCGCCTACCCGTTTACATGCTGCTCATCGCGGCATTCATTCCACATCGCACCTACTTGCACGGCTTTATGGACCTCCAGACGCTCACCATGCTCGGTCTGTACGTTGCTGGCTTCGCCGCCGCCATGACCACCGCATGGCTGCTCAAGAGCTCTGTTCTCAAGTCCAGTGAAACGCCCTTCATCCTCGAGTTGCCGCAGTACCGCATGCCCACCCTGCGCTCGCTGGCCCTTCGGCTCGTTGATCGTGCCAGGGTCTTCCTCCGTCAGGCGGGCACTGTCATTCTGGCTGTCACCATCGCGCTCTGGGTGCTGGCGCATATCCCCCCCGTCCCCACATCCAGCGGTTCCTTCACGGCTCCGCAACTGGCTGATAGCGTGATCGGCCACATGGGCCACCTCATCGAGCCCGCCATTGCTCCGCTTGGCTTTGACTGGAAGGTCGGCATTGGCCTCATCTCCAGCGTCCTCGCTCGCGAGGTCATGGTCAGCACCATGGGTACGCTCTACGGCGCCGACCCAGCCACGCAGACCCTGAACCTCCACGCGGCGCTGCGTCATGACATGACTTTGGGCGGCGCACTGGCTCTCATGATCTTCTTCGCCTTCGCCATGCAATGCACCTCCACCATGGCCGTAGTTCGCCGCGAAACTAACAGCTGGAAGTGGCCAGCCATTCAGTTCACCTACATGCTCGTCCTGGCATGGGTCTCAGCATTCGTTGTCAACCATCTGGTGATGGCTTTTCTGCGCTAAACCCTTCTTCCTCGGCAGGTTCCCCATTTGCATGGAATTTCCCACAGTTATGAGACACTAGAAAAGTAGACGTTTCTCAGGGCGGGCCCCTGCGCCGGTCCGCATCCAGGTTCCAACCCAGACACATCCGGCCCGGCGGGGCCGATACCCCGCTACGGCCTGCATTAGGAAACAGCCAAATATGATCAGTGTCAGCAATGTCAGCATGCGCTACGGCTCAAAGGTCCTCTTCGAGGATGTGAGCGTGACCTTTGTCGCCGGACGGCGCTATGGCTTAACCGGTCCCAACGGCGCCGGAAAGACAACCTTCATGCAAATTCTTGCCGGTGAAATGGAACCTCAAAAGGGCACTGTTGTGCGCCCGCGCAAAATCGGCGTGCTCCGCCAGGACCAGTTTGCCTATGACAATTATCGAGTCATTGACACGGTTATCATGGGCAACGCACCGCTGTGGGCTGCCCTCGAAGAGCGCGACCGCATTTATGAGAAGCCGGAGATGACCGACGAAGACGGCATGCGCCTGGGTGAACTGGAAGGCATCATTGGCGATGAGGATGGCTACTCGGCTGAGAGCGATGCCGCGGTGCTGCTCGATGGCCTGGATATCTCCGAGGACCTGCACGAGCGCAGGATGAGCGAGCTACAGGGCGGCCAAAAAGTCCGCGTGCTGCTCGCGCAGGCCCTCTTCGGCAAGCCGGATGCGTTGTTGCTCGATGAGCCAACCAATTACCTCGACCTCGATTCCATTCACTGGCTGCAGGACTTTCTGCTCAAGTACGACGGCACGCTCATCACCATCTCCCACGACCGTCACTTCCTCAACAGCGTCACCACGCACACCGCTGACATCGATTACCAAACCATCATTGTCTACAGCGGCGGCTATGACGACATGGTGATGGCCAAGACCCAAATTCGCTCTCGCCTGGAGGCAGAGAACGCCCAGCGCGAAAAAAAGATTGCACAGCTCAACGAGTTCATCTCGCGCTTCGCTGCCGGCACGCGATCCAGTCAGGTCACCAGCCGCCGCAAAGAAGTAGAGCGCTTGCAAACCAACGAACTGGCTCGCTCCAATATTCAGCGGCCCTACATCAAGATTGACCAAATTCGTCCCAGCGGCAAGCATGTGCTTGAGTTCAAGCACCTCACCAAAATGTACGGAGACCACAAGGTGCTGGATGGGTTCAGCGCTAACGTGCTGCGCGGGGAAAAGATCTGTTTGATGGGGCGCAATGGCGCAGGTAAAACCACGCTGCTAAAAAGCCTGCTCTCCAACTACCCCGGCCTCGCAGACAAGAACTTCACTCTCGACTCTGGATCCGTCTTTTGGGGCCATGAGGCACACGTCGGCTACTTCCCACAGGATGTCGGCACAACCATTGAGCACGGACTCACAGTGGCCGAGTGGCTACACCGCTTTGACCCCAAGGCAACCGTCGAAGAGATTCGCGGCATCCTCGGGCAGATGCTCTTTACCGGCGACGAGGGTGCCAAACCCACCAAGGCTCTCTCGGGCGGAGAAGAGGCACGGTTGGTGTTTTGCAAGCTCATCCTCACCAAACCCAACATCCTCATCTTTGACGAACCGACAAACCATCTCGACCTTGAGTCCATCAATGCGCTCAACATCGCGCTGCAACGCTACGAGGGTACGGTGCTGCTGGTCACGCATGACCACGACCTCATCGATGAAGTAGCCACGCGTCTGTGGTACTTTGGTCCAAACGGCATCGAAGACTTCCAGGGGCCCTACGCAGAGTGGAAGGGAAAGCATAACTAGGCGGACTCGTCAGTGCGCTTCCGTCACGATCTGCTTTTCTTCGACCAGCTTGGGCACGCGCAGGAAACGTGAGACGGCACGGCGTTACGCCATTCCATGGGCAACGTCGCAGCATGAGGCATTTTTTCATCCCATGATAGAAAGCCGCCATGCAGCCCATGCTCAGGGACCTATGCGCTCAATTTTTTCGTTACGCCCTTGAATATTTGGTCCTGGGATCTGCCACAAAGTTTGGAATTTTCCTTGCGAATGCTCTGTGATGTCGCTGCTCGACGCACATTCTGAATGGCGCTAGAATCCACAATTGCCTTGAGGGAGGCCTGTCATGCTAAGTCCCGGCAAAGCCGTCAAAGTCACCATCTACCTGAGCGAGGGGTCTACCCGTCACGGGGTTCCCGTCTATACCAGTATTCTGGACTTCCTTTTTTATCGCGGCGTAGCCGGAGCCACAGTCACAAAAGGCATCGCGGGCTTTGGAGCCGATCACCACATGCACTCGGCCAATCTCATCGACCTGGCGGACCATCTGCCCGTCAAAATTGAATTCATCGAATCGCGCGAAAAGGTAGATTCCTTGCTAAACAAGCTGCAGGCGATGGCCGGAACCGGGCTGATCGAGATGCAGGAGACCAACATCGCCAAGCCTGCACGAACCACTAAGGATTTGGAGAAGGAACAACCCGAGCACCTGAAGATAGAAGGCCATGCACAGTTGATGCGCATTTACCTGAATGAAGAGGACCGTTGGAATGGCAAACCTCTCTACAAGGCATTGGTGGAGGCGATGCGCTCCAACGATCTCGCCGGCGTCACGGTGTATAAGGGCTTTCTGGGCTACGGTTCCCACCACCAATTACACGGCGACGAATCAATCTTTTCTCTCCATCATGGCTCTATAATGCTCTCCACCGTCGATACAGCCGAGAAGCTGCGTGCTTTTTTGCCGATTGTGGATCAGATGGTTCAGGAGGGCCTCGTTACGTTTTCCGACGTGGACATCATCAAATACGCCCATCGTTCCCCCGACGTTCAGCAGGATATTCAGTCCGAAGCGGAGTCAGACAAAGCAGAGTAAAGTGAGATATCCATGAAGGAACAATTCTCCGGTTGCATGGTACGGGTCCATTTTGGCGAAGAGGACCGTTGGCAAGGCATACCCCTCTATGAAGCCATCGTGGCCAAGTGCAAGGAACTCGGCATCGCAGAGGCGATCGTATTTCGAGGAATTGAGGGATTCGGTTCCGCAAGCAGGATCCGTCGCTCGAGCCTCTGGAGCTTCTCCAAAGACGCACCGATTCAGGTAAGCATCATTGATAGCGAAGAGCAGATTGCACGCCTTCTTCCCTTCCTCGACTCCATTGTCGACGAAGGCCTGGTCGCAACTTCTCGCGTGGAAGGAATCCTTTACCGCCCAAACGAACATCCAACCAAGTCATGAGCACCCGACGCCGGCCGCTCATGCTCGCCCGTTGTCCAGATCGATACATGTGAGGCAGATCACAGAATTCTCTGTCTTTCGTCTTACACTTAAGTTGCAGGAAAGGAGTACCATCTATGGCAACTATGGCGGTAGCTGCTGGGAGCGAAATCACTTTCAAGAATCTGCTGACCGCCTATGCAGGCGAGTCAAACGCCTGCGTTCGCTACAAGGCCTTTGCAGAGCGCGCCGATGCCGATGGGCTGGCTGGTGTGGCCAGTTTGTTTCGTGCTGCCGCCCGCACCGAGCAGATCCACGCCAACATGCAGGCGCGTGTCATTCGCCAACTGGGTGGCGATGCAACCATTAAGCTTGATCCACCGCTGGTGAAGAACACACTTGAGAATCTCAAACTCGCCCTGGCGGAAGAGAGTTATGAGGTTCAGTCCATGTATCCCAATTTCTGGGGGGAGGCCTCAGCGCACATCAATGCTACCGCTGCCAGGTCTTTCTTGTTTTCGATGGAAGCGGAAAGAACCCTCTTGGGCCTATACAACGAGGCCATCGCGTTGCTGGAGGCAGAGGACCGCTATTCATGGATTGGAGCCGAGCAGGAATTTCACGTGTGTGCAGTATGCGGGCATACCGCAAAGACGCAGCCCGGAGAGAATTGCCCAACCTGCTACTATCCTGCGGACCGTTTTGAGCGCATCCGCTAGCGCTACCCCCACCCCTCCCCCCTTGCAGTTCACCCTCATAACAATACAGTGGAAAAATCGGCGCTACTGGCGCACTCGTTCCTCCAGATAGAATGCACCGCAGATAGTTGTACACGGGCAGCCGGAAAGTCAGGGAAAAGCTATTGAATCTATATAACTAATTGATTATATTATCCTTATCAGGATAGAATCCGATGTCAGGCGCCTACCGCGCACGTGCACGTGTTGGAGCAGGCAGCGAAAGCGCAATTTTCATTACTTCCCGTTCGCCAGCAGTATGAAAGATCCCTGAGCGGCACGTCTTGCCGGAAACCTTTCTCCGCATTGACGTTATGCAGATCTTTCCCACTCGCCAGTAATGCCCACATCCTCCCAGCCGGTTACTGAACTGAAACAGCCCAAGAAATTCACACAACATTCTTGCGTATTTTTGTGTCTAAATTGTGTGTTACAGATAATTTGGGCTAATAGGATTCAGCACGCTGGCCTTTTTTCTTCTCGCCTGTTGAGAAAGAGCATAGGAGGGCATCAGAATCCGGAATGTATTCAAGTGATTCCATTAGTCTTGCTGCACACTGAGTCAGGCGAAAGACCACTTCATTGCCACCAAAGGGAACAATGCTCTCATTGCGCGAAAATCGCACATTCGCATTCGCTCTCCTATTCGCCTTCTTCCTCTTAAGGGCCAGCCAACTTTGCTGGGGACAGGCTGCGCTCCTAATGGAGCAGCCTTATGGATTCTTCGGCACTGTTAACCCAACGGGTCACACCGCTATCTATTTTGCACACATCTGCGCTGAAACTCCTATCCAACTCCGCAGGTGCCATCCGGGCGAACTGGGGGCGGTGGTATCGCGCTACCAAGGTCTTGGCGGATACGACTGGGTTGCAATTCCACTGTCCCCGTACTTATATGCGACAGAAGATCCATCGAGCGTACCCGGCCACGTGGATCGCGAAACGGTGAATCGGCTGCGTGATCTTTACCATGAAACACATCTGATGCTCCTGGGCAAGGATGTCCCACGGGGCAATTTCCTGCACGGCGGATGGACCGAGTTGATTGGAGTGGCATATGAGCGACGGATCTACGCTTATCGCTTTGAAACCACAGAGGCGCAGGATGACGCCATGATTGCAGCGCTCAACCACGGCACCAATACTTCGCACTTTCAATTGCTCTTCAACAACTGCTCAGACTTCGTGCGTGAAACCCTGAATTACTACTTCCCGGGCACATTCAAGAGGAGCGCGTTCCCTGATGCAGGCATGACAACACCCAAACAGATCACCTATAAACTGGTCCGATACGCACGCAAGCACCCAGAGGCACAATTAACGGTCCTTGAAATTCCGCAGGTACCCGGCTATCGTCGCATGAGTCGCTCCAACAAGAGCATTACGGAGTCACTGGTGACTACGGGCTATGCGATTCCGCTGGTGGCGGCAAATCCCTACCTAGCCGGAGGGCTCCTTGTCGACTACCTGGTGCGCGGCCGGTATCATCTGATTCCGAAAAACCTGCAAGTGCTTGGGCCAGAAAATCTAACCCCGCTGACCGCTGGCGTTTCAACCGCACAAAATGCCACGAGTCCCGATATGGAGTCGGCGGAACAAGCCAGGCATGCTGAGATGGCCAGGACTCGGGACGAACCCGGCACACTGAAAGAGAAGGACGAAACGAACGAACATGAGTGAATCACCACAAAGCCTCAAGAACCACGCCAAGACTGACCCTGCCTACCACTATTTCCTGTTTCTTATTCTTCTCGTGAACATGGCGATTGCCATTGCGGCGCTGGTTCGCAGGCCTGGACTGATGACGGCTTGGGTTGTCGTGATGTCCGCAGCGGCGTTTGTGGCGCTGTTCAAAATGCGCTTGTATCCACTGAAAGTGCAGGATCGAGTCATTCGCCTGGAGGAGCGCCTGCGGCTCCAGGCACTGGCTCCGGCGGAGTGGCATGCACAGATCTACCGGCTGTCCGAGGATCAGCTAATCGGCCTGCGCTTTTCCGGCGACGACGAGGTGGTGGCACTGGCTAAGCAAGCTCTGGAGCACAACCTGAACCGTAAGCAAATCAAGGAACGCATCAAGAACTGGCGAGCGGACCACTGGCGCATCTGACTTAGCGTGGCCTAAAGAAACATTGCGCTGAGCGTAAGAACCAGCAGAACAAGGCCAATCGCGATGGCTGTAAAGCCCACAGTGCGAGAAAACTTGATGAGCCAAGGCTCGGGCGCAACACCCACTCTTGTTTGAAGCTTGCCTTCAGCAACCAGGCGATCGTATTCGTGCGCGCGCTTGATCTTGAACTCTTCCTCACTCTCAATGCCTGTAAAGATCACCATGTCCATGGGAAAGCTCTCAGGGCGCAGGTGTGTATTCACGAAGTGGATGGAGAAGATAAACAGGATGGCCAAAAGGCCTTCTTCGCCATGTACCACGAGAGCGGCGTTCAGTGCCCATCCTGGCAGAAAGCGCGCGAAGAATGGTGCAAACCACATGGCGTAGCCTGAGAAGCCAATGACCACCATGCCCCAGAAGACCGCCCAGTAGTCGAATTTCTCCCAATAGGCGTAGCGCTCAAACTGAGGGCGTGGACCAAGCCCGAGAAACCAGCGAAAGTGGCCGAAGAGATCTTTCACGTCCTTCCAGTTGGCAACCATCGATGTAGGGCCCCAAAAGATGCCCTTCTCGCGATGAATAAGCCCGCGCTTTATGACTTCCTTGACGTGAACCAGAAATGCGAGGGTAAGAACCACAGCGTTGAGCTTGTGAAAGAACAGAATGGCGCCGAAGCCGCCGACCTGCTGTGCAAAATGAATGGCCCAGGGGGTGCTGCTGAAGCGCAATGGAAGTCCTGTTGCAGCCAGCCCCAGAAATGTGGTGAATAGAACAGCGTGGAGAACCCGCTGCGGGCGTGTGAAGCGCTGGAAATAACGTTCACCCTGCGCTGCGCTTTGCACTCTGCTCGTGCCTGCGGCTTGTTCCAATTCAGGCATCCTCTCCTCCTTTTGCTGAACGCCGTTTGATTTGTTCATAGCGCGAGCGAATCACCCATAAGAGGGTATGAATGGCGAAAAATGTGAGGACGCTGATCAGCAGGAGATTCATGAAGAGACGGACCAGGAAAAGCGCCGGACTGCGCTTGAAATCATGCGCATTGGCGTGCGGCTGATACTTCACGAATTGTGGGTTAGCAGCGGCGTGACACTTGCTGCAGGTGGTAACCAGGTTTGCGGGGGCAATTGGCGATTTCGGGTCGGATGCCGGCATCACATCATGCGCGCCATGGCAATCCCAGCAGCGCGCCGTCTCAACGTAGCCGCCGAGGGAACTCAACTGTGAGTGAAACGTGTCGTGATAGGTACTGAACTGAGCCTTGTGACAGGAGCCGCAGAATGGAGCGGTGTGCATCTGAAACTCAGCATCGTTTGGCTTGCGGATGGAGTGCGTCGTGTGACAATCCGTGCAGACGGGTGCGCTGGCTTGCCCGTGAACAAGTGCTTTCCCGTGCACGCCTGCCGCATACTTCTCTGCTATGCCCGCATGACAACTGCCACAGGTGGCAGGAACATTTGTCCTGAATGTGGCGCTTTGCGGGTCCTTATGGCTGAGGATGTGATGAGAGCCATGGCAACTGGTGCAGTTGGCGGCCACAAGCAAGCCATCTTGAACAAGTGCCATACCGTGAATGGAATCGACGTAGCTCCGAGACACATTCTGTAGTCCGTGCTTCTTTGCGATCCCATCGTTGCCATGGCAGTTGCCGCATGTACGCGCAATGTTGAGCGGATAGACGGCTGACCGGGAATCTGCCTTTGGAAAAATGGCATGAGCGTCGCCATGACAACTGGTGCACGGCTGCGGCGATGCGTGTGCGTGAACGCTGCCTACGATCTCCGATTCAAGATCGGCATGGCAGGCCTTGCACTGGACCGGCGCAATGTGTTCGGGATGCGGATAGTCTTTGACATCCGCGTGACAGTCGCTGCACTTTAAACTACCGTGTATGCTGGCCTCGAACGCTTGCCCATCCACTGCGATACTGTGTCCGGCCTCATTCTGCATGCTCTTGTCGGCATGGCAGGCTAGACAGTCTGTCTGCCCGTGCAAATGGGCAGGCACAGAACAAACGAGGAGACACACGAGAAAAGCAGGCAGAAGCGATCGTAACCCTGAATAGCAGAGAGACACCTTGTTGCGACGGTCATTGATTAGATACAGTGCCGGGGCTGATTGCAAGGGTGAGTTTGCATGGCCAGAATATGGATTTTGTCTTACTGGCCCAGTTGTCCAATGCACAGACTCTGTTGCGGCTTCAACCATCCTGCCGTCTTCTTTCTCCGTGAGCAAGGATGAGATTGCTCCTCGCCCTCACGGTTCCACTACGGTTGACTGCGATGTTTCGCGTTCAGAGTTGTCCCCACAAAAGTTGCACTAACAAGAAAGCGCTTTGGCAGAAATTTCTCAGTGACTCGTGTCACAAGCGTGGTCAAAAGCACACGCAGCTTCTACTTGCCATGACGACCCAGGATCACACTGCAGCCATCAGGAGGGTGCTTCACCTGTTCAGCAAGATGTGGGTTGGGACACACAGAGCGGACCAATCCCGGCCTGGGAGGCGCTGCATTTGAGAAGAAAATGTGCTGCAGTTAAACGCCGATAACCGGCTTGAGGCATCATTTTTCCGCGGGTTTAATGTGGTAGTTTAGGTACTGGAGTCAAGCACAACCGCTATGTCGACCATTACGTCATTTATCAAGCATCACTATCGTCACTTCAATGCCGCGGCCCTTGTGGATGCGGCTAATGCTTACAATGGGTTGCTGGCCTCAGGTGGCAAAATGTTTGTCACCATCGGCGGGGCCATGAGCACAGCCGAACTGGGACTGTCTCTGGCGGAAATGATTCGCCAGGACAAGATTCACGGCATCAGCTGCACCGGTGCAAACCTTGAGGAAGATGTCTTCAATCTGGTTGCGCACGACTTTTACGAACGTGTGCCGCACTACCGCGACCTGACGCCCGCAGATGAGTCTGCACTGCTCGGCCGGCACATGAATCGAGTCACGGATACGTGCATACCTGAAATGGAAGCAATGCGCCGCATTGAGAACGAAGTATTGAAGGAGTGGATCCGCGCCGACAAAGCTGGCGAACGCTTTTTCCCGCACGAGTTCATGTACAAAATTCTTCTGTCGGGCGATCTGGAAAAGAGCTACCAGATTGACCCGAAAGACAGCTGGCTGCTGGCCGCTGCGCAGAAGAATCTACCCATCTTCGTCCCGGGTTGGGAGGACTCAACCCTCGGCAATATGTATGCAGGGCACTGTATCTCCGGCGATGTGAAGAATGTCCACACTGTGCGCACAGGCATCGAGTACATGATGAAACTGGCTGACTGGTACACAGAGACGACCGCCAAGACACCGCTGGGCTTTTTCCAGATTGCGGGTGGCATTGCAGGTGACTTCCCAATTTGCGTCGTACCGATGTTGCACCAGGATCTCCAGCGGGAACATGTGCCGCTTTGGGCTTATTTCTGCCAGATCAGCGACTCGACGACAAGCTACGGCTCCTACTCGGGCGCAGTGCCGAACGAAAAGATCACATGGGGCAAGCTCGGCGAGACAACGCCGAAGTTCATCATAGAGAGCGATGCCTCGATTGTGGCTCCTTTGCTCTTTGCCTACGTTCTGGGCTGGTAACCTTTCAATAGACCACGAAAGAGGGCAGGCGGGCGCCTGCCCTCTTTCTCTTGATTCGCTTACTTCCCTTTTTCACCGGTGTAGCATTCGACTGCACCTACAGCACATTGCAGAACCACCGGAGACATCTAGCTACAGAGCACGTGTGCACTCATCGACGGGGATGGGTACCTGTTCGACTATCTCTAGGCCAAAACCTTCGAGCGCGGGAATGTGCATGGGCGTATTCGACAGCAGACGAATGCTGTGAATGCCAAGGTCTGAGAGGATCTGGCCTCCTAGACCGATGGCCCGCAAGATACGCCCGGTGCGGGCCTGTGCCCCCTCGCGGGCGCGCAGCTCCTGATGAAGGATAATTCGGGATGAGCTGCCACCTGCCGTGTTCCGCGCAACGGCGGCTCCGCCCGGCTCAAAGGGAGATGCCTGATCCGGTGCGTGATCGATGTCGAATCCGCGCGAGGTGTTGTGCAGGTAGATGATGGCACCGCAGCCCTCCTCTGCAATCATGCGCATGGACTGGTCAAGAATCTGGCGGCAATTGCAATCGGCGGCAAAGAGGTCGCCAGCGGTACAGCGGGTGTGAACGCGCACCAGGACGGGATGCGCACACGGCGGCCGCGCTGATGGATCGCCAGGGATACCGGAAGGCCCATCATGGAAGGCAGGGCAGCTAGGGCAAAGGTCTCCGCGCACGAGAGCGATGTGGCTTTCCCCTCCGTTCACCTCACTCTCGTACGCAATCATGCGGAACTCGCCATAGCGGGTCTGGATGCGCGCTTCACCGGCGCGGACAATGTAGCGCTCATGACGTAGCCGGTAGCGGATGAGTTCCGCTACTGTGAGGATGCGGAGGCCATGCTCACGACAGAACGGTATCAGGTCAGGAATACGCGCCATCTCCCCATCATCGCGCATAATCTCGCAGATAACACCAGAGGGATTGAGACCTGCCATGCGAGCAAGGTCAACCGAAGCCTCGGTTTGTCCAGCGCGAACCAAAACGCCTCCCTTACGCGCCCGCAGAGGGAAAATATGTCCGGGGCGGGCAAGGTCAGCGTAGGTTGATTTGGGCGAAATGGCCGTGCGGATGGTGTGCGCACGATCCGCGGCAGAGATGCCCGTAGTCACACCTTCGCGAGCCTCGATGGTCTCTGTGAACGCTGTTCCAAAACGCGAGGAATTCAGCTGCGTCATCGGAAAAAGACGCAGGTAGTCGGCGCGCTCCTCTGTGAGCGTAAGGCAGATGAGCCCGCGCCCATAGCGAGCCATAAAGTTAATCGCCTCAGGAGTTACATGTTCCGCGGCAAGGGTCAAATCACCTTCATTCTCACGGTCTTCGTCATCAACAACGACAACCATGCGACCGGCGCGGATTTCTTCCAGTGCTCCTGGAACATCAATGAAGGGAGGCTCGAATGTGCGCTGTGTTTCGGGCATGTGACGCTTCTATTCTCGCCGATGCAAGTCCTAAACAGCAAAAGCGCCGCACATTGGCGGCGCTTTTCAAAAAAGTGCGAAAGATCAGCGTTACAATGTCGACTCGATTTCAAAGCCCCAGGCCTCGAGAAGAGCCTCAGGAATGTACTTGGAATTCTTGTTACGGCGTGCCCACTCCCTGAGGCGTGTAGAGCGGATGTATTGATCCGGGCTGAGCTTGAACTCCTTGACAACATGCTCGAAGGAGGTCACGGTAGGCACGACGGGGCCGATGGGCTCCGGCTTGCCCCAGTTTGGATTTCCACGACGTTTTGCCATAGGTGTGCGGTCCTTAGCGTACTTGATGATGGGCGGGTTACTTCCTCGGACGGAGACTGCGTGAAACCTACAGATCCGGAGGATGACTTCTCTGT
>JAKAFB010000074.1 GCA_021818105.1 Acidobacteriota bacterium
GTTTGGAGACGGAGCACGCCCTCGATCATACGAGAAAGCGCTCTTGAGTGGTCTTCGATGATAGAGGGCACATGTCGATGGTTGAGCTTTTCGTATGTGTCCTCTCCATCACATGGTTCGCGATCTTCGGGGCCAGGGGGCGATGGATCACCCGCCTCGAGTGCTCTTTGAGGCTGTGCTGGTATAGATATCAATCTGGATTGTTGGGGACTGCCTCTTTGATGGCCATCGGAACAGCGCAGGCAAGAAAGCCGCCGGAGCGTATGCGGCCCCGGCGTGCGCGTTCAACGCAAAAACGTCTGCGTGCTGTGTTGCAAACCCGGATGTGCATTAAGCGTGCAGCGGTGTGCTCAACTGCTGGCTCAGAGTGCCGGCCAAGTCGGCGACCACGCGCAGGCGCTCGGCCAGCGGAGCGGGGATTTCGTCGCCGGCAAGCGCCAACTGTGAATGCAGCAGCAAGCCCGCGACGGTGGTCTTCAGCTCGGTCTCCATCGCGGCATCCGCAGCCTTGCGGGCCAGCAACTGTTCGCGCTCGCGCCGATGCAGCGCAGAGCGGAGTTCGCGGACAATGCGCGCAGACCCCGACAGCGCGAAGTTCACCTGGACGGGAATAGCCAGCCCAGCTCGCTCCCAGATGGCCTCTGCTGCCGCAGGTTCACACTCGACCAGCGTTTCGTCCACCACAACGGCGGTGAACTCGCGCTTGCGCAGCGCGGCCAGCGCCGGCTTGCACCCCTCGGCCATTTCCACCTCCATGCCCAGCTGCGCGCTGATTGCCGCGGCGCATTGGCGGGCGCCATCAATGCCTGTGACCATCAGAATGCTCATCGTCTTCTCCTTGAATTTCTACAGTGTCTGCGAGTGCCGGGTCCTGCCTGTGTGCTGCGGGTGCCGGCGTGCCTGAGATGCGGTGGAAAAGCGCTTCGTGCGCGGCGCGGTCTACTCACTCTGCATCGGGTCGTCGATGCCGTACTCTTTGAGCTTGCGGTAGAGCGTCGTTTTGCCGATGCCAAGGAGGCGCGCAGCCTGCAGCTTGTCGCCGTTGAGCGTGCGGATGGCGTGCAGGATGGCTTCGCGCTCCAAATCCGCCAAGGGCTTGATGATCTGTTCAGCCCCTTGTCTTTTATCTGGGTCATTGACAACAGCACGACGTTCCGCCAGACCGCAGTGCTGGAGCTGTGTGGGCAGGTCGCCGAGATGGATGACCGGCCCGGCGGAGAGAGCGCAGGCGCGCTCGATGGCATTCTCCAGCTCGCGCACATTGCCCGGCCAGTCATAGGCCAGCATGGCGCGCAGTACGTCGTTACTCAGCGTGAACTTGGTGCCGCGCTCGCGGCTGATGCGGTCCAGAACGTGTGCGGCCAGCGGCGGAATATCGTCCCGGCGGTCGCGCAGAGCGGGCAGCCGAAGGTTGACGACATTGAGTCGATAGAAGAGATCCTTGCGGAAGGAGCCCTTCTCCACCATTGCGGCCAGGTCGCGATTGGTGGCGGCCACAATACGCGCGCGGATGGGCACGCGATGCGTGGCGCCGACGGGGCGTACCTCCCGCTCCTGCAAGGCACGCAGCAGCTTCGCCTGCAGATCGAGCGAGAGTTCGCCGACCTCGTCGAGAAAGACGGTGCCGCCCTCGGCAGAGACGAGCAGGCCCTCCTTGGAGCGGTTGGCCCCGGTGAAGGCCCCCTTTACATAGCCGAAGAGTTCACTCTCAATGAGCGTAGGGACCAGCGAGCCGCAATCGACAGGCAGAAAGGGCTTTTGCGCGTTGGGCCCGTAGGCGTGGATGGTACGCGCCACAAGCTCTTTGCCTGTGCCGCTTTCGCCGAGGATGAGCACCGGATGCGTGCTTTGCGCCACCTTGGAGAGGATACGGTAGACCTTCTCCATCTCGGCGGAGCGGCCGATCATCGCGCCGAGGCCCTGTGCCATGCGCAGGCGCTCGCGCAACTGCCGCGTCGCGGTGTCCGTGGTCTGGCTGGCGGCGGCTCGCTCCAGCACGGTGGAGAGCTCATCAATGGTGAAGGGTTTGGCGAGATAGTCGGAGGCGCCGCAGCGCATGGCCTCGACGGCGGCATTCACGGTGCCTGAAGCGGTCATGACGATGACCGACATCTGCGGGTAGAGAATTTTGACCTCGGAGACGAACTCCGGGCCGCGGTTGCTGCCGTAGGGCATGTGGGCCAACAGCACGTCGGCGGCATGGCCATGCAACAGGCTGCGCGCCTGGTCCATGTCTCCGGTGCTCTCCACCACGTAGCCGAGGCTCGTGGCAATCTCCGAGCAGGCAGAGCGCGCTGCCGGGTCCTTATCCACCACCAGCAGGTACAGACTCGCTCCATCGCTTTCGACTCGGGGGGTGAATGCCATCTTCCGGGGTGAAACAAGAGTTTCGAACATTGTACCTGCCTCGTTTCCGATGAACTGATCAGGAGAGGTCTGGCGTGTCGCCTTCATCTCATCTATTCCCCACTGGCAGCTCGATCTCGAAGCAGGCACCGGACGGTTCGCGGTTGGCGGCGTGGATGCGCCCACCGGCGGCCTTGACGATGGAGCGAGTGATCGAGAGACCCCAACCGCGCTCCCCAGCCAGCGAATCCGGTGTTGAGGGTTGCGGCGAGCGGGTGGTGTAGCCGGGGTTAAAGATCTTTCCTAACGCAACGAGTGGAATCCCCGTGCCATTGTCTTCCACGGTGAGCATGAGCCAGCGGCAGGCGCTGAGGCGATTGCGATTCTCGCGCAGTGCCAGGTGGATGTGACCGCCCTGGGGCATGGCCTCAATGGAATTCTTCACCAGGTTGATGAGTACGCGCGTCAAGTCCTCGCCGGTCATGCGCACGGGCAATTCGGCGTCCTGCACGTCCATGGTGAGCCGGATGGCCGGTCCTGCCAGCGTGGCAAGAAGATCCCGGTTGGCGAGAAGCTGGGCCGCCAAGTTTCCGATCCCATGGTCTGGAAGCATGTCCTGGCATCTGGGCACCGGATGCTGCGGTCGAGGCGATCCGGCCGACAGGATCGGGCTCCGGACGGACCCAAGGGCAGCCTGCGGTGCAGAGGTCGGTATCCGATTGTTGTTCTCGAGAGCCGCGAGTCGTCCAACCAAGCGACGGCCCATGGACGCCAAGAGCTGCAACTGGTCTCTGTAATGACGATGGGCAGGTCCAAGCACGTCGGGGGCAGCCAACATCTCACAATAGAATTCCAGCGCCGTTACCATGTTGCGCGCGTCGTGCATGATCGTCGCCAGACTCTCCCTTTTTGCACCTCTCGTCGACAGCCCGTCCGCGCCTGTTTCCAGGAACGCGTGGCTGTCGTGATGCAATGAGGCCTTCCATCTCGGCTGCATGCCGGTCTCCTCCGCTCCGCGATACCCCTGTTTCTGGGACCACGTTCTCATTTCCCAACTGGGAATTGTCCTGTCTTAATACACGCCGAGTGCCAAAGTGGAAGCGCGATAATAAACCAAATGTAATCAAGCAGTTAGATATATAGACCAGTCCAGTGATGGTGGCACTCCGATCCGCCTCACGTTCCAAAGCGGGAATTAAATTGAGAGAGATCGCATGCATCTTTCTCTATTTCAATGATTTAACGCATGATTCCCATTTCAGAGCAAATCAGGCGTCAGTCCCAATTTGGAACCCACTCCTTTCGAGAATGGGCCTAGTGCGCAGGGTTGTACTCCCAGCGTGCTTCTCAGTCCAAGGTGTGCACAGACCAACTCTCCTTCTTCGCAATTCACATTGATTGGCTGACCGCCCTTGTTCCTGTTGTCCGGGCGACGCACTGCCGTGCTGTCGAGACACTGATCATTCCGGGAGTTGCCCAGCACGAAAGACTCAAGCGATCAGAGCGATTCCAGCCTCGGTGCGCGTACGAAAACTGCCTGGAAGCTGAGGACGGTTCTTTGTCCCTGCTGGGCTCGGAGCATTTTAGGACGGTGTGTCTCCACACGCAGAGCGTGGCATGTGCGAATCCCACAGATGGCGCTCCATGCCGTACGCACAGCGACTGGCCTCATCCCTTAGTACTGAGCGCTGGATCGCGCCTTGCCGGAGGCGTCTCGTAATTGGACACTTCGCTTAAGTTCTCTTAATTACATTCTCGCCACGTCCGTCACCTGAGTGGTGGATTGCAGCTGGACCAAGGTTTCGTCGAAGGTAATAGTCAGTTGATCCCGTTCTGAAGCAATGAGCACAGAACAGTTGGAGGACCATTGGGGGAATGGCCAATTTGCAGCATGTCGACCCCAGAGTTTTCGAGGTTCGAGAGGCCCGGAGACGGGCACTCCGCAATCTACTCAGAGAGAGCTATGCGAACCGAGAGCACACCTTTGGCTGGGCATTAGTTGTGTTCGTGATCATGTGGCTGACTCTATCGCCCATTGGTGGAGTAGGGCCCGCCGCACTGTTTGCGGGACTGGGCTCTCTGTTCTGGGCCGGAGTACACAGAGTTCGCCGAGTCTAAAGGCGCGACACTGTGTGTTCACCAAGACGCATTCGCCACTGCGACGTTCAAATTGGTCCCGCATGAAATCGAACATCGACTACAGCCCTCCTATCTTTCTGCGAATCAGGGCGTCTCAAAAGGCCATCTTGCCCGATGTCCCGCGTGATTCCTGCATAGGGAACTAGCATCCCGATCCGAGCAGGAGCATCGCTTATCAAACAGCAACGTACTTTTCGAAGCAAGAAGTGAGGTAATCCATGTCAGGCCTCAATCTGCAGTGGCTCTTTCCCTGCTTCCAGGGCGCCCTTCTAGGCCTCTTGGCGATGGTGCTGCATGAGGTCGGTCATCTTGTGGCAGCGATGGCCCCTAGGGATAAGGGTGAGGGGAGTGGGTCTTTGTTGGAAGGGACTCTACACGGTACGCGAAGCCGGGCCGCGGGTGAAGAATATTCTGATCTCTTTTGCAGGTCCGTTGATCAATCTTCTGCTCTTTTTCTTGTGGCATCATTCGCCTACCTTCAGTTTGGCAAACTTGTGTTGTGCTGTATGCAACCTGTTGCCAATGCACAATTCGGACGGTGAGAGGATCTTCCGGTGCCTGCGTGAAATGCGAGGAGAAGACCTGACAGCTCAATAGTCATGGAATTCTGTTTCGTTGATCCCAAGGATCTGAAGGCAGTAGGTGGAGCCTCCCTTGCCCCGCCTGCAATAAGGCTGAAAGTATCGAATCAGAACAGGCTCGAAGCTCAGCCAACGCAATGTCGCAACCTTGAACTCGAGGACTGCCAGATCCATCACACAAGACGAGATTTCATGAGGCTGCGAATCCGTGGACCGCGCCGAGGCCTGTTGTAGATGCGAAGATCGATTAGTGAGCACTGATGCCTCTGTGCCGCACCCGCATCCTCCACGCTTCGTTATTGCACACCGTGGAGGATGCGCGGTCGGTCAACTTTGTGTTCGCGGCTCGGAAGGTCAGATTGACGTCATTTTATGGGGCGAAGTTGCGCTCGCACTCCGATTTGTGTTGGTTCAATCGGTTGGTATTCAAATCCAAATCACTCACCCGCGCAAGATACGCTGGCGGCGCGATGCCATCTGTTGCGCTGACGCGAATCCACTCAGCTGTGCCCGCAGGTGCATCACTGCTGAAGCGTGAATTTGGGAAACGCGCGATTCGCAGACCCCCATCGAGAATGCAATCTCACGCATCTTTATATCCTCATAGTAGTAAAGCATCATGACGATTCGCTCTGTTTCAGGCAGGCGCGCGATTGCACTGGCCATGCGATCTGCGACTTCCTTGCGCAAATACCGAACATGAGGATCGTCTTCGAGTTTGCCAGGGACATGGGCCAATGCATCTCCTTCCGAATCCTCGTCGCATGCGAAGTTGGGGGACCCAACCGCCAGTCCCTTCAGATCGCCGAGCAGCTGTTGGTACTTGCTGAGATCTAGCCCCATTTCTTCTGATACTTCTTCATCATTCGGCGTACGGCCTAGCTGTGCCGTCAGAAGACAAATCGTTTCCTCGACAGCGCGTCCGCTTCGACGCAAGCCGCGGGAACCCCAGTCGAGCGTGCGCAGGCTATCGAGGATCGCACCGCGGATGCGGAACTGTGCATAGCTCTCAAACCGAACTCTCTTCGATAAGTCAAACCTCGTCAGAGCATCCAGCAATCCGACCATACCAGCGGAGATGAGGTCCTCGATCTCTACATGCTTCGGCAACCGCGCATGAATGCGCCGAGCGACAGACCGCACAAGCGGCAAGTACTCCAGTAATACGTTCTCCGGCTCGTCGCTAAGCCGCTGACTTCGTCTTGACGCTGATCGACAAGCTCGGACAGCTCCGCGAGCACCCTCACCTGAAGCATCCATTGTGATTCGAGCCCTCTGCATCCCTTTCATCCTTTCGTGGAACCCGTCCGCTCGTAAGAATCCGCACGGACGGAGCACTTCGGTTCCCTTTGCCCGTCGCGACGTCTTCGTTGGTCGAAGGCACGGTTCGGGCAGCTCCTCATCGACTGTCGCAATGACTGCTTGCGGCTTTCATGTCTTCGCTGATGGCACCGTGGACACGTACGCGCCGCCGCTCCCACGTATTCGCAAGCGAAGTGCCATAAAATGAGTCAGTCCAATTAGGAAGTCCTAAGAATCGCGTCCCTGACTAGATGTGTCTGTTTAGTGGGAGCATTGTTCTGGAAGGTATTCGTTGTGAAACAGCCGGATCATGTGGATCCGGCTGTTGATTTTGGATGAGTTAGGCGGCGGGTTTTTGACACCCTTGTGAAACGGGGTCTTTGGGGGTGTCCTAGGCATGGATGATGCGGTGCGCGGTGGCGCGGGAGATGCCATGTGCCTGGGCGATCTGAGCCAGGCTCATGCCCCGCCGGCGATCACGCAGGATGGCTTCGCGATTCAGTTCGATGGGCTTGCGTCCGATCTGCCGGCCTTCGAGACGAGCCCTGCGCATGCCGGATTTCACCCGCTCGATGATCAGGTTGCACTCCAGCTCCGCCACCACACCGATGATGGTCACCACGGCGCGGCCCAGCGGCCCGGCCGTGTCCAACTGCTCGCGGAACGAAACGAACTCGACGTTCAACCGGTTCAGCTCATCGAGCACTTCGAGGAAGTGTTTCACCGAGCGGGCCAGCCGGTCCGATGACCAGACCAGCACGGCGTCGAAGCGGCCCCTGCGGGCCTCGTGCATCATCTCGTCCAGCGCCGGCCGGCGGGCCTTCACGCCACTGATCCGGTCCGTGTATTCATGCACGATCTGGTAGCCGCGCTGGGCGGCCATCTGACGCAGATCATGCAGCTGCAATTCCGGATGCTGATCGACCGAACTCACCCTCATATAAAGGACGGCGCGTGTCATTTGCGCCGCCTTGTCGGTTTGGGTGTGTACTTGTTGACGTAGTTCTCGATGAACTCCATCAGTACGTCGGTCATGTTCTTGCCCTGTGCCGCCGTCACTGCCTTGAAGCCGTTGTGCAACTCAACGGGTTCGTTCAGATTCATGCGTTTCACCGGTATGTCTGCGATGGATCTTCGGATTGGGCTCACCTCCTCTCTTCCAGAAGGTGAGCTTATCCGGTTATGAGTATGGCGCGCCAGTGACTGTTTCTATTTGTCCCACGCCTCCTGGCAGAACAGGACCAGCGATCCCATCTCGCCGCGGCTCATCCCCAGGGCCTCGGCCATCGGTCCCAGCCGGGCCCATCCCTCCGGGACCTCACCGGCTTCGACCGCCTCCCACTCCGCCGCGGTCATCCCGGCCAGCCGGGCGGCCTCTTCGACCGAACGGCCTCTCTTCTCCCGGGCGCTGCGGATAAACTTCCCGAACATCCGGCCCCACACCTGGCGGCGAAGGGAAGACGAGCAACCATTTCTACTCATATACTTACTACTCCTGACGCGGCGGCCTGTTAAGCAGACCACCTGGAATCACTGCTGACATGAGTATGTACTTACCATGGCTTCCAGCCAAAGGCCCGCGGCAAGTTCGTAGCCCAGGCCGACGAGATCCGTCCCCAGTACATCGACCCGGACAACGCCCCCGGCACGGCCATCTTCCAGGCCGGCATCGTCCGTGACGTCGGTCCCACACTCGGCGCCACCATCGATGCCAACGACCTTGAGCGCGTCTCCTCGGTTGGTCAACTCGCCGAGCTGGCCGTGCCCTGGTACTCGGACCAGATCCTGCCCTTCGACATCACCCTCGCCGCCTCCAACGAGTACGGCGCCATGGCCGGCGCCAAGATCCTCGGCGTGGAGATCCTGACCGAGGGGACCGGCGTGTCCATCGATGACACGGTCACTGAGACGCAGGCTCACTTCGTCGCCCGGGCGATCGAGATGAAAAGACTACGTCCCTCCCGCCTTTCGCCCGGTGTGCCATGATCGGAATCCACTCCCGCACACGGCCCGCCTGAATTCCCTAACGCATCTCGTTACAAGCAGCTGGAGTCAGGCTTCCCCGGCAGCCGGACCGACCCTGTCACGCCCCCTTCCCGAACCCCCTCTTTAGCCCCCCCAAATGCGCCACTGCGCCGGACAGAGGCCCTCCGGGAGCATCCTCAGACCCGGGTGGAGACTTTGCTGACAGCAAATACGACCGGCTCCAAGGTATGGCTCACAGAAAACTGCTGCCGGGGTCACGGAAGAGGGGATGGTGGATCTTCCAGGGATTAAAGTGCTAGCTCGCCCTTCCATCTCCATGCCGCCCGCGCGCCTTCGGCGGCAGTTTCGGCGTCAATTGAAGAGGTTAGATTTCGGCTCGGGAAGCGAATGTATGCCAGGGCTTTAGATAGCGGTCAAGAGGCACAAAGTTCTGGATCTGAGAGGCAAGGAGCAGGTCGCTATAAATCTCGACTCCGACAGAAACCGTCACAAGAGGTCCCCAGTTGAGGGAGGAGAGTTGTGTGAAAAGTGCGGCTGGATCCATCTTTGCTCGAGTTGCGAAGTCCCTGAGGAGTTCGTGCACTCGCGGCCAGTCCGTCTTGGGTACTTTCCGTCGGATTTTAGGATCAACGCGTATACGGAGTATTCCGCTTTCATCAACAAGCAAGAGCACCCTGACATGTTCACCCACATTTGGCACTTCTTGACTATCCGGACACTGGTATCCGAGTAAGCAGAAGCGAGGCCTTTGCTCCTTGATAGCGTTCGTGTATGAAGTTTCCACAATACTGGCGGTGAGAAACCGCTTCTCTCAGTGTATCGACAACTTCTTCTAAAAGTTTAGCGTTTTCCAAACGATTGAGGCAATCGGCACACTGGCGAAATCCTGACAGCGTTTTCCATTCATATGGCATGGACTGGACCTGGTACCAGAGGAGGTCGCTTTTTAGGGATTTCAGTCTGGAAAGCATTGCCTCGTTGCTTCCCAAGTCGAAAGGCTGATATACCCGTTCATCGGCATAGCACGGTCTCCTGAAGTGCGGCTTCGCATCCCCTCTTGGTCCTCCGAAAGCATGCCCATGATCGATGAAGACGGCTTGCATGAGTCGCTGATTCCACACTTGGAAAACGGCTTGACGGCTGTCGGCGTGCAGAGCGCAGATATCGATAAGCCAAGCCAGCCAGAAATTGCTTCGATTAGAAATTCTGCCAAAACCGGAATTGGGAACTACTTCCAACAGGCGAATTCCATCGCCGCCTAGGTAGCGCGAACCAAATGCTAATCCGGATTGGGGCGGACAGATGTCCCCAAAGACCGTAGGCCATCGGCTGAAGTTTTCGTCGATGAACTGATTGGTCAGCAGGATTGGCTTCCAAGCAGGAACAGGCAGTCCATAAGCTCGGTAGAGAGCGTTCCCTGCGTACTCGTTAAAAAGATAATTTGAGCCGGTTCCCCCAACGTCTGATTTGACGACGTACCAGTAGCCGTCGCTCGCCTCAACGAGAAAGGGATGGGAGTGGCCGTGCAGATTACGAATGTGACGTATTGCAAAAATGGTATCGTTTCCCAAGGCGTGGCCTCTTTTCTTGGAACCCTTAGACTTTCCATGGGTCCTCTTCAGTACGTCTGGCCAACAGGAGTCGCTACTATCGAATGAAAGCGAGTAGGTAGACTCAAAACAGTTGAAGGGCACTTATTGGTTCAGCACCTGCAGAGAAAGCGTTAACTCGTAGGTCCCGCTTTATCCTGTCAAATCTTGGCCCGTAAATTTGCAATCTCTTAAAGAAAAACTAACCTGTGTACCCCTATTGGTCAACGCTTTGGTTACGAAAGTTCACCGAAATTGCCTATAAAGTTGTACGAACGCGACCTGGCTCTTGGACTCAGAAAGGAAACCTGCTGGGCGGCTAGCCCGCTAACAGGGCGTTATAGTCAACGCCGACTCACCCCGAGGATGGCCCCAGAGCCCCAAACGCATACGGCTTGCCGTAGGGGACAATTGGTTTGACGAGTCGCCCGTACATCGTTTCGACTCCGCTCTGGGAGTAGAACTCAGGCTTAATGCTCCTGGGATTACGAGCTTCATCAGCCGCCGGCGCTGGAGAGCGACTTCAGGAATCTTCAGCTAAACTCACGGAATTCCAGTCTTTCGTAGAGACATCGCAATAGGGGCCTTTAATCCGTGAATGCAAACCAGGAGCAATCCATGTAACCGGAATTCACTTGGCGGTGGTGCTGCCTGTGCGGAGCAGGGTAGAACCGCGGCTAGAGATGGCGGGATTCACCGCTCGATTACACCTAAATGCGATGCGAGATTAGACGGTGCATCGCCAGGGATGGTCGGGCGTCGCAACCCAGAGCAACTCTGGAGCGCATCGCGATACCATCCAATGCACTTCAGAACCAGTACGAATCTACATAAAGGGGAAAACCGGATCTTCAATGGTATTGGCGCACGCATGCTTCAAGAATGGGAAAGAGGCGCGGCTCACGCTCACACCCTCAAAGCGCATGCGAACTCATCTGCGAAACCCGAGGTAACAAGCTCGCGAAGATCGAGGGTAGCCACAGACCGCTCGCAGTGCTGTTGGTCGAACACGAACCTCTACTCTGTATCGCCCTCCTGGAAGCTTATAGAAATAGGCACCGTTCTGCGACAGAGGTATGATGCGATTTATCTAACCGTGATGCGCGGATACGCACGGTTTCAGAACGACATGTTCAGCTATGTATCGTTGGAGCAGTTGGTACCTCCGATCATCAGCTGCCTGCGTTTCGCAAGTAGACGGACGAGGTGTTGCCGAGGCTGAGCGCCAAATTCGATTTGCTCTATGCAGGTATGGGGCCGTCGTCGATCACGCTGGAGAATACTCTCCACGCGCTGCTGTTGCAGACGGGCTACTCGGTTCGCTTGGAGCGGCGGCTTGTCGAGCAGATCAACGACAACCTCTCGTTCCGCTGGTTCTTATGCCTGGGCATGGACGAGGCAGTTTGGAACCGCGCTGCGTTCTCAAAGATCCGCGACCGGCTGTTGACCGCCGATGTGGAACAGCGATTCTTCGCGGAAGTGAAGCAGCAGGCAATGCCGCTGATGTCGGATAAGCAATTCACGTCAAACGGGGGATAGGCATCCGGGACGTTCGATTCGTGACCCACCTCCTCACATTGCTGATTAAGCGAACGCCTATTGTCGCCTCTTCTTGAAAATTGCATCGCGGGTTGCCTAATCTACGTCAGTTTTTCCCGACGGGAATTCACTTATCGATGCCCATTTTGGGAATTGGTGTGATCTTTTGGGACAATAGTGGCAGTACAATTAGCCGATTTTTGTTGTTCACTGGAATTATTGAAATGCGATTCGCTCGAACCTGCACTGATATGTAGCCGGGATAAAGCAGGTTCAAGACGGTTTCGCGACGAGAAGAGAGGCGACCTCTCAGCAAGACCATGAAACGCACTGCACGCCTATACCGCAACTTCATCGTTCTTGCCATATGGCTTCCTGTGCTCTCTGAGATTCTATGGAGCGTGCGCAGCGAACATCTCACATACGCTCACTGCAAGCGCGAAATCGAAGAACTTGCGGAAGTGAAGGCCTCGAGTGAGGCTTTCCTGGTTCAACGGCGCCTCCTCGACCAGTTCAGCGATCTGTCCATGGCCGCACAAGGAATCATTGGACAGCGTAGCGCCGCAGCCCTGAGCCCTAAGACTGACAGCCAGCTGCGCAGCTTTGTCGCGGGACACCCGGACATCCATGACCTCGCAGTCCTCTCATCCGACGGGCATCGCGTGCTCTGGAGTCGACACAGCCAACTCATAGGCCCTGATTTCCGATCAATGGCTTTTACCCCAGTCCCGGAGCATGTGGGACTGGCGCTGGGGAACACGTTGCTCTCGGGCCAAAACGGGGATCGCTTCGTCGTGCTGCGCTACGAAATGAAAGATCCCCTTGGCCACATCCTTTACTTGCTTGAGGCATCCTTACGCATCAATGTCCCTCTCTCGAGCCAGTCCAACGGGCCATTTTCGCTCGCCGTCCGCGCTTTGGGAGATCCAACGCAACCAGGCATACAGGCGCGAAGGAACGGGATCAATCAAGCGTCCCAACAGCGGGGCTCTGTGCAAGCTCCCGTGTCAAACATGCCCTTCGCGGTCCAAGCGAGCTGGTCCCAAACTCTCGTTTCAGACCGATACGCGGAGGGGCTGCAAGAGCGTTGGGCTGCACGTGCAATGATTC
This sequence comes from Acidobacteriota bacterium, assembly GCA_021818105.1. Classification (GTDB taxonomy): domain Bacteria; phylum Acidobacteriota; class Terriglobia; order Terriglobales; family Acidobacteriaceae; genus Telmatobacter. The sequence continues at coordinate 12,593 of JAKAFB010000074.1, forward strand.
TGCTCTTACTCGTAGGCTCGGCACTACTGATCTTGCTGCTCATGCGTAAGAGTCAGCGCCAAGCTATGCGGGTAGCACGGTTGTCGTCCTTTCATGCCATGCTGGCAAAGGTCAATTGTGTCCTGGCGGAGGCCCAGGACGAGGACGCAATTCTCAAGAATATCTGCGCACTCGTTGTTCAGCATACGGATGTAGCGCGGGCATGGATCGGAAGACGCGACGCGAAAGGGTCCTTTCAATTCCTCGCTTCTGCAGGACTGACCACGGGCTATCTGGATGGCCTTGTTCTTCCCGCCGATCCGATCGGTCCAGCGGGGTTTGGAACCAGTGGGAATATATGGCGGGATGGGCAAGCTCACTTCACTCCTGGATCTAAGGAACAGGACTGGCTTGAGTTCTGGAGCGATCCGACGCTGCGGACCGGGCCTGGAGCAGATGCAGCCCTCCCGATTCATCGTGGCGGCGAGCTTTGGGCAGTCATGAAGCTGTATTTCCGCGATCAGGATATGGATGACGAGGAACTGCGATCGATCTTGCGCAATCTCGCTGAAAATCTTTCCCAAGGCTTGGATCGTTTAGATCTGGCGCATCGGGAACGCACCATGAATGCATTTAACATCGCGCTCTTCGAAAGCCTGACTTCGGGTGTCTGTGTAGCTCGCTACCCAGAACGCACGATCGAAAGTGTCAATGCGCATCTCTTGCAAATGTTTGGTGCCTCGTCGCGCGAGGAAATGCATTTGCACGCCGTGCGCGATCTCTATCCAGACGAGGCAAGCTATGATCGTGGTCGTGAGCGTGCTGCCGAGGTACTACGGAACGGCTACGGTATGTTCAGCGACTTGCCGTACCGTCGGCTGGACGGAACGGTGATCTTTGTAGATCTCGCCGGCCGCCGGCTAGATGGAGACGAAGCCACAAAGCGCATCGTGTGGACATTTGTCGATGCAACCGAGCGGCACGAAAGGGAAGCCGCAATTCAACGATTGAGTGTTCAGCGGGCCACGCTGCTGGCCAATACCGTTGCTGGGATTGACCTGGTTCGCTATCCAGAATGCATATTCGAAGAGGTTAATCAGGGATTTCTGAGCCTGCTGGGTTACGAAAGTCCGGCTGAGGTAATCGGTCGAAGGACAAGCGAGTTTTACGCAAGCGCCCGTGAGGATGAACGGATGAAGGTTCTTTCGCGGAAAGTCCTCGCGGAAGGCGCTGCAGGGCTGCGCGATTTACAGGTACGGCGAAAGGACGGCCAGGTGATTTATCTGGACGTCCAAGGTCGGAGGCTGGATGGAGGCGATCCGCAGCATCCTGTTATTGTCTGGACTTCTGTGGACGTGACGGAGCGCAAGCATCTTACGGACGAACTGGTCCGACAGGCACAATACGATGCATTGACAGGCCTCCCGAATCGCCGCGCGTTCGAGCAGCATTTGCGCGTTGCGCTTGCCAGGGCCCAGCGCCATGGCACCTTGCTGGCGGTCGCCATGGTTGACTTGGATGACTTCAAGCCGGTCAATGACATGTTTGGTCATGACGTCGGCGATGAACTTCTGCGCAAGGTGGGCGAGCGTCTCCAAAGCAGCCTCCGGGCTTCCGACTTCATTGCACGCGTGGGCGGAGACGAATTTGTTGTGGTACTCGAGGACCTGGAGCGGGATAAACTCGGGTCGCAGTTGCAGGTTGTTATCGATCGCATGGAGGACGCCATGCATTCCCATATCTCACTGGGAGAAGAACGAAGTATTCAGGTCACAATGAGTATGGGAATTGCGCTCTACCCAAGCGATGCCGAGGCCCCAGATGACCTTCTCCGTCTTGCAGATGCAGCGATGTACGAAGTCAAGACGCACAAGACCCAACGTCCTCAGTGGTGGGCTCTTAGCTCAGCGCTAGCGCTTCTTACTGCCGACAGGTCAGCTTGATCACTTTCAGCGACGAGACTTTGTATCAGATTTCCACATGTTTGTACCTTGGCGGGGACAGACGATTCCAACCAAGCCGACTTTTGAGAAAAGATTTACCACTTTCGATTTCTTCTTGCACGTCCTCATCGGACTGAGCAAGTCCCATTTCAAGTGCTCCGATGGAGGGCTCCGTTGCCGGGAGGTCGGTCCTCTCGGGTGCCCAAGGTCCTCTTAGCAGCAGCGCAATAAGAGGACGCTACCGGTGCAAAACGGCCTTGCGGTGGGTTAGTCTTTCTGATTCTGAGATTTCTTGTTTCTACATACGATCTCCGCGACGTTGTTCTTCTGGAACCCAGGAGCGAACCGGAGAAGGGAGTTGCGAAGTCGTTCACTTAGGGTGAGCGCGATGGGACACTCATAGTAGATTTGGCGATTCAGCACCTTGAGGATCCGGATTGCTTCTGGCCTTCCGTCCGTTTCGGATTCGGAAAGCCAGAGGCCTTCGAGTAGGAGTTCGTCTTGGAGGTATTCGATGGCGTGGGCCAGTTTGTCGATGGCAACTCCCGCCTGTGGGCCTACTTTACGCCGACGGGAAATCGGGCGGGGACCAATACGAGGAGGCATGCGGCGAATGGAAGTAGGCATCGTGTCAGACCCAGTGGAGACAGCATACAACATGGCTGATGGTGCTTGGCTGCCTTATTCACAAACGGTTGGCCACGGCCCGACCAGTCACAGACGACTTCAATCGCGGCTGCATGACGAAATACGGAACCTTTGTGGATGGCAACAGCCGTGGTAGTTAGCTACAGCCGTGCCGTGTGCGATGACAGGGTACTTGTTTCTTGCGGTCCGGATTCGAAATCTTATTGATCGGCCAGCATTTGCAATCTGGAGATAAGGCGGCGGCCGCTCAGAATCACGAGACCTGCAGCCAGAAGCTCATTCGGAGGTGAGAAGCTGTATGGGACGCAGATCAATCTGGGGTGGGTCGACAAGGGGACGCCCTAGCCTCACACGATGGTTGGTTTGCTTAGCGACCAGGTTAAAGGCAAGATTGAGCGAGAAGTCCTGCCCCTGATGCGCTCCTTTAGCAGCAGATTGCCGCCAACTCCCTCTTCTGTAAGGTCTTAGGCGATCTTCAAGACCGGTACCAGCTTCGTGGCTAAGACTCGCGGCGAAATTCTCCTTGCAGCGGAGATGTGCTCAGTCTTTCAAAGGGTTGCCCCCGCTTTTGCACTCGATAATGCATGAGTCCATGCAGAAGGCTGTCGAGTGAAATTCCTTCGGCCATAGATTGGGACTATAAATGATGAGCTCCTTTGCAGGGCTCAGAGTCGCCATTATGTTCGTGGGATTTCACCGCGTGCTGTCTCAATTGGTGAGCTGCCGCCGTCGCGAAATCGGAGTGCGCCTTGCGTTGGGTGCAACCTGGAAAAACCGTAGGACCGCACATCCTGCTTCAGCACCTTATCCGCATTTCCCCAGCTCTTGCCACAAACCTGCTCCTGGCTCTGGGAATGGGACATTGGGAAAATCTTTCTGTATCAGGCGCAGCTTCTAGATTGACCAACCTATGCGGCTCTTGCCTTTGCTCGGACAGCCTTGGGCTTGATTGCTTCCACTCTTCCGACGCTGTAGAGTAGCGCCGATCAGTTCCATAGAGGCTCCCCGAAAAGGGTGAGGCTCTTGAATGCTCGTGGATGTTAGAGTCCCCGATAGGGGATCGGTAAACCCCTCGCCTTTAGGCGACGGATGGGGCTAGGCTTGAAAGGATGGAAGACTACAAGCGTGGCAGCCACACGGTATGGGATTGTAAGTATCACTTGGTGTGGACGACGAAGTATCGCTACCGGGTACTGGAAGGGGAAGTGGGCCAGCGATGCCGGGAATTGTTGCGGGAGATCGTACAGAGCCTGGAGATGGTGGTCTATGCCGGGTCGATCAACCGGGACCATGTGCATATGTTGATCGGGATTCCGCCCAACGTATCGGTATCTCGGGCGGTTCAGTACCTGAAGGGGAAGAGTTCTCATCGGCTGTTAAGCGAGTATGCGCGTCTTCGAAAACGGTATTGGGGCCAGCATTTGTGGGCGCGCGGATACTGGGTGGCGACGAGCGGCAATGTGACCGATGAGGTGTGGAAGCGATATATCGAGGAGCAAAAGCCTCCGGCGCCAGACGATGACTTCAACGTGGTGTAATCGGCCGCATGGCCGATCAATCCGGCTTCTAGCCGTAACCTGAAGCCACCGCCTGTTAGGCGGTGGAGCATTCACATGTGTGGGTTGACGCCAAATTCGCCCAATCTATGAATTGACGAGTCGATAAGTCCGCGAAGTCGGATGGATCTCAGGAGCCATCGATACGCGCGGCGGTTGCACAGTCTCATATG
>JAKAFB010000010.1 GCA_021818105.1 Acidobacteriota bacterium
ACCCATCCCGCCAATTGCAGGTGACTATGACCATCGCTGAACTAAAAGAGAAAAACATAACGGAACTGAGCCGTATCGCGCGTACCCTTGAGATTCCGGGGGCAAGCGGACTGCGCAAGCAGGATCTGATCTTCAAGATTCTTCAGGCTCAGAGTGAAAAAGAAGGCCACATCTTCGCCGATGGTGTGCTTGAGATATTGCCTGACGGCTACGGCTTTCTGCGTTCGCCGGATTACAACTATCTGCCCGGCCCCGACGACATCTATGTCTCGCCCTCGCAGATTCGCAAGTTTGACCTGAAGACCGGCGACTCCATCAGCGGCAATGTCCGTCCGCCGCATGAAGGCGAGAAATATTTTGCCCTGGTCAAGATCGAGGCCATCAACTTCGAGTCGCCCGAGGAGACGCGCAATAAGATTCTCTTCGACAACCTCACCCCGCTCTATCCCCAGGAACGCATCAAGATGGAGACGACGCGTGAGGCCACCAGCGGCCGGGTCATGGACCTGCTGACGCCGGTGGGCAAAGGCCAGCGCGGCCTTATCGTCGCTCCGCCGCGCACCGGCAAGACGATGCTGCTGCAGTCCATCGCCAACTCCATCACCACGAACCACCCCGAGGTTGTGCTCATCGTGCTGCTCATCGACGAGCGCCCCGAGGAAGTTACCGACATGCAGCGTTCGGTGAAGGGCGAGGTCATCAGCTCGACCTTTGATGAGCCTGCAGCGCGCCATGTGCAGGTAGCTGAGATGGTCATCGAAAAGGCAAAGCGACTGGTAGAGCACAAGCGCGACGTTGTAATTCTGCTGGATTCCATCACGCGCCTGGCACGTGCCTACAACACCATCGTGCCCCCGTCAGGCAAGGTGCTCTCGGGCGGCGTGGACTCAAATGCCCTGCAGCGGCCCAAGCGCTTCTTCGGCGCCGCGCGCAACATTGAGGAGGGCGGCTCTCTGACGATTATTGCCACCGCGCTCGTCGATACTGGCTCGCGCATGGATGAGGTGATTTTCGAAGAGTTCAAGGGCACCGGCAACATGGAAATCATCCTGGACCGCAAGCTGGTGGACAAGCGTGTCTTCCCGGCCATCGACATCCAGCGTTCCGGCACCCGCAAGGAAGAATTGCTGATTCCCAAGGAAGACCTGCAGCGCATCTGGATTCTGCGCAAGGTTTTGAACCCACTATCGCCGGTCGAAGCGATGGAACTGCTGATCAGCCGTTTGGAAAAGGTGCGGAACAACGCCGAATTCCTGGCAAACATGAATCAGCTGTAAGCACTTTCTCTTGGCAGGTCTAGGTGGTCTGGTTCAGCCAGAGCGAGAAAGGCCGGGGTATCCCCGGCCTTCTTCATTTGCCCGATCTTTCTCCCGAATGTCATCCTCTTAGCATGACGTTTCGCAAGCTTTTCCGTGTCCCGGCGCTTTTCGTCCTCGTTCTTGCGGTTCCATGCATGGCGCAGATTCAGGGATACTGGCGCGCCGCCTCTGAGACAACAGCAGCGATTACAGGAGACATTGTTCTTTCCAAAGGCAAGCTGTCGATTAACTTCAATTCATTTCCCATTGCCGAGATCCGGGAACTGAAGCCTGCGGAAATCGGCGCTGTTTTTGATGCTGATCTCAATGCGGGCGGGATCGGTACGCTCTACCGTCTCAACATCCCCGCCACACGGCGCTTCGTTCACAAGAACACTATTTGTGGGACGGAAGACACGCAATGGATGGCCGCTTATGCGGAGGGGAAGGTGCTGCGTATAGCCTTCTTTTCCGGCCCTGACGCTCCGGTCTTCACATTTGATGCAATGCAAAACGGTACCGAGCGCTGCGCCACCTTTACCTATGTGCGCTGACGCTTGAGAAAGCTGAATAAATGCGCTGTCTGCCACCGGCTCTGCAAGGGGAAGAGACATTGATGGGAGCGGCTTTCTTCCCTTCCACAAACTCGGCACCGCTGGTAAGATAAAGAAGTCGTGGGGCTGTAGCTCAGCTGGGAGAGCGCCTCGTTCGCAACGAGGAGGCCAGCGGTTCGATCCCGCTCAGCTCCACCAATTCCATTTCCATCCCCCATTTCAAGGCACTGCGGTGCACGTCGGTTGCTCTCTTCTCCCGAACAGGGGCGCATGAGAGTTTGCCGCTTCTGCTGCGCCAGCCCGCCAGCCACTTGAGCGTGCGACCGTCTGGGCACCGGTGATGTACAGACAATGGGGATATGGCTGCGATCTTTATGTGAAAAACAAGCCGGATGCCGTGTCAGGAACGCATTGAGGTTCCGGCGCTTCCTAGCTGAAGAGATCCTTCATCTTGTCCAGCAAGGAAGGCGATGTGGGCTTGTTTTCCACGCTCATGGTTTCGGCCAGCTTTGCGACAAGATCACGCTGTGCGCGGTTGAGTTTCCTGGGGATCTGCACGATGACCTGCACGACGAGATCGCCGCGGCCCTTGTCATTCAGGTGTGGCACACCGCGCCCTCGAATGCGCAGCTCTTTGCCGCTTTGCGTGCCTTCAGGAATCTTAAGTGTAACTGGGCCGTCAATGGCGGGGATTTCGATCTCTGCGCCAAGCGCCGCCTGCGGGAAGCTGATGGGGATGACGCAATGCAGGTCATAACCGGATCGCTCAAAGAAGTCGTGCGGCCGGATGGAGAGCACCACATACAGATCGCCGCTGGGGCCGCCGGCACGCCCGGCATCCCCCTCTCCGCCGTAGCGGATGCGGGTTCCTTCTTCCACGCCTGCCGGAACCTTGACGTTGAGCTTGATCTCCTTGGTGACGCGCGTTTCGCCGCGGCATACGGTACATGGGTCGGTCACAATGGAGCCCGTGCCGCCGCAGGCGCTGCAGGTGCGCGCCACAGAGAAGAAGCCCTGCTGGTAGCGAAGCTGGCCACGGCCCTGGCATTGCGGGCACGTGCTGGGCCCTTTGCCTGAAGCGCTTCCTGTGCCATGGCAGGCCTCGCAGGACTCGCGGCGGCGGATCCGAATCTCGCGCTCGATGCCGAACATTGCATCTTCAAATTCGATGGTCAGGTCGTAACGCAGGTCTTCCCCGCGGCGCTGGCGGCTGGCGCGCTGCTGGCCACCGCCCATGTTGAACATCTCTCCAAACAGATCGCCGAAGATGTCGCCCAGGTCCACACTGCCAGCGAAGGGTCCGCCAAAGCCGCCGCCCTGGCCAGCAGCTCCGACCCCAGCGTGCCCGTAGCGATCATAGGCAGCACGCTTTTCTGCATCGCTCAGCACCTGATAGGCTTCGCTGGCTTCCTTGAACTTTTCTTCCGCCGCGTGGTCCCCGGGATTGCGGTCAGGATGATACTTCATCGCCAGCTTGCGATAGGCGCTTTTCAGTTCCTGGTCACTGGCATCACGAGAAACGCCCAGTACCTCATAGTAGTCAGCTTTGCTCACGTCGGATGTCTACTCGCTCGTCTGTTTCGGGTTGGAGGCTACGCGCACAAGCGCCGGGCGCAGCAGACGCTCACGCATCCGGTAGCCGCGACGCACTTCTTCCGCAACGTGCTGGTCGGGCAGGTCATCGCGCTCCACTGTACCCAACGCCTCGTGGTGCCGCGGGTCAAACGCCTCGCCCACGGCGGGTATGGGATTCACCTGCAACTGACGGAGCACATCCTCCATCTGCTTGACAATTAATTCCACGCCGGAGCGCAACTGTTCCGCTGACCCAGTGGACTTGAGAGCCAGCTCAAAATTGTCCAGCACTGGCAGAAACAGCTCAACGACGCTGCCGGTGGCAAACTCGCGGTAGTCGGCGCGCTCGCGCTCAGCGCGCTTGCGGGCGTTCTCGAACTCTGCCTGCATGCGGGCCAGGCGTTCCAAAAGCTGATCGCGTTCGGACTTTACCTTTTCCAACTCCGCCTTCAGTTGTTCAAATTCTTCCTGGTTGACCGGTGCAACTGCTGTCTCCGCCGCGGCTTCCGGCTGCGCATCGGAGGCGGAAGCGGCTTCCTTGGCCGCGGCCTCCTGCGCCGTCAACTCTGTTTCCTGTTCTGGCATACTCTTACGCGTTCTCCGAAAAATCTTTGCCATCTTTATCCATGATAAATTCAGTCGCAGTTACGCGCTCGCCGTGAAGCTGGAACGGGAGCTGCGCAATGCCTGCGGCTTGATTACCTTACCACGCTTCCGCCCGTGCGGAATGCCTCGGGCTTTGCCTTTTCGGCTGGCGTATCGAGCAGTCGCTCGGAGAGCTGGGCAATGTAGCGCACCGCATGGATCATCTCCTGATATTGGATGCGCGTGGGCGCGATAAGTGCCACGGTTCCCAAGTTTGCTCCACCCAGGCGGGCGGGAGCGCCAATCAACACCAGGTCCTGCATGGCAGGCGAGGTTTCGTCCAGCCCAACCACCACGCGGACTTCCTGCTTGCGGCCGTCCACATAAGCGGTCAGCAGGTCGATGAGCCGCTGCTTGGCCTCCAAGGCCAACAGCATTTGGCGCAGCCGTTCGCGGTCAACTTCAGCAGCAATCAGATTGGCCATGCCTTCCACGTAGATGGCGGGTCCAGTCTCATGGACGGCAAGTGCGCCTTTGCGGCACAGTTCTTCAACGGATGCCAGCATCTGGTCGTAGGCGGCTTGTTCGGCTTTCATGCGACGAGCCACCTCGGCACGGATACGCTCGATGGGCCAGCCCCGGAAGTTTTCATTCAGATAGCGAGCGGCAGTCTCAAGCTCCACGGGGGTAAGTTCGTGGTCCAGATTGAGCACGCGATCCTGTACTGCGCCTACTTGTGTCACCAGGACAGCCAGAACTCGTCCAGATGTAAGCCGCGTAAAATGAATATGTTCCAGAACCTGCTCGGCCGTCGAGTTGGCCAGAGCGACACCGAGGCCGCTGGAGACAAGTGCGAGCACGTGCGAAGTGCGTTCGAGGTATTCGCTGCCGGTGGTAACCCCGCTGAAGCCTTCTTCAATCTGGCCACGGCGGGCTTCGCTCAGCGGCGATCCCTCCTGCGTGGCTGTCATGCCAAGGACAGGCGTACCGCCACGGGCAATCTGTGCAATTTGCGCCTCGGGACGGGTAATCTGCTCCACATAATGGCGAAAGGCAGCGGCGGTGGGCACGCGACCGGCGGAGGTGTGCGGCTGCTCCAGCAGACCGGCCTCGCCCAGAGAAGCCATGACGTGGCGGATGGTTGCGGAACTGAGGCCGTCGCGGTTTTCAAAAAAATGCGCCACGGCCTGCGAAGCCACCGGCTCGCCGGTAGCGATGTAGAGCTCGATAATGGCGGTAAGCACCAGTCGCTCACGCGGACTGACACGCACATCCGGCATCTTATCTGCTCCCTTTGGGCCGGGTCCCGGCCCGCATGGCCGTTCAATCCGGCACAACTGTGATGTAGCTAAGCGCCTGCCAGATAGACGTTTAGCCGCAAATACCGTGCGGAATCCCTACAAAAATCATAGGAATCCGCTGAGCACGCTGTCAAGGCAGATGGCCGCGTCTAGGGCTGGTTATAGTAGCCCGTGGTTGTCCGTACGGTCACATCCGGCCTGTCAACCTTGATTTGGAGCTGATGGTACTCGTCGGTGTGCAGGGCCTTGGGCGGATCAAACGTGAGTGTGTAGAACGTATTTGCATCCTCGAGACAGCGGTTGAGCTGTGCAGCCAAATCGTTGTCCGGGCCAAGAATCAGGCCGCCGGTTTGCACGACGAGCACCTTGAGCGCGAGATTCCCTGTATCGGCCGTCCGCGCAGACGTTACTCCTTTAAGATAGGCCCGGTAGACGAAATCGCGACTCAGGCTGTCCGCGTTCATGTTTGCCGGCTGCACGCTGTAGAGCACGATGTGCGCCTCCCTGAGCCAAGTGGAAAGATCGACGATGGAGCGAAAGTAGAGCCGCTGGTCCCTTTCAGAGAAGTAGTCGTTGGCGGCGCTTTCCAGCATGGGCCAGCCTGGGCCGACCCAGATCAGCAACTTCCGGCCGGGTTTCTTGCCCTCGTTTATGGCGATGTTCCCCAATTGCCTGACCGAGAGTTGCAGCCGCTCCAGCGCCCCGGCCGCGCCTTGGGCGGCATCGAGCACGCGCAGGCTGCCGTTGAGGTTCCCCACAAGGTCGGCCAATGCGTTACCGTCGTTGGTGGGCCGGGGAAGGGCGTGCAATCCGCTGTCATTAAAGACAATCAGCGATGTGGGTTGCGCCAGGTGGCCATTATTTTGGCGCAGAAACTGGTCCACCTCCTTGCGCACAAACGCCACCTGTTGAAAGGGCAGGTTGACCATGTCCATCACCAGGATGACTTCAACGGGCTGGTTGGGTTTGATCAGCGTGCCATCATAGGAGCGGAAGGACTGGATTTTACCGGGCTTGCTGTTGTCGAGCAGAGTAAAGTCCCAGGGTTGCAGGCCCGCAACTGGTTTTCTCTGTGCGTTTGTGACCACCGCGTCAATCCTGATTCTTCCGTCGCGGATGATCAGCACGCCGGGCTGTGCGGTTGGCCTCTGATGAAGGAGCGGGTCCTTCGGTTCCGGATCCTGCCGAGTGGGCGGTTGTGTGTAGGCGAGGCAAGAGATGGGCAACAGGCCAAGGCATAGCGAAATCAGTCTTTGCATTGATTCCAACTTCCTAAAGGGCCCTATCTGCCTGTTGAGTGTGCCATAGCGTAAATATGGGTCTTCGCTTGACCCATGGCTTATAGTATGAAGCCAAGGGAGCAAAGGATGTTGCCTCAATGAGACACCGGGCCGCGCGGTTCGCATGGATCTTGTTGGCGCTGGCGGTTTGCCTGCCCCAGCCGGCAAGGCCGCAATCCGTCGTTGCAGGCGCAGAGCAGACAGAAGCATGGCGGCAGCAGGTGGAGGCCTGGCGCGCGCACTACGAGCGCGAGATCTCCGCGCCGGATGGCTGGTTGACGCTGATTGGTCTGGAGTGGCTGAAGCCCGGGGTCAACAGCTTCGGGTCGGCGGAGGGCAACACGGTACTGCTTCATGCACAGGTGCCCGCACACATGGGGATGCTGACGGTGATGGGCAAGACGGTTCAACTGCTCGCGCCTGCGGGTGGCTTTCCGGCGGACATGCAGGTGGATGGAAAGCCGGCGCTTGAAGGCGTCCTGCGCGTGAGTAATGCGAATCCGTCAACAATTGCCTGGAAGGGCCTGACGCTTGTGGTTCTGGCCCGCGGCGACCGATTTGTTTTGCGCATTAAGGACGCTGATGCGCCGACGCGCACAGCATTTCATGGTCTCCACTGGTACGCGCCCGACCCGCGCTATCGGGTGACCGCCCGCTGGATTCCCTACAAGCCGCCGCAAATCGAGCCGATTCCCACAGTGCTTGGCACGACGCTCAATATGACGGCACCCGGCGTGGCGGAGTTCCTGTTGAATGGCAATGTGGTGCTATTGGAGCCTGTGCTCGAAGGCAGTGATAAGAGCAAGCTTTTCTTCATTCTGCGCGACACCACCAGCAAGACAACAACGTATGGAGGCGGACGCTTCTTGACCACTGGCCTGCCCGACCACGGACTGGACCAGCCGGGCAGCCTGACGCTCGACTTCAATGAGCTGTACAACCCGCCCTGCGCGTATACCCCCTATGCCACCTGCCCGCTACCGCCGCATAAGAATGACCTGCCTGTGCCGATTGAAGCGGGCGAGCAGCGCTACCTGCCGTAGTTGCCGCAGAGACTAGCTCGGCGGGGTTGGTGCGGGTTGTTCCGTGGGTGCGACCAAGGCTGGAGAAGGCAGCACTGGGAGCAAGACATCCTCAGCCACGCTTGCCTGCACTGTTGTGCCCTCCTTGATGACTCCAGTTCCGGATTCCAAGGCAATCAGCAATCCGGTAAGGCCAAAGAATATGGTGCTTGCGACAGCGGTGCCTTTGTCCACTTTGCCCTTATCCGAGTGCATCCCGCTCAGCGCGATGCGGCGCTCGCCGAGGCGAATGTAATCCACCTGCAGAACAACTTTGTGCGGGTTGTCTCTACCACCTTCCTTTGCCTTTCCGACGCGAACCGTGCCGAGCACGCGCGTATTTTGGGGCACCACCAGTGCTGCGCCAACAAAGACGTCTTCGGCAACCAGCAGCTCAACGCGCTCGCCGACATAGGCGTGCTTGGAAGTAAGCGTCTGCGCCATCTTCAGATCAATTGCGGTTCCCTTCGGCAAAGTCACGAATTCCTCTGACGTCTGCGCTCTGGCGCTTCCACTGAGCAGCATGAGAAGACAAAGAGCGAGGAAAGTGCTCATGGTTCCACTTCCTTGTCTTTTGGTGCTGGTTTCGGTTCTCCGCCCGCCGAGTTGGCAACAGGCAATCCGGGGCCACCGAGGCGCTTTTCGAGGTCCTTCTCAATCCGCTCCAGAGACTTCTTGTAGCCCCCTTTGCCTGTGAGTGACCCGGCATCCGATGCTTCCTCGGTCCACAGCAGCTTCCCGTCCAGGTCATAGGACTGAAGGGTCACTTTGATCCATTTGGTGAAAGGGCGATCCACGGTGACGAATAGGAGGGAAGTGGCCCTGACCTGCCGTGCGATGTTCAACATGCTGCCCACCGACATGGGCGACTCCGTTTCAATGGTTCCGCGTTCCGGGTCAACCTTGATCGGCACGTTCTTCTCCTGCAGAAAGGCCTTTAGGTCCGTGGCGAACCCATGAAAAACCTCCGGCTTGGAATAGCGCACGTGCGCTGGGGTGCGGAAGACGACCAGATAAACGGATGGTTGAGGGGTTGGGGGATGCGATTCCTGCTGTGCGCTTAGAGTCGCGGCGAGCGGAAGCAACAGCATAAACAGCGCAATCTTATGCAGATACATAAGATGCCTCCTCAAGCTTCGAGCGCATAGTAGGGCTATTCAGTGCTGAGAGGCAATGTCCTGTGTCACAGCCTCGCGTATGCCCGATGAGCGCAGGCGCTTGCTCTGCTCCCCGTTTGCGCAACAAACTGATAAATTTTAAGGAGGGGGCAAATCGATCTCTTCTGCCGCGGCCGTTCCCCGGGTCGAGACGTACACCGCCAGGAAAGTGCCATGTTTCACACAACAGAAGACTTACGCATCCAGTGGACCAAGGTTGTTCTTCCGCCCGTATTTCTTGAGGAAGAGCTGCCGATATCTGAGGCATCTTCAACAACCATCTTCAATGCCCGCAAGGAGATCACGGATATCCTGAACGGGGATGACGCGCGACTGCTGGTGCTGGCGGGCCCGTGTTCGATCCATGACCCAAAGGCCGCCCGCGAGTATGCCGCTCTGCTGAAGGGTGCAATCGACGAATTCGCCGACGACCTGCGGATCGTCATGCGAGTGTACTTTGAGAAGCCGCGTACCACGATTGGCTGGAAGGGGCTGATCAACGACCCGTATCTCGACCAGTCCTACAAGATCAACGACGGACTGCGATTGGCGCGGCACCTTCTGCTGGACCTGACGGAGATGGGCGTCCCTGCGGGTACGGAATTTCTTGACATGATCTCGCCGCAGTACATTGCGGGCCTGGTGGCGTGGGGCGCGATTGGGGCGCGTACGACAGAGAGCCAGGTGCATCGCCAACTGGTGTCGGGTGTCTCCTGCCCAGTGGGATTCAAGAATGCGACATCGGGCGACGTGCAGGTGGCGATTGACGCGATTCTTTCAGCCGCGCATGCGCACACATTTCTGGGCCACACGAAGCAGGGCCAGTCAGCCATCTTTGTGACGCGCGGTAATCCGGACTGCCACATCATTCTACGAGGCGGCAGGAAGCTGGTGAATTACACGGCGGAGAGCGTGGAGCAGACGGCAGCGGCGATGGAGAAGGCCGGCGTTAAGCCACGCATCATGATCGACTGCAGCCACGCCAACAGCAACAAGGATTACACACGGCAAGGCGCAGTGTGCCGCGATGTGGCTGGGCAGGTTGCCGCGGGTGACAAGCGCATTATCGGCGTGATGCTGGAGAGCAATCTGGTGGCAGGTGCGCAGCAACTGGAGCCGGGTAAGCCGCTGGTTTACGGGCAGAGCATCACGGACGCCTGCATTAACTGGGCGGAGACGCACACGCTGCTGAAGGAACTGGCGGCGGCGAGCCGCGCACGCCGTAAGACCGGCAAGTAGTTTTCGCAAGGAAAGAACGAAGGCTGCTCCGGACCACGTATGCGAGAACAGTAACGCGTGATCCGAAGCAGCCGGACTCTTAGTGCTCAGGCGTGCCCCATCACAATCGTGTGGGGACTCATCGGGATCGGGTGTCCCGAAACATTGTGGAAGCCCGCCTCGCTGTACATCGCGCTCAGCTCGCTCAGCGTGTAGGCGTCGCCGGCCGGTGTTGAAGCCAGCATCGTCATGCTGAAGGCCGCAGGCATGGGTGGGGAGACGCGGTCTTCATTCGGCACAAATTCCAATGTTGCCGCCCGCCCGCCAGGTTTGAGTGAACCGTGCACTTTGCGCAGCAGGCCTACACAGGTGGGCTTGTCAAAGTGGTGCAGAAAATTCGTGAGGAGCACGGCATCGTAGGGGCCTCCGAAGTCCACCTCGAAGGCGCTGCCCGGCAGCATGTCGTAACGTTCATGCACGCCGGCCCTGCGCGCGTTGTCTAGCGCCACGCGCAGCACGGGCGCCCAATCCAAGCCGGTGACGTGCGCCTGCGGATTTTGTTTGGCGATCTCAATGCCAAACAGGCCGTGCCCGGCTGCGATATCGAGCACGCGCATCGGGCCATTGTGACCGTCGAGCACCACTTTGCCCAGAGGGCCGGTCATGGGTGCCATCATCGGTGCCATGGTTTCGGCAAACTGCACCCAGATGGGATTGTCCGGTTCCACACTGCCATCGCCGGGCAGGCTGGTGCGGCCGACTCGGACGATCTCCGCCAGGTTGTCGTAGGGCTCTCGCATGGCTGGATTCGCGAGAAACTGTGCGATGGAGGCCAGGGAGGCCGGTGAGCGGGGGTCAAGGAAGGCGGCGCTGGTTGGCGTGTGCCGATAGTGTCCGTTCTCCTTTGCCAGCACACCATTGATGGTTAAGAAGTCGCATAGAATGCGAATACCGCGCTCAGATGCCTTGCAGTGGCGTGCGATGGATGCCGCGTCGCCCGGCCCATCGCCCACGGCTGTAAACACATCGAGATCAATGGCTGCCTTGAGCGCCGCAGTGCGCTGATGCGCCTGCAACATGTCAAATACAAGCCCCGGGGTGAGTGGGCCTTCTGCGGAATTCCCTGCTTGCATGGGTTGCCTCACTTTCACAGTGCCCCAGATCTTGATAGGGGAATCTCCGGGGCAAACTCAGGAAGTGTAGCACCTGTAAATGATTCTCATGCAAGTTTTCACCGTCGCTTCTAAAGATTGTGACTGACTACCAGGATCGAAGTTGGGGACGGCGGTTGCCGGGGCTTAAACCCGCTATCATGGTTGCCAGTGCGGATTGAGGCGGACGCGGCCATGTCGAACTCCATCAAGATCTTTGTCTCGGCAGGCGAGGCCAGTGGAGAGCACTACGGCGCGCTGCTGATTGAGGCGCTCAAGTGTCGGCTGGAGGCAGTGGGGCAGCGTGCGGAGTTCTTTGGCATGGGCGGCCCACGCATGGTCAGCGCCGGGCTGGACTCTGTGGTCCGCGCCGAAGACATGGCCGTCATGGGCATCACGGAGGTTGTTCGGCACCTGCCGCGCATCTATCGCGAGTTCCGCCGCCTCAAGCGAACCATCCGCGACCGCCAGCCAGCAATCGCCGTGCTCATTGACTTCCCTGATATCCACTTCCGTTTGGCCGAGGAGTTCCACCGGCTCGGCGTCCCAGTGATTTACTTCGTCAGCCCGCAGCTCTGGGCGTGGAAGAAGCACCGCATCAAGCTCGTCCAGAAGTATGTGGACGAGATGCTTGTCATCTTTCCTTTTGAGGAGCCGTTTTACCGGGAGCACGGTGTACGAGCAGAATTTGTTGGGCATCCTCTGGCTGACCTGCCGATGCCTACAATCAGCCGCGAGGAGTTTGCCCGTTTGAATGGCCTTGACCCCGCGCGGATGTGGATAGGTCTGTTGCCTGGCAGCCGCGCCAAGGAGATTCGCGCCAACCTGCCGGAGATGCTGGCCGCCGCTCGGATGCTTGCCCAGCGGGGTTCCACGACGGGAGGCTCCCAGAGCCAATACGAATTTGTGGTTCCGCTAGCACCCACCTTGAGCGCCGAACAGCGATCAGTGGTACAGGTGATGGTGAAGGAACTCGGCACCGGGTGCGATGTCCGGCTGGCCGAAGACGCGCGGGCCACGCTGTTTCACGTCCGCGCCTCGGTGGTTGCCAGTGGGACCGCGACGGTCGAGGCTGCCCTGATTGGCAATCCTTTTGTCGTGGTCTACAGGGTGTCTCCACTTACCTATGCCATTGCCAAGCGCGTCGTAAAGGTTCCGCATGTTGCCATGACCAACCTGATTGCGGGCTCCCGTGTTGTGCCGGAATTAATCCAGGACGACTTTCAGGCGATGAACATCATCCAACAGCTAGAGCCGTTGCTACCGGATGGGCTTGCACGTCAGTCCATGATGAAGGAGCTCAAGCGGATACGTGGCCAGCTCAGTTCCTGCCCTGTAGCAGCTGGGGGAACGCAGAGCGGAGCAATCGACCGGGCAGCAGCCATTACGCTGGAGCGGATAGGCGTGCTTTCCCCGGTCTCGCAATCCGTGCAATCCTGAAGTGTGCTGGAATTTGACCCGGGCAACTGCTGCCCGCTGGACGGCTGCAAAGCGATGATGACTGCTATGCACTCAAAAATGCGATTGATGCTCGTTGAGTTTGGCCTGCGCCGTCTTTTCCTGGTGCTGGGCGTCCTTGCCTTGGGCGTACTTTCAATCCGGCCTGCTCTGCCCCAAGCGCCCGAGCGGCAGGGGCTCGACATTTCCGGCTACGTGATTGATGCTGAGCTGGACACAGCGACGCACCACCTGACGGCGAAGACCGTTGTCACCTTTACGGCGCCGGTCAATGCGCAGCAGGTAAGTTTTGGCTTTCATCCGGCGCTCAAGGTCACGAGCATAACCGATGACACCGGCAAGATCCTCACAGGCGAACGCCTGGCGGATGGAACAATCCGCGTGACGCCTGCCTCACCGCTGGTTTCCGGCCAGCCTTCACACTGGACCTTCCAGTACGACGGCGTCATTACCGGCAACGAAGACGGGCCGGTCGAAGGTTTGAAGCTGGCCGCGATTCAGGAACCTATCACATATCTTCTGTACCCGGCGCGCTGGTTCCCCATGGCGGGCTATATGACCGACCGGTTCACCGCAGAGATTCATATGCGTGTGCCGCAGGGTATGCGCGTGTTTGCCAGCGGAGCGCAGGGTCCTTCGCATCCTGTGACACTGGCGAGTGGGAAGCCGGGCGACCAGTACGACTTCAAGTGGGACAAGCCGGGCTTTCCGGGCACGGTGATTGCCGGGCGCTTCCTGGGACCATTCACCGCCGGCAGCGTGAATGTCTACCTTACGGTGAGCCATCAGTCAGCGGGCAATGAGCTGGCGCAGACGGCATCCAAGGAGTTCGATTTCTTTACGGAAAGCTTTGGCATGCCTGAGTCCAGTCGGCTCAACGTCGTCGAACTTCCCGATGACACCCTGCCCATCGCCTGGGGGCCGGAGTTGGCGGCGATGATGGGTTCTCGCGTTGCTGACAAGTCGGGCGTCCGTCTGCTGGCCAACACGATCGCGCACCAGTGGTGGGGCTCTGAATTGAGCCCCCGCACACTCAACGATGCCTGGATTACCAATGGGATGGCGCGTTACGGCGAGTTGATGTACCTGGAAAATGAGAGCGGCAAGAATGCATTAAGGTCCGCACTGGAGGATGTAGCAGCAGGTGCTCTGGCCTATGACACGATCCCGCTCTCAAGTGCAGGCAGGCTGAGCCCATTCTCTCCGGAGTTCCAGTCGATGACGCTCGAAAAAGGCGCCATGATCTTCCACATGCTCCGTGGCGAGATTGGTGACCAGGCATTTTTGGCCACGCTGAAGGGCGTCCTCAGCCAGTATACGGACCAGTCCATTCGCAGCAGCGACTTCGAGAAGGTGGCCGAAGCCCAGAGCCAGAAGCAACTTACGTCCTTCTTCTCGCAGTGGGTGGATGGTACGGGCGCCCCGACCTTTGTGAACAAATACACTGTTTATCGGCTGGGCAATAACAAGGGATTTCGCACGATCGGGGACATTACGCAGGACCTCGACCTCTTCAACATGCCCGTGGATGTCCGTGTTGAGACGGACGGCAAGACGGTGAACCAGAAGATCGACGTAGTCGGCACTGACTCGCAGTTTGTCATTGACACCTTTGGCCGGCCGCGGCGCATTACCATCGATCCTGATAACTGGGTGCTCAAGTCCACGCCGGACTTGCAGGTACGCATCGCGATTCTCAAAGGCCAGCAATTGGTAGCGCAGGGTGACCTGACCGGCGCTCTCGCGGCGTACCAGAAGGCACTCGCCGCCAACCCGCAGAGCTCCCTTGCCAACTATCGCATCGGCGAAGTGCTCTTTACACAGCGGAACTTCCAGGCCAGCGTCAATGCCTATCGCGAAGCTCTGCGCGGTGATGATGTTCCCCCATGGACGGAGGTCTGGAGCCATATTCAGATTGGCAAGATCTTTGACATCACGGGCCAACGCGACCGGGCTGTAAACGAGTACCGTCTTGCCATTCAGACCAATGACAATACCCAGGGCGCGCTGAACGAGGCCCGCCTCTACCTGCAAAAGCCCTACAAGCTACCCAATACTAACTAGCCGGAACGCAGGGCAAAACGCACGGCCAGCCCAAGGGCTGGCCGTCGTAGTTTCCACAGAAAGTGGGAGTTAGTCGTTGTTCGGTTCGGCACCGGCGGAAAGAACCTCGATCTTCACCGGAGCGAGTCCTGCCTTGGTCATGTGCAGCTTTCGAGCAGCGCCATAGGAGAGGTCGATGACCCGGCCCGGCTCAAGATCGCCGCGATCTGTGATTCGGACGATGACCGAGCGGTGGTTTTCCGTGTCTGTGACACGGACCCGTGTGCCAAAGGGGAGTGTCTTATGGCAGGCGGTCATCGCATACATGTTGAACCGTTCCCCACTCGCAGTGATGCGCCCATCGAAGGTCGATCCATACCAGGAGGCGATGCCTTGCAGTCTCCCGGCTTCCCGGTTGCCTGCTGCCTCTTGTGGCTCGCTCAGCTCGGGTGTGGAGTTGTTAGCCGCGGAAGCAGACGGCGCGGTCGCCGAAGGCGCGGACAGAAGCGCGGTCGCTTGCACGGTCTTTGCCGGAAGGGTAAGGACCATGCCAGCCAGCGCAACACAGGAGACACCCACCAGCAGCCAGAACTGCGGCGGATTTTCCCGGTTCACGTTGCTTGCGTTTCGTCGTATAACCATCCCCTCATTTTACCGGTTTTGCTCCAGCATCCTCAACCATCTACAAGAGATACGCTCAATATTATGCGCATCTGTCAGCCCAGTTCTCTAAGACGCCAGCTAAACACCTGGGCCCATAGGAGTTACAAGTTGCACTAGAAAAGGTGCAAAAATACACCGGTTTCGCTCTACGGAACTGCTTCTATGTATCTTCGCCTTCGAGGCGGAGGACGTGAACAGCCTGTTTTAGGGCGAAACTAAGCCGCAGAGCGGAAATACTAGCACGAAATTGACCGGTCGCGGGAGTGATGATGTCTGTGGATTTCCCCTATATATATGGATTGTGAATTGTCGCCAGCCAGACCCCGACTAGCCCATGCTCCTGCCATCACGTCGATTTTGCCGATTAATTTGTGGACTTTGCTAGCGTGGAAACTGGGCAGAGGAAGAAAGGTGGGAGAAGATGATGAGGCTGAGCGCGGTCGGGTTGAACTTATTGAGGCAGTCGGAGGGATTTAGTAGCCACACCTATCTGGACGTGGCTGGGTACCCGACCATTGGGTACGGCCACCGGCTGGTGCATCCGGAATCCTTTCCCAACGGCATTACTGAGGAGCAAGGTGAGAGGCTTCTGCTCTGCGACGTGGGTGAAGCGGAGCAGGCGGTGAGACGGCTGGTGAAGGTGGATTTGACCCAGGGCCAGTTTGACGCGCTGGTGGACTTTGTCTTCAATGTGGGTGCTGGGCGCCTGGAGGGATCGACCCTACTGCGAGAGCTGAATGCGGGGAAGCATGAGGAGGCAGCCGGCCAGCTTTTGCGCTGGGACCATGCAGGAGACGTGGAGGTTGCCAGCCTGAAGGCACGACGGGAGGCCGAGTTCCGCCTCTGGAACGGGCAAAGCGCTGCTCGTGAAGCGGCTTAGAGAATTCCGAGGCCGCGAAGCGGGCAACGCGGCCTTGGCGCCATTGTGCATTGTGTCATGGCTCGCATAGACTGCCGGTACTGCGGTAGTGCAGTTTGGAACGTGCGGATGAAAAAGCGGACAACTCCACCAACCTTGAGTGAGGTAGCGCGGGCGGCCGGCGTTGGAACAACGACCGTATCCCGCGTCATCAACGGGGGAGAACGAGTAAGCGCCAAGACGCTGGCACGCGTACGGCGAGTGATTGATGAGTTGGGATACATGCCGAATCAGGCGGCGCGCGTCCTGAAAGGCGACAGGACAAGGACCATCGGCCTGATTATTCCCAGCATTGCCGATCCCTTCTTTTCAAGCTGCGCCGAGGCCGCACAGGCTGTGGCGCGGGCCAACGACTCGCTGCTGATCGTGACGGCCTCGCATAACGATCCGCATACCGAACTTGAGAACGTCAACATTCTCATCAGCCATCGGGTCGATGGACTGATACTGGCGCCTGCGAATTCGCAGGGCCAGGCGTTGCGCGAGTTACTGGACCGGCTTTCAGTGCCCGTAGTAGCCATTGACCGGCCTGTGACGAAGTCAAAGGTTGCCGCCGTGGTGTCAGACAACTTCAAGGGAGCGCGTTCGGCCACGCAACACTTGATTGACCACGGATACAGGCGCATTGTTTGCCTGACGGGTGAAAGCACCCTGTTTACGATTCAGGAGCGCATTCGCGGCTATCGGGCCGCCGTGGAGGCTGCGGGACTGCCGTACAACCTGAACACCTCCATCAAGGACTACAAAAGCGCTGAATACGCCATCGAGAGCATGCTGGCCGGGGCAGATCCGCCGGACGCTCTCTTTACGCTGAAGAACAGTACCACGATGTTTGCATTTGAGGTGCTGCAAAAGCTCAAGGTGCAGGTGCCGCAGAAAGTGTCACTGCTGGGATTCGATGATTTTGAGCTGGCCTCGGCTGTGCGGCCCTCCATCAGCGTGGTGCAGCAGCCCGTGGAGGAGATTGGACGCGTTGCAGCGGAACTGCTGTTTGATCAACTCATGGGTAGGAAGCATCCCAGCCTGTCAGCCCACGTCCGGCGCAGCGGGCCGGTGACACTCGAGACGCACTTAATTCGCCGCGCATCCTGCGGATGCATACCGGCTGCGGTCTGAAAAGGAACGAGCCCGCACCCCACGGAACGGAGTGCGGGCTCGTTGTGTCAGCAGGTCAGTCCTACTGGTGTTGCGGATAATCGACGCGCACCGTGAGGATCTCGTAGGGATGAATCGGCACGGTGACCGTGTTGTTGGAGACGGAGAGCGGAGCGCCCTGCGGCTTCTCCATGAGGTTGGTGACGGTGGCGGAAGTGGCGCCCGGGGGCACGGAGATGCGCACATTGCCTGATTTGCCGGCCCACTCGTAGACGCGGAAGATCAGGCCGTTGCTGTCCTCGGCCTTCTTGAGCGCAGTCAGCACCACATTTTCCGGCATGACCGTGGCGTAGGAGTGCTGGGCGGGCAGGCTGCCGGTGTGGGCCTCCACCTGCTGGGCGTGGAGTGTGTAGTTGTACTCGTAGCCGTGCCGCACGGTGAGCGCCTGCTGCCAGTCACCGGCATGCGGATAGAGCGCGTAGGTGAAGTGCTGGTGGCCGCGGTCGGCTTCAGGATCAGGCCAGGTGGGCGAACGCAGCAGCGAGATGCGCAGCACGTTGTCCTTGTCGTCGTAGCCGTACTTTGAGTTGTTGATCAGGCTGAAGCCGTGCCGGCCATCGCCCAAGTCAGCCCAGCGCAGGGCCGGCACTTCGAACTGCGCCTTCTCCCAGCTGTTGTTGCGCGTGGTGGGGCGCTGGATGGCGCCGTAGGGGATTTCGTAGGTGGCCTTGTTGCTGGTGGCGGCCAGCGGGAATGCAGCCTTGAGCAGGACATGCGTCTCGTGCCAGTCGATGTCGCTGACCACGTTGACCTGGTCCGCGCCGTCGTCCAGGGTAATCTCCTGCGCGAACCTGGAGCTCTGCCAGGTGTGCGTCACACGAATCGCCGCGCGGAGCGGGCCCTTCTGCACCAGCTCAACCGAATCGGCCTTCTCGATCGGGACAGCGTGATCGAGCGTGCCGTAGTCGATGTTCCACGCGTCGTATTCCTTGGGCAGGTCGTGGAAGGTCTGCAACTGGTTGCCGCAGGCGCCGGCGGCAAGCGACTCGAACTGCGTTTTCTTGTCGTAGAGGCTGGTGATGCAGCCGGTCTGCGGGTCAACCGTGACCTTGAGGGCCGCATTTTCCAGCGTGAGGCCACCGGCCTTCAGATCGCTGGCAAACGGCTTCTCGCCCGCAACGACGTGCAGCACCTTGTAGCCCATCGAGGGCACATCGCTGACCCGCAGCAGCAGCTGGAAGCGGTTGGTCTTCGCATCGCTCCTGAGCACCTGCGACGGGACAACATGATTCTCGGCGTCGAGCACATAGACGCCGTGTGGCGCCGGCTCGCGCATCTGTACGTTGACGGTAACAGGGCCGGAGCGCTGCCATGCCAGCGGATTGAAGACCACGACCGGTACCCCGCTGGGCACGTTGGTGTCGATGCCGGCCGACAACGTGCGTAGCGCGTGCTGGGAGATTTCGCCGGTCGCCCAGTGCACCTGGTCGAAGTCCTGCTGCGCCTCCTTATAGATGATGCCGATGCCGGAGCCGGCCGCGAGATCGTGGAAGTCGTTAAAGGTAATCTTCTTCCAGGCTTCCGTGAGTTCATCGCCCGGATAGCGGTCGCCCTGTAGCCAGGCCAGCGCGGCATACTTCTCCGCATTCAGCGCCCATTCCTCGCTGTCGCGCATGTTGCGCTTCTGGCCGGCCTGCGTGGTCATCACGCCGCGGTGGTACTCGAAGTAAAGCTCGCTCTTCCACGTGGGAATGGCCACCTTGCCGGCCGGCGGCGTCGGCGGTGGAACATAGCCCCTGGCAATCGAGTCGTAGTCCCAGGTGCGCGATTCAGGAACCACCTTGCCCTCGAACTCCGTGAAGTAGCTCTGCGCCGTCCCGAAGCGCATCCTGGGCACAACCTTGTCAGGCTGCATCCAGTGGATGCCTTCATCGAGCATGGCGCGCGTGGGCCCGCCGCCATGATCCCCGATGCCGTACAGATCCATCATCTCCGTCAGCCCCGGCGTGTGCTCCCGCGCGATGGTGAAGTCACGCGCCAGACGCACCGGATTCAGGTTATTGTTGGCATAGTCATGCGGAAAGTAGGTCAGCACCTTGCTGCCGTCCGGCGACTCCCACCAGAACAGCTTGAACGGGAACTGGTTGGTATCGTTCCACGCCGTCTTCTGCGTTACGAAATAGTCGATACCCGACTTCTTATAGATCTGCGGCAGCTGCCAGGTGTAGCCGAAGGAGTCCGGATTCCAGCCGATGCGCACGTCTACGCCATATTCCATCTGGAACCAGCGCTTGCCGACAAGAATCGAGCGCACCTGCGCCTCGCCGTCGGGCATGTTCAGGTCCGGCTCCACCCACATGCCGCCCACGATCTCCCAGCGCCCTTCCTTGATACGCTTCTTGATCTCCGCGTTCATCTCCGGATACTTGTCGGCGATCCACGCGTTGTACTGCGCCGCAGACTGCGTGTAGGTGTAGTCGGGATACTCGTTCATCAGCTGCAAGGCCGTGCTGAACGTGCGCTTCACCACATCCACCGTCTCCGTCCACGGCCAGAGCCAGGCCGCATCGATATGCGAGTTGCCTGTCAGGTGCATCGTCGCCTGCTGCAGCGTCGGCCGCAGACCCTCCATGATCGCCTGAGACTGCTTGAGCGAGGCATCGAATTTGGCCTGATCCCCGCCGTCGAGCGCGGTGAGATCCACCGCGTCCAGCGCCTTCTCAAGAGTCGCCGTGTCACTGGATACATTCCGGGAGATGCTCGGAATCATTAGCGCCGCAGAGAGATACTCCAGGCGCATGTCCTCGGGATTCGGGCGATTCTCGGCAAAATCGATCTTCAGCGTTGTGCCACCGAAGGTCTTCTTGTCCACCGTGTGCAACAGCTTCACGGCCACCAGGATCTTCTCCCCCGGCCGGGCATTATCCAACAGAACAATCGGTTCCAGATCGTCGCCCAGCGCCACGCGGCGGCCATTGAAATAAATAATCTCCGGCATCGGACCGTTGGCGTAGGCGGCAAAGTGAAACCAGATGCGCGCGCCCGTAAGGTCATAGCCGTGGAAGCTCTTGGGCACCTCGATCCAGTGACGGAACCAGCCCGCGTCTTCAGAGAGCTGAGTCCGCGCCTTCACCACCTGCCACGACGAATCATCGAGATCCGCAGACTCACCATGCGCCAGATCGCCGGCATGATACCGCCACTCCTCGGCAGGCAGCGTGTTCAGCTCAGAAAGACGCTGGACCACTGCCTGCGAATGGCCGCTCATCGACTTGACAACCTGCTCCGCCTGCTGCGCGGTCTGCGCGCGCGCCTGCAGGCAGCCGGGCATTCCAGCAATGAAGAACAAAAACAGAAGAAACACAGACCCCATACCCCATGGCCGAGCGCCCTTGCCGCAGACCGTGACTGTTCGCATGTACCTTCTCCTCGCGCTATATGCGCCCGTCCAGGGATCGCGCGGAGAACCCCGCCCTCCCATGTACGTATCGCCGCGAATAATATCACGGATCATATAGAAGTGGAAACGATACCGTCGCTGGGCATACAACATGAAGTTGAGAAACTGAGCCAGGAGAATAGTTAGGCAGCAGGCGCCGTCTTCCTGGCAGTGCAATCGGCAATCACCGCATAGCTATGATTGCGCATCGCTGTACATACCGGCGCATTCCTGCAAGTCAAGGCAGAGAGCATCGATTCGGTCGAATTGCGAGTCCCAGGAGAACATGAAGCGCGCAGCGCCGCCGATGAAGGTGTAGAACTTCCAGCCGCGCTCACGAAGCGCGGTGAGCACCCGCTCCGGGGCGATGAGGAAAGCGGCATTGGCTTCAATGGGGCCGGCAAGCCGAATGCCCGTGATGGTGGAGACGCGCGTCGCGAAGTACTGTGCGCAGCGGTTGGCGTGTGCGGCATTGCGAAGCCATGCACCGCTCTCAAGCATGCCCACCCAAGGCGCAGCGAGGAAACGCATCTTCGAAGCAAGCTGGCCGGCCTGTTTGCATCGGTAGTCGAAATCTGAGGCGAGCTTGCGGTCGAAGAAAAGAACAGCCTCGCCCACAGCCATGCCGTTCTTCGTACCGCCGAAGCAGAGCACATCGACTCCGCTCTTCCAGGTCATCTCAGCGGGCGAGAACTGCAGCGCGGCACAGGCGTTGGCAAATCGGGCGCCGTCCATGTGGAGGCAGAGCCCGTGCGATTTGCACGTCTCCGCAATAGCGCCGAGCTCCGCGAGTGTATATACACTTCCTGTCTCAGTGGATTGCGTGATGGTGACGACGCGAGGCTTTGGGTAATGAATATCCTGGCGCTTTGTGGCGAGTTCGCGGATGGCCTGCGGACTGAGTTTCCCATCCGTAGCTTGTGAAACAAGCAGCTTCGAGCCGTTGGAAAAGAACTCCGGCGCGCCGCATTCATCGGTTTCAACGTGGGAGGAGTCGCAGCAGATGACGCCATGATAGGACTGACAAAGTGATGCGAGCGCAAGGGAATTGGCGGCAGTTCCGTTGAACACGAAGAAGACTTCGCAGTCAGTCTCGAAGAGTTTACGGAAGGCGTCGGCGGCCTTCGCCGTCCACGGGTCATCACCATAGGAGGAGACGTGGCCGTGATTCGCTGCTTCCATGGCAGCAGCCGCCTCGGGACAGACGCCGGCGTAGTTGTCACTTGCGAACTGCTGCAAGAGCTCGTCGGGATGAATTGGAGTCATTGAAGTGCCTTTGAGGTGATTGGAAGGAGCTGACTCCATGATAAGCTCCCCGAAATTGCGATGCAGGGCAGCTGGATGATGGCGAGGTAAGTTTGGACTTGCGCATCCGAGCGCTGATTTGAGAAGTTCAATCCATGTCACGACTTCCACATCGCATCATCGTTGCCGCATCGGCTTGCCTGCTCGCGCCATGCGTCGCAGTTGCGCAGACGAGCAGCGCCAAGCCAGCCTATCCCAGCTATCCCAGCGAAACGCCTGCCCAGTTGGTGCCAAAGACGGACAGCTTTGACTACACGCGCCGCGAGGCCATGATTCCCATGCGTGACGGCGTTCGGCTGCATACAGTCATCCTTGTGCCCAGGGGCGCGCAACATGCACCAATCCTGTTGACGCGGACGCCGTACAACGCGAGTGAGTTGACCAGTCACATTGCCAGTTCTCACCTGGGACCGAGCCTCTACGGCTATGACAATGCCACGGATGTGATTGTCGAGGGCGGCTACATCCGCGTGGTGCAGGATATTCGTGGCAAGTACGGGTCCGAGGGTGACTACGTAATGAACCGGCCGCTGCACGGGCCGCAGAATCCCACACCCGTGGATGAGTCCACCGACACGTACGACACGATCGACTGGCTCATCAAGAACATTCCCGAGACAAACGGCAAGGTTGGTATTCTTGGCATTTCTTATGACGGCTTTCTGCCGTTGATGGCCCTTGTGCATCCGCACCCGGCGCTTAAAGTTGCGGTGCCCATGAATCCAATGGTTGATGGATGGATGGGCGACGACTGGTTCCATAATGGTGCCTTCCGAGAGCAGAACTTGCCCTACATCTATGAGCAGGAGGGTACGCGCTCGAATACGGAAAAGTGGTGGTCATCGACCCACGACGACTATGACCTCTACATGCGGGCAGGTTCAGCGGGCGAGTTGGGTCGCGAACACGGCATGGAGCAACTGGGCTTCTGGAACAAGATTCTTGCTCATCCGGCGTACGACTCATTCTGGAGCGATCAGGCAATGGACAAGGTGCTGGCCGGGCAGCCGCTCAAGGTGCCCGTAATGCTGGTGCACAGTCTCTGGGATCAGGAGGACATTTACGGCGCAGTCGCGGTATACAAAGCCATCAAGCCGCTAGACAAGAACAATGACATGGTCTACATGGTGCTTGGTCCGTGGCACCATGGCCAGGAAATAGAGGATGCCGCTTCGCTGGGCGCCATTCGCTTTGGGTCCGATACGGGAACATGGTTCCGGCAGAATGTGCTGCGGCCATTTCTCGATCACTATTTGAAGGACGATGCGCCCGCGATGCATATCGCCCCGGTGACCGCCTTTGAGACGGGCGTCAACCGTTGGCAGCAGTTGCCTGCCTGGCCAGTCGCGCCTGCGGTGAAGCCACTCTATCTGGAGCCGGGACTGAAGCTCAGCTTCAAGGCGCCCGCAGCGGGAGGCGATCCCTATGATGAATATGTCTCTGACCCAGCCAGGCCGGTGCCTTTCCGCGCTCGGCCCAGCCAGCCGGTTGGATACGATCTTCCTTTGACGTGGCCGCAATGGCTCGTCGACGATCAGCGCGAAGCTTCCGGTAGAACCGACGTGCTTGCGTATACCTCTGATGTGCTGACCGAACCCGTGCACATCACCGGCCAGCCCATTGCGAATCTTGTAGCCTCAACGAGCGGGACGGACTCAGATTGGGTGGTGAAGCTGATTGATGTCTACCCGGATGAGGTGGCGGGTAATCCTGACATGGGAGGCTACCAGTTGGCCGTTGCGATGGACATCTTCAGAGGGCGCTATCGCAAGAGCTTTGCCAAGCCAGAGGCTATTGAACCCAACAAGCCCCTGACATACCGCTTTGCATTGCCGGCAACGAACCACGTCTTCCTGCCGGGGCATCGCATCATGGTGCAGGTGCAATCGAGCTGGTTCCCGCTCTATGACCGCAACCCGCAGACGTTTGTTCCAAGTATCTTCTGGGCAAAGCCGGAGGACTACAAGAAGGCGACGCAGCGCGTGTATCACGCTCCAGGAGAAGCCAGCAGCATTGAGCTGCCGGTCGTATCAGGCGATAAGCCATAGGCTCATGCACAACAGGCAGCGCCAGTCATTTCTAATCTGCGCTGCCTGGTTATGTGCCCTTTCTTGCGCGATGTTCTTACTGCAACTGCGGCCCGTTCATGCTCTTGACCACATCGGATTGTGTACCCATCGCGTCGAAGAAGACGATGTCGTTCGCGCCCACATGCAGCCATGGCCCGGGAGCGTAGAGTGCGAACTGGGGGCCGATCGACCAAAAGCGGCCGAGTGCGCGGCCATTGAGCCACATCTCTCCCTTGTGCAAGCTGCTTGTGTCGAGATAGGTGTCTGCAATTTCTGAAACATCCATTCGCGTGCGATAGAAGCAGGGCCCCTCGCACGGTTCCGGCAGAAAATGCAGCTTTGCCGGGTCACTCATCGGCAAAGAATAGATTTCCCAACTCTGCGGCTGCTTGCCGCCGAGTGTCACGCTGCCGGTCAGTCCCTTGCGCTCAGTGCGGAGGACCTTTGTGAAGTTCACGCGGCCGCTGTTCTCCACCAGAATGTCGAGCGTGCCGGCCTGCTTCATCACGGGCAGCATCAGGCGGTCCGTGCCGAGCCTGCGATCCAGAGTGCCCATCAGGTTCTGATTGACGTACACCTGAGCATAGTCATGCAGTCCGTTGAGGATCAGCTCTCCTCCATCTCCGGCATCCAGGTGAGTGCGATAAAGCAAGTAGCCATAGGATTGGTCGAGGTCCTCCATGGTCAGGAGCTTGCTGGAGTGAACGGGGCTCGGCAGATTGCGCCATAGCGAAGCGGTTTCCATATGCGTAGCGACAGGGAAGGTGCGCAGCGGTAGCGAAGCAGGCACAGCGGGCGGCTGCTTGCCGGTCACGCGGGCTATCACATCGCGGAAGGCGTAGTACTTCTGCCGCGGTGTTCCCTGTTCGTCAAGAGGTGCGTCGTAGTCGTAGCTGGTCGTGTCCGGCTCGTAGTTCTTGCCGTCGCTATTGGCGCCATTCATCCAGCCAAAGCTGGTGCCACCATGAAACATGTACATGCTTACGGAATAGCCGTTGCGCAGCATCCACTCCAGCTCGGCAGCCTCGCGGTTTCCGTCGGTTACATGATGCTTTTCGCCCCAGTGATCGAACCAGCCAGCCCAGTACTCGCCGCTCATGCGCGGGCCATTGGGGCGCAGTTTCTGCAGGATGGAAAAACTCTTCTGCGCTTCGCCGGTTCCAAAGTTGATGACCGCGGGCAGTTCCGGCAGTGACCCGCGCGGGATTTGTTCAGGGCCATCAGCGGTGTAAAGAACGTCGGCTGCCAGACCATTCTTCTGCAAAGCAGTCTTTACAGCCTCCATGTATGCGTGGTCATCGCCAAACGAACCGTACTCATTCTCAACCTGCACAGCGATGATGGGGCCGCCATTGTGCAATAAGAGCGGCGTGATCTCTTTGCCGAGCCGCGCGAACCATGCCTGCATCGCGGCGATATATTTTGGGTCGTTACTGCGCAGGACCATTGCGCGGTCCTTGAGCAGCCAGGATGGGTATCCGCCGAGGTCCCACTCCGCGCACACATAAGGGCCGGGACGAAGGATGACGTTTAGCCCCTCTTGTTGGGCCTCGCGAATGTACTCCGCCACATCATTCTGCCCGCTGAAGTCATAAACACCGGGGCGAGGTTCGTGCACATTCCAGAAAACGTAAGTGGTGATGGTGTTCAGCCCCATAGCACGGGCTTTGCGGAGGCGGTCATGCCAATAGGCGCGGGGAACACGCGTGTAATGCATTTCGCCGGAGATGACCTGGTACGGCTTGCCATCAAAGAGGAACTGGTTGCCCGACACGATGAAGGTGTGCGGCTGGGCCGTTTGGCACAACATGAGCGTACCCGAAAACAGGAGTGAGAGGCTGCAAAGACTTCGAACAAGCGATCGTTTCATACGTGCTACCCTCTGTTGCCAGACCAGGAGAAAATGAATTCTCTGTAAGATTTTCTGAACGCTTCTGCAATTGCTTCCTGTATTAGAAAGCGATCTGCCCCATCCTCATTCCGGCCCATTTCTCCGCCCAAATCATATATTCCAGAGGACGCTTCGCGTCGGGTGCCGCGCATCGGCATGTGCCCGGCGCTTGGGACCTAATATGCAGTATCTTGCCCCGCTTTGACCAGTTTTTGGGATCGGGCTAAGATGCAGAAACGAGATTGGACATGGAGAGACCCTCAGGGCTGAGAACATAAGCGGGCCTCGAATCTGCCGCTGGGCTGTATCAGGGCAGCAGCCTATCGCAGAACGGGTGAACGTGGGTCTTCGAACCTAGTTTCTTGCAAAGAATGGGCAATCGCGAGAAAACGCAGAGAGGGCAGAAATGAAAGGCAATCTGCGCGAACTGAAAGCATATCGCCGATTGTTGGACAGTTGCAGTAGGTTGGGCTGCCGAATTCCCGATTTCACCGGACTGGGAAGTCTTGCCTGCTACTCGTGTAAGGTGAGTTCGAGGTTTGCGCGACTGCCGATAAGCTCAGTTACATATTTTTCAGGTTATACCCGGAACTGCGCGTTTCGCGTTCACTCGATGCCTGTCACTTTCGCACGAATTGGCTCGCCTCTCTTGTGGCAGATTCCGCCCGGCAGTCATAGGTGTTCAGCAGTAGTCAGGTAACCGTTTCGGGATTACCAATAGTGCTGCGTATTGTGCTGAGGTGTAAGTTCACGCAGTCTATATTTCCCGTAAACTTAGAAATCTAAGGTGATTCAATATGCCAAGAGTCGTAAGAAATGCATTAGCTCTGGTGCTCGGCATCGGGTTTTGTCTGCTGAAGGTTGCCTATGCTCAAACTGGTCAGAACAGCACGGCCCTCCTGGTTTTTCAGGGAACAAGTTCCGGCACGCCGACTGCGACGGATCTTTCCAGCGCTACCGTAAGCACCTCCGATATGAGCGGAGTCTGGAACATAAGTGGCAGCGCATCGCAATTTCTGTATGATGCTGCTTCCGCAAAGCCTTTCGCCTCAAGCATAACCTTGACGAATAGCGGAACGTATCCGGGCAGCTCCAGCTTTGGACTGGACTTTACAACAGGACTAAGCGCAAGTTGGCGTTACTCGCCGTCAGCGGCCCCCACAACAGATAACTGGAGCTTCGGCCATTGGATCTCCACCACGCTCCCACAGAGTGATCCTGCAGGATATTTCTATTCAATGACAGAGATTGGGGGATGGAACGCCAGCCTTCAACAAGGTGACTATGTAGACATTGCCATAACTTCCACTGGGAGCGCCTTGCTCCCGAAATGCGAAGTTGCAAATGAGGGACTTAACCCCATTACCGGTCCGGATGGGTCACAGATCATCATGGCGTCGAATACATGGTATGCGTTTATGACGCACTACTATGAAGGCGCAAACACAATGCAATGCATGGTGCTGGATGCGACGGGTCTCTTGATCGGGGTTGGTGGACACGCACCTTCTACAACCGGGATTGGAACCTTTGCTTTCTACTACGGGCCAAGCGGGAGTGAACCCGAGTCAAGTGGTTCGCATATATACATGGGATCGGGCGTGATGGACGCGGCAGGGGATTGGCCCGTTCCTGGATATGCCGCGACGGCAGCTGCGCCAACTTATAACAATGGCAGTGGAACTTATCTACAATCCGTCACTGTAGCAATTTCCGATATTACGCCTGACCCAACCGGCGCACAGAATTCACTCATCAAATATTGTACGGATCAGACAAATACCTGCACTCCAACGACGCCATACACGTCACCGGTCACTATCACAACAAATGGAACGTACCTGCGTTCGATGGCAGCAGGGCCTGGCTGGAATAACTCTGCGATCACCAGCGCGCTCTACACGATTACGCCTTGGTCCGGCCCCACGTGGATGCAGAGCTATTCATCATTGGCGCGAGGCGGCACCGGGCTTTGCGCGAACACTGCCACCTGTGTGACCAATACACAAACCTCAGTGACAAATGATGCCATAGGGGTATTGGTTGTGTGGGATGGAGCTACGGCTTCTGTGTCGAGCATCACGGATAACTGCGGTACGAGCGGCGGCGGTAGCAATAGCTACTCCATGCTCAGCAGTCATACCGGCAATAGCTATTCAAATGATGCGCTGTTCTATGCGCGGGTTGGCTACGGGAAGAGTTGCGCGATCACAGCGACTATGAACAACTCTGCTGTTGCCAATTTTGCCATCGCTGGTGTTGAGGTTGGCAACGTCGATCCGTCTCAGCCGATTTATCCCAATAACTTTGCCTTGTCCAATCATGTTTATGCGCCGGGGAATTCGACTGACGCGGTGACTTCAGGCATTTTGACAGCGCCGACAAACGAGCCCAACACCCTTGAAACAGCCATGTTTCTTGGGTCGCCATCGGGGATCGAAACGATAGCAGCCGGTACAGGCTTTACCTTGCAAGACAGCAAGTGGAACAGTGCGGCGGGCATGGATTATGGCGTGGAGTGGACTGGCCTGCCAAATGCCGGCGTAAGTTCACCGGGAACTTTCACTTTAAGTCTGGGCAATGGCTACGTGCAGACTGCGGCAATAGCATGGCAGGCGCCATCGTCCACGACAGTGCAACTATCCTCATCGTCCAATCCGTCGACTTATGGTACACAGGTAACGTTCACGGCTACGGTCCCGACCGCGGCAACAGGAACAATTACCTTCTACGATGGCAGCACTGCGATTTCGAGTCAGGTGCCTGTCAATAACGGCACTGCGAGCTACTCAACTTCTTCCCTGAGCGCCGGAGCGCACACAATCACGGCATCCTACTCAGGCGACTCGAACTATCCAGCTGCGACCTCCAATGCGTTGGTACAGACGGTGAATGCCGCGATAGCGGCAACTCCGACCTTCTCTCCTGCTGCTGGTACGTATGGATCGGCGCAGACTGTGACAATTTCTGACGCCACCCCGGGCGCAATGATCTACTACACGACCGACGGCACAACTCCAACCACCAACTCGACGCTCTACACCGGTCCTATCACAGTTTCGGTGTCAGAGACCATCAAAGCAATTGCGGTGGCAACAAACTACGTGCAAAGTGCCGTGGCGAGTGCAGCGTACACAATCAATCTGTCTCCTTCGTCCTTTAGCATTGCGGGGACATCGGTATCCATTGCCAAGGGTGCTACAACGGGTAATACATCCACCGTTACAGTTACTCCCCTGAATGGCTTTACAGGCAGCGTTGCATTAATAGCCTCGGTGACAAGCTCGCCAACTGGCGCTCAGTATCCTCCCACTGTCAGCTTTGGAGCTACAACGCCAGTATCGTTGAGCGGAGGGAACGCGGCGACCGCGACCCTGACAATCCAAACCACGGCAGCGAGTACGGCTGCCAATCACTCTCAGGAGTTCCCTTGGGGTGCGGGAGGTGGGGCAGCAATGGCTTTGGTCGCCTTGCTGTGGATTCCTGACCGGTGGAAGAAGTGGAGACAATTGGTTGCTTCGCTCTGCCTGCTATTCGCCCTTGGCATCGCCATTGGCTGTGGGGGCGGGAGCAGCAGTTCTAGCGGAGGCGGAAGTTCAATTGCGGGCACCACCTCTGGAACCTATGTCATCACGATCACGGGGACTTCTGGATCCCTTACTGAGACAGGAACGGTGAATCTCACGGTGAAGTAGCTGAAGTGACCCGGCATGGAATCGCGCTCTCATGTGCTTTGGGGTGCATGAGAGCGCCCCAGAGCATGATTCATCATGTTGTCAGTATCGATTGGCGTCCCCGACGGGATTTGAACCCGTGTTATCGCCGTGAAAGAGGGTATTGAGCCATTTTGCACCATTTATAGTGCTTTGCATAGATTCGCGTAAATCCATGATTTCCAAAATAGATAAGCCCCATTTTGCTCGGATTCCTTTGTACTCATTTTGCCCTCTTTAGTCCCCGCTTAGTCCCCGTAGCGTCCCCGCTTTTTCCGTCTGTTTGAAGGTGGAATCCCGCTGTTTCCGGTCTCAGAACTCGGCAACCCGACGGGCAATTCCTCGGCACAGGCATCGCCCATCGTTCACCTTCCTTATGCGTTCAGTTTGTGTCGATGGATTGTATTGGTGGACACCAGTGCTAGACTCTCGGCAATGGCAAAACTACTCCCGCCCGAAGTTGAATCTCGGCTGTTGAAGGCCCTGAGCCTCAACAATCCAGACGACGCGATTGCGGTCATGCGGGAACACGAGCCGGGTTGGGGCATAGGGAAGCCGGGGGATGCGTTCGGCATGCCGTTTGACCCCGCGCTGTTCCGCTTCATCATGCTGGCAGACCCGCCGCAAATTGAGAGATTCAAGCCTGAGCAAAGAAAGCAGCTTCGCATCGCGGCTGTCATGCAGCACTTCATCGGGGACCAGCGTGGCTCCGAAAAGTGGCTTCCGCAAGATGTGGCCTGGGTGTACCGCGATGAACCGTTGACCGCAGTGCGGATGTGCTATTTCTGGGCAAGATCCGTGCAGGATGTGATTCTTGCGAAGTCGCTGGGGCATACCAGAAAGCGCGTTTTGGGAGAAGGGCAGAAAGGCGATCGGCGCTATGCCCGCTGCCCGCATTGCACGACCCTTCGTGAGCGCGGTTTCATCGGCATTGATGAGGAATTCGAGCAGGGTATCAAGTTCCCGCCCTTTCGCGGATGCACACTGGCAAAGTACGCCTGTCGCTGCATCTTGGAATTCGCTGAAAGCGGAACGGGAAGCCCACTCGCTGCCTGATACTCGCCTGATAGCAGGTTCGCCCTCCAGGAACCCCGCTGATATTCCACTGTTCTCAGTGGGAACAGGTGGACAGCCGATGCAGCACCTTCCGTTGCCGGTCACAGTTCGGTTTCAGGCTCTCCGAGTAGCTCACGGATGCGCCGCTCCAGTGCTTCCCGCGTTTCGGGAATCTCAAATGGGAGCGGTCCACCGTCCGGCCCGGATTGCTCGATTCTCTGCCGCGCCTTGCCTTCCGTGCGGTCTGCAATCTCCCGGATCGCTTCCAGGTTCCCCGCTCTGGCAATTTCCACCAGCACACGGGCTATGGCCGTATCGTTCGGCACTCCGTCCGGGCCTGTCCGCTCCAACTCCGCTCGGAGTGCATCGGTAATGTGCAGTTTCTTGGGGCGGCCCGATGGGTTGCCGGACTGCCCCGGTTTCCAACGTGTCGCCTCATTGCCCGTTCCGCGCCTGTTCGCATCCATCTCAGTCACGCGTTGTTCTACCCTTTCATCCGCGCTAACTCCTCAGTGATGGCTCAGTGACCACACGGTAACCGATACGGTGACCGCTCAGTGTTCTCTTCCACCAGCACCAGGGAGCCGATGGGAAACAGCGGCCCGCTGGTGGTCACTGGCACGCCTCAAAGTCTTCTCGGAAGGTCAAGCCGGAGACCAGCACCACTCCGGCCACTTCGCCCACCAGAAAGCCCCGCTCTGTCAGCAACCGCTCGAATGTATCCCGTGTGCATGGAACCCCGTTCTGCCTGACTTCCCATTCGCAGTAGGCGATATGCAGACAAGCCACACCGCCAAAGCAGCGCGGCGAACGCACACAGGCAGAGTCCAACCAGCGGGCGAACGGTTTCCGCCACTCTGCCGGGTCATGCGGCGGGATGCTGGCTGGTGTATCAAATGTTTTGGATTTGTCGAGAACAGGAACCGCCAAAACTGACAAAATAGGCTCGGGCAATGGTTTTGTCGGTTTTGTCAGTCCATGCTCTGGGGATTCCTGAA
This sequence comes from Acidobacteriota bacterium, assembly GCA_021818105.1. Classification (GTDB taxonomy): domain Bacteria; phylum Acidobacteriota; class Terriglobia; order Terriglobales; family Acidobacteriaceae; genus Telmatobacter. The sequence goes on from JAKAFB010000010.1 coordinate 31,830, forward strand.
ACTTTTCAGACGGATTCCAGTCTCTCCAGCGTCTACTTGCCAGCATGAGTCCCCCCGATTCTTGGATTGATGTGATAGGTCTCGCTGGGCCGTCCGGGAGTCTGTGAGTCTCCCATTTTCTCCCGTTGAATCCAGGCAAATTCTTCCAACACTGCCAATGCACCACGAACCTTATCCGGTGAATCCAGTCCGGCCCATCCGCTCCGGTACACGTCCCGCACGGTGAAGAATCCGTCATCACGCTTCCAGCCCTTTGCCAGCCGCTTGCTCAGGGCGATTGCCGCGTGTTGCTCTGGCCGCGCCTGTGCAGCGTACACGCGGCTTGCATGAGTCTCCAGATACTCGCACCAGTCACAGGCCAGTCTCGCTTGAGAGATCGGCACACTTTCCGTCTGCCCATCGGCAAGGGTGAACAGCAATGCAAGGGAAGGCATGAGGCTACGATACTTGGCAAGATGCGCTTGCATGGCTGGTGGCACATCCTCAGCTCGTATGCGCCGCTCCAGATCGGTCAGCCATTGCTCGAATAGCGCCTGAGCCTCATCATCAAATTGAAGCCGGAGCGGGTTTGCGGCTTCCAGCGCGGCAATGCGCCGGTAGACATTCGCTGTACGCTCCAAAGCATCCGAGTCCGGCTCACGGTCAATGTAACTCCAGTCTCGCGCTGTGTCCGGCCACACCATGAGTTGAAAGCGTTGCACCAGCCCATCGTTGGACGGCCCATCCTGTAATGCATCGGCCAGATAGTCCCGCAAGCGGGCAGGTTGGATTCCACCAAACAGCGATATGCAGGCATGGGGAACATGAACACTGCCGCGCCCTATGCGGTCAATGGTGAAGGCTGCATCTCCATTCCAGCACTCCAGAAAGAAGGCTCGCTCTTGTTCCCGTCCCTGTCTCTCCAGTCCGGCAAGCCAGCCGGTCAACTCATCCCGGAGCACGAACAGACCGGCGGGATTTTCTGACAGTACACAATGGAGACTCTCAAAGGTTGCGTCACTGGTGATGAGGCGGCGGAGCACAGGCTGTACCAGCGTGGATTCCGGCTTTGCGGGCCGGTGCTGATTCTTCTTCGCGGCGGCCTTGAATTGGTCCTTCCAGGCGGCCTTCATCAGTTCTTGTTCTTCCAGGGCGGTTTGATACCCCTGCTCTGCCTCTTCATGCTCTGTGCGCCATTCATTCTCGATTGCCCGCGCCGGTTGTGTCATGCAGGAAAGCACGGGTGACTTGAGCATCCCCGGCGGCGCTACAATTCCGCCCCAGAGGTTCGGTACTACTGTCCAGGTGTGGTCATTCCGCTTGGGCTGAATTACGGCCCGCCGGTTGGTTACTCCGGCAAGCGTGGCAATCGCGGCCACAGCGGGAAAGTCCAGCGGAACCTGCATCCGCTCGGCTACATCCTTCACCAGCAGGCGGAATGACTCAGGCATCAGCTCCAGATCGAACTGCATTACATCAGGCAGGACATCCGCCAAAGGTTCCGGCTCTGGCCAATCGTCCGAAGGCATGGGAGACAAGGGAAGCCCCAACACAGCGGCAATCTCCGGTCCAACGTCTGCCGCTGTGACGCTTGCGTGCGGGTCTCTCTGGGGAAATATCTCGCCCGGTCCAAACGGCAAGGCTGATTCACATTGGCTACCCATTGGTCTCTTCCTTCTCTTGCGCTCTCACCCGGCGCATGGGATAGAACTTATCCGCCTCAGTCTCAGCTTCATGGAGCCGGTCACAGGCCGCGTGAAACAGCCTGCCCAGTTTGTCACTCTCCGGCAACCGCACCAGTTTTTCTCCAAGCGCGTTCACCACGGCTTGCAGTTTTTCCACGCGGTCCAATGCGGCCAGCCGCGCCTTGCGTTCGGCCCTCGCGGCTCTCTGGCTGGCCTCCTGTGCGGCCCGGAGCGCGTCTTGCTGCGCTGGTGACGGCGGTGGACCCGCGAACAGATCGCGCTTGCCCAATCGCAGAGCGGCAAGAATTGTGTCCAGAGCGCATCCCGCACGGCAGAGAACCAGCACACGGCCATCGTCCCCCTCGCGGATTGAGAGTGACGGGGAGCGATCATTGTGCGCCGGACAATGTGCCTTCCATCGGCCCGTGCCGGTTGACTGCGCTTGCACGAGGTCTGCAAACGCAGCGGCGGTCATTGCTGTGCGGCTTGTAGGCGTGGCCGCAACGACTCGCTGAGAAGCTGGTCAATGGAGTCCTGAGACACCATCAGGCGCGTTCCAATCTTGTAGGAAGCAATTCTGCCCGTGTAGCACCATTGCCGAATTGTCCAGTGAGAGAGTCCAAGCATTTCCCCCGCCTTGTAGACGCTGAGGAGTAGTGGGCTTGCCGGGGTGCTTGGAGCGAGCGGTGTTGACGGGGTTTTGGTCTGTTTGGTCATGTAGGAGACCTTTCTGCGCTAGGCGCATTGAATTTGCTGAGGTCATCTTCCATCAGGCCGCTTATGATTAGGTGATAGATTTGTTAGCCTATTTATGTAGTTTTGTACTAACGTAGTTTTATGCAGTACAGGAAAGACTATCCGATTGAAGACATGCTCGATTTTCTTGAACCAACCTTTCCAGAGAGAGTGAACCGCTGGCAGGGGTTCGGGAAATCGGTGCTGATTTCGTTAGACAAGGAAGGTGCTGCCGCTGTGCAGCGAGAGTTCCGCCAGTACCTTGAGGAATGGATACAGACAGGATTCCAGCCGGATGGTTCGGAGTGGCCGGAGAAGCGGAACTTCGCTCCGCCTCAGTCGGCAGAGTCCTTCAGCGGCAAACCCTTTCCGCGTGCTCTGGAGTCGTTGGCTAGATTCTGGAATGGCGCATTGCTGGTGAAAACCGATAAGTCCGCCGGATGGTCCTATTTGATTGTCCCTAGCCAACAGGCAAACGCAGACAGTGACCCACCAGCGGGATTGTCCGTTGAGATTGGTCCGCAAGGCGGTTTCGGATACCAGCCAAGCATAAGCAAGAGGCGAGCGTATCCGGCAAGCGAGATCGAACAGGCAAACCCGCCCGAATTGAAGGGACTTAGGATTGCAGACCGTAGCAAGTATGTTCCCGAACCCGTCAACCCTGAGCCGGTAGCTGCGGGCCTGTTTGAGAGTTTCTACCGCTCTGAGTGGCTGTTCCGGTTGATGCAGTGCCATCACTGCCGCTCATTCGCCGTTCCGAACAAGCCACGCAAGAGCTATGTGCGGGGTTGGCATTGCCGCAAGTGCAGCAGCAAAGTCACCGCAACCAAAGCGACAGAGAGAAGCAGGAAACAACAGCGCGATAAATGGCTCAACCTGGCCGTCGATGCTTGCGCCCGGTGGGATGCAATGTCACGAAAGCCACGGGGGATAGATCGGATTCCGTGGATAACCGAGCAAGTCAACGGGAAACTGGCGCTGGTGAACCGCATCAAACGCCAAACAATCACGCGCAATCTGAGCGAGATCGAAATGAAAGTGAGGGAGCGCAATCATGCCGAAAGCTAAAGAGCGGGATGGGGTGTTTCAGCGGAAGGACCGGAGCGGCTGGTGGGTTTCATATGTGGACGGAAGCGGCACACGAAAGAAAGAGAAGGTCACAGCCGCTACGCGCACTCAGGCCATGACGGCACTCGCTCAGATCAAGACTCGCATCGAACGGGAATCCATTCTTGGGGTGAAGTCTGCCAGCGAGATCACGACGGCGGACTTGTTGGCTCGATTTAAGGCTTACCAGAAAGCCCATTTGCGCCCAACGACGTTTGCGCGGTTGGATGGAATTCTGGAGACGCTCAAGGCTGCGCTGCCCGTCCAGGCGAAAGAGATCACACGCGGAGTAGTGGCCGCCTACATTCTCAAGCGGAGCGAGACAGTCTCCGCCGGTTCGGTAGCAAAAGAGGTCTCGACTCTAAGACATGCTCTGCGCCTGGCCGTGGAATGGGAACTGCTCACAGCGAACCCGGCACAGGGCGCGAAACTGCCCAAACAATCGGAAGGCCGGACGCGGTATCTGTCTCCCACGGAATTCAAGGCCGCGCTGGAAGCCGCGCCGGAGTGGATGCGCGGTCCAATGGCTCTGGCCGCGTTCACTGGGATGCGCCGGGGCGAGATTCTCGGCTTGTGCTGGAAGGATGTTGACCTTGCCCACCAGCGCGTCTACTTGACGGAGACAAAAAACGGGACACTGCGGGTTGTGGCATTGAACGCGCTGGCCGTCCAGGTGCTTCAGAGTCTCCCGGTGGGCTGTCCCGGTCAACTGGTATTCCCCGATGTAGACGCGGCCCGCCTCAGCGTCTACACGCGGCGCGTATTCGCTTCCGTGGGCATTGCGGACGCATCGTTCCACTCGCTCCGGCACACGGCGGCAAGCTGGCTGGTCATGGAAGGCGTAGACCTGTACGCGGTGGGCCAAATTCTCGGACACAAAACGCCGCGCATGACGCAGAGGTACGCCCATCTCTCACCCGGATACATGGCGGCGGCAGTGAACAAGTTGGACGGGGTGTTTGCCGGTGCTCTACCGGAGCCGAAGTAAATTTGTCAGGGAATGGCTTGGGATGTTTTGGGGATTGTCTACCTTCGCGTTAGTCCCCGCAGCGTCCCCGGCTTTCGGGATGGCCGCTCAGAATTCATTTAAGTTGTTGATTTGATTGGCGTCCCCGACGGGATTTGAACCCGTGTTATCGCCGTGAAAGGGCGGTGTCCTAGGCCGGGCTAGACGACGGGGACGCTACAGAGAGGGTTTGTAGTGCAGGCGATCCACATGAACCCTTTATGAAGGCTACCAACTTGCAAGGGCTCTGTCAAAAGGCGCTGGGGCATCGGACAGGCTTTCACGCTGCTGTTCCGCACCTTGGTCAGGTCTCCCGCCCCGGTCATCGAGTCGCGGATATAAATCGTTCCGTTACTTGAGGGTTTCAGGGGAGGGACTGCCTGCGAGCGAAGATTTTTTGCGACAATAGTAGGGCGCTTGTCGTCAGATAAGCAAGCGTCATTTTGAACGAACTAGCAGCCTGCGAGTTCTGGAACCATGCGCGCCTAAGATGCGTATGGCCAATTGATTGGCGCATCCGGCGAACGGACGTTGCCGAGCAGAACTTTGCACCGTGTCTTTCAAGATCCCGGACGCACAAGCAGGGCGCACCAAGGAAGAAGGGGTACGTGAGGACTACTGCGTTGAAACGCACTCTTACATTAAGTGTTGCATTGGCGATGGGATTGGTTGCTACCGGTTGCGAAAAGAAGCAGGCGGCGCCCGCGCCAGCCATGCAGGCGATGCCTGTGAAGACTGTCGCTGTGGCAATGGCCCCGGTGGCAGAGAGCAGCGAATATGTGGCCACGATTAAGTCGCGTCGCTCGGCCACCATGCAGCCGCAGGTGAGCGGACGCCTGATTCAAATCCAGGTACGCTCTGGTGATCATGTCCGGAACGGCCAGCCGCTTATGTCGATTGATGCACAACCGCAGTTGGCCACCGTGCAGGCGCAGCGCGCCACGGAACAGCAGAAGAAAGCCGTCTACGACTTCAACACGATTGAACTGGAACGGCAGCGCAAGCTGTTTGACGCCGGCGTGACCAGCCGCGATGCATTTGACCAGGCGCAGCAGGCTTACAGCAACTCAAAGGCGGATTACGAGTCGGCTGTTGCGCTGCGCAAGACGCAGGAAGAGCAACTGGCCTACTACACGATCCGCGCACCCTTTGACGGGATCGTGGGAGACATCCCCGTGCATGTGGGGGACTACGTCTCATCCAGCACTTTGCTCACCACAGTGGATGATAATGCCGATCTCGAAGCCTACATTTACGTCCCAACGGATCGCTCGTCGCTGGTGCGACTTGGATTGGAGGTCGAGCTCGCAGATACAAGCGGGAAACTGCTGGAAAAAACCAAGATCGACTTCCTCTCTCCCCAAGTGGACCCAACCCTGCAAGGCATTCTAGTGAAGGCTCCCGTGCATGCAACGCCGGAAATGGTGCGCAACGCGCAGTTGGTTAAGGCGCGCATTATCTGGAGCACGAAGCAGATGCCTGTGGTGCCGGTTTTGGCGGTAACCCGACAGGGCACGCAGAGTTTTGTATTTGTTGCTGAGCAGAAGGATGGGCGCTTTGTTGCAAGCGAGGTGCCGGTAACCTTGGGTGAGACTGTGGGGAACAACTATGCCATCATGTCCGGCCTGAGTACCGGAGATCGCGTGATTGTGTCCAGCACGCAATTCCTTGTGAACGGGATGCCTGTGGTGCCGCTCGGCGCCTGAGCACAGTTCAGGCAATGCCCCTATGCTGGGGTGTGACCGGGCGCTGGAGCATGCGCGCCCGCTGGCAACGGAAAGGAAAGAGAGCTCACTGTGTTTGTTGATTTTTTCATTCGCCGGCCTGTTTTTGCGACTGTGTGCGCGCTCTTGATCATCTTAGTTGGAGCAATTTCCATTCCCAGCCTTCCGGTGGCCATGTATCCCACGCTGGCACCGCCGGAAGTGAACGTGATGTGCAATTACGTGGGAGCCAACGCCGACACGGTCGAAAAAGCTGTCACCATTCCTCTGGAGGAATCGATCAACGGTGTGGAGGGCATGCGCTACATCAGCTCCTCCAGCACGAACAACGGCACAAGCGCAATCTCCGTAACCTTCAATACGGGATATGACCTCTCCATTGCTGCGGTGGACGTGCAGAATCGCGTTGCAAGCGTGACGGGTCGTTTGCCTGCGGCGGTGAATGCCACTGGCATCAGTATCAGCAAGGCGAACAGCAACTTTGTCTTTGGCGCAGGCTTTTTCACGCGCGATGGCCGATATTCGAACGAGTTTATTTCAAACTATCTTGACGTATACGTGAAGGATGCGCTGAAGCGTGTTCCGGGCGTAGGCGATGTCAACATCTTCGGCGAGCGCAAGTATGCCATGCGCCTTTGGCTGGACCCCACGAAACTCGCTGCTCAAGGGCTTACGGCGGCAGATGTTGTGAATGCGCTTGCTGAGCAGAACGTAGAGATTCCTGCTGGACAGCTTGGCCAGCCTCCATCCAATCCCAACCAGGAATTTCAGATTCCCGTGCGTGTGGTGGGTCGCCTGTCTGACCCTGCGCAGTTCAACAACATTATTGTCAAGAACGCGGCAAGCGGGCTGATTCTACTCAAGGATGTTGGCCACTCTGTGGTAGGCGCTGAAGATTACAGTTCAACCCTCAAGTTCAATGGTCACCCGGCTCAGGGTATTGGCGTGCAGCAGCTTTCTGATGCCAATGCACTCGAGGTGGATTCCAAAGCCAAGGCCGCCTTGAAGGAGTTGTCCAAGAGCTTTCCTCCGGGGCTCGAGTACGTGGTTGCCTTCGACTCTACAACGGTTGTAGGCGACTCGATTCGTGAGGTGATGGTGACACTGGCAGAGGCCATCGCCATCGTTATCCTCGTCATTTTTCTCTTTCTGCTGGACTGGCGGGCAACGATTATCCCGGCGGTCACGATCCCGGTGTCGCTCATTGGAACCTTCGCTTTTATCAAGGCCTTCGGGTTATCAATTAACACGCTCACACTCTTCGGCATCACGCTGGCCACGGGGCTCGTTGTGGATGACGCAATTGTCGTCATCGAAAATGTGCAGCGGCATATCGCCATGGAGCACTCCGACCCGCATGAGGCCACATCGCGTGCCATGGGTGAAGTGACCAGTGCAGTCATTGCTACGTCACTCGTGCTCATAGCCGTGTTTGTCCCCGTGTCGTTCTTCCCGGGTACAACGGGTATTCTCTACCGCCAGTTTTCGCTGACCATTGCGTTTTCCATTGCCATCTCTGCCTTCAATGCGCTTACACTCTCTCCGGCGCTTTCGGCCATGTTTCTGCGTGGAGAAGAGGCTCGCCCGCATCAACTGGATTTTTTGCACATCCGCATCATCTCGCGCGCATTTGCGGCGTTCATCCATGGCGCGGATGCTTTCATTTCCTGGATGGCGAGGACATATGCAAGAGTGATTCACGTGGCCCTGCAGGTTCGGTATCTCCTGTTGTTCCTCTTCTTTGTGGGGCTAGGGGCAACAGCGTGGGTGTATCAACGCGTTCCCTCGGGCTTCATCCCACAAGAGGACCAAGGGTTCCTGATGGTGATTGTGCAGGCCCCCCCTGGATCTTCGCTGGCCTACACATCTGCTTTGGCTGACCGCGCACAGGCAATTCTCTACAGCAATCCCGATATCGCAGGAGCCTTCTCTGTAACAGGTTTCAGCTTTGCGGGCAATGCCTCGAATGCAGGCATGATGTTTGTCAGTACCAAGCCAGCCGACCAGCGGCGCGGCAAAGGGCACTCTGCGGCAGACATAGTCGCAGACATTCAGCCCAAGCTGCAGAGCCTGATGTTCGCACCCAATGGCGGCATGGTAAACATTATTCAGCCACCGGCGGTCAGCGGTGTCGGCAGCTTTGGCGGATTCCAGTTCATTCTGGAGGATACCGGCACCAACACGCTGGCAGATCTTGACCGCGTTGCTCACCAGATTGCGAATGGCGGTCGGGCACGCAAAGATATTACCAACCTTTTCACCAGCTTTTCTGCAAATGACCCCCAGGTGCTGGTAACGATTAATCGTGCCAAGGCGAAGGCGTTGGGAGTGCCGCTTTCCCAGATTACTGCCACACTTGGTGTCTTCATGGGTTCGCAGTACGTGAATGATTTCGACTATAACAACCGTACCTACCGCGTGTATGTGCAGGCCGACCAGCAGTTCCGCGAGAAGGCCAGCGACCTGCACGAATTCTATGTGCGGTCCGACAGTGGACAGATGATTTCACTGGATAACCTGGTGACTGTAACGGAGAGTGCGGGACCGCCGGTAATTTCGCACTATAATCTGTTCCGCTCTGTCGAGATTGATGGTTCACCCGCTCCCGGCTATAGCTCCGGACAGGGAATACAGGGCATGGAAGAGCTGGCAAAGAGGTTTATGTTGCCGGGCATGCGCTTCGATTGGACTGGGCTGACACTGGATGAAATTGAGTCAAGTGGAAAAGCGTTGACAATTTTCGGCCTTGGACTGCTCGTGGTCTATCTCACCCTGTCAGCGCAATACGAGAGCTTTGCGCTCCCGTTCATCATCCTGTTGGCAGTGCCCATGGCAGTGTTGGGCGCGCTGGGGCTGGTTTCGCTCCGCGGTCTCTCGAACGATGTGTACTGCCAGATAGGCCTGGTGATGCTGATCGGCCTTTCTGCCAAGAACTCCATTTTGATCGTCGAGTTCGCAGAGCAACTACGTCGCAAAGGCCGTACGATCGCCGAGGCAGCCATTGAGGCGGCGGAACTGCGCCTTCGTCCAATCCTGATGACATCCTTCGCGTTCATCATGGGCGTTTTGCCGCTGGTGTTTGCAACAGGTGCTGGTGCCCTTGGTCGGCGCTCTGTCGGAACCACGATCGTGGGCGGCATGCTGCTTTCCACCGTGCTGAATCTGATATTTATTCCGGTGCTCTATGTGTTGCTCAGCCGGCTTCTGAAGCGCGGTATTGAGAGCGCAGAGTAGCCTGCATAGCAGGGAAGCGGGTTGCTCACTGCTTTACCCGGTGAGCGACCAGGTGGTCCTTGATCCGGTAGTAGACTTGGCTGCTCAGCACCCCGCGCTCCAACAGGTCGAGCCTTGAATGGTATGGCCTGAAGCGCACAATACGTCCGGCCCAACTGCGCGCCATGCCTGGTACCGTCATCAACTCAGCCATGGAAGCATGATTGATATCGATGCGTGCTTCCGGGATCTGGGCGTGTTGCTTGGCAGGCAGTTGTGGCAAGGCGTACATTGACGCCCAAACGATCAAGACTGCGCAGCAAGCTCCTGTTCGCAATTGATGCATCCCCTTATTCTCTGATGCGCCAGAACTGTGCAGCAAGTCCCCGATCTCGAGCGGGCGGCTTCTCACCGCCAGTTGACTGTCTGACCAATAAAGGGGAAAAGTCCAGATATACCTACAGCAAGCCATTATTTTCTGGCCTCGACGCGATAGATTTCTGTAAGAATTCAGGAATGGCAATATCCCCAATTGCACCCAACCCCAGCGCAGTACGAGGAAGTTTCTTCGGCAGAGCTCGCTTGATTCTGTTGGCCGGATTGGTCGCGCTGTTTGCGGCGGCTCTCTTGTTTTCCTGGTCCACGCGCGATGCCATGGCTCACCTGCCGTTCATGGGTACTTCCGGGAGCGCGTGCGTCCGCGCCAACAAGAGAAACCTGGTCGATCTCAGTCCCTGGCAAACGGCCCAGGCTATCGCGCCGTTGGCTGTATCGGCTGAAGAAGTAGAGTATGCACGTGAGGCGGAACGCCTGGCCGACCACGATGTAGATCAGGCTTTCGCTGCCGCATTGCGGTTGGCAAACTTGCGTGACAAGAGCCGTGCTCTGACGGGCAAAGCGCTGGCGATTTCCAAGCGGATTGCCCAACTGCAGCAGATCCTCAAAGAGGATCAAGCTCTTGTGGATAGCCTGAGTGCGAAAGCGGGTCCTGGAGGGTTAAAGGTCAAGAGTGGTGGTCCACTACCCACTAGCACTGACGAGCTTGACGTAGCCAAGGCGCAACTCGGACTTGATACGGACGAACTCGAGGATGCGGAGCGCGAACTCGAACGTGTGTCGGGCGACGAGAGTGTGCGGATACAGCAAGAGCTCAATGCCCATGAGGCATCGATGCGGCAGTACGATGAGGAAGCCAAGAACTACGCACCGATAGCCATGCTTTCGATCAAGAGGCATACAACACTGGCGGGACGAGCCAAGGCGTGGCTTGACCAGAACGATCGCTACAGTCTGCTGCAGCAGGCTTTGCAGCAGACGCAGAATGATATCTCAAGCATGACTGCAAGCTACAACACCCTTGAGGCACAGGCCAATGCTGCGGAAACAACTACCGCGTCCGGCACCAGCACTGGCTCTGCGGCTCTGAGCAGCATTGGCGACCGTCGAGTCCTCAGGCAGGTGTTAAGCATCGATGACGATCGGCTGCAGACCAAGCAGCAGTTGGCGAATGTATACAGCAAATGGTCGGCCCAGGTAATGTTGCAGCATCGCATCGTCCTCCACCTGATTCTGCAATCGCTCATGGTGATCCTTGCCATCACCATCTGCATTGTTGTTCTGGATGCCATAGTGCGGCGCATAATGGCGCATCCTTCATTGGACCGCAGGCAAATACATACACTTCGCAGCGTTGTGCAGCTTGGCATTCAGGTGGTGGGCGCCGTGCTGATTCTGTTGGTTATCTTTGGCGTTCCCAAAGAAACGCCCACCATTCTTGGATTGGTTACAGCAGCCCTCACTATTGCGTTGCAGGACTTCATCATCGCATTTTTTGGCTGGTTCGTTCTTATGGGAAAGAACGGCATTCGAGTAGGCGACTGGGTTGAAATCAACGGCGTTGGCGGCGAAGTAATTGAGGTGGGGCTATTCAATACCACACTGCTTGAGACGGGCACTCTCGCCGATAGAGGGCATCCAACAGGTCGGCGGATTACATTTATGAATAGCTTTGCGATACGTGGCCAATACTTCAACTTTTCTACCGCAGGACAATGGATGTGGGATGAAGTAACCGTCACATTGCCTGCTGCGGAAAATCCTGCTGGAGTAGTAGGCCGTATTCATCAAGAAGTTCTGGATGACCTGAAGGAGAATACAAGGCTTGCCGAGCAGGAGTGGAATCGAGGAGTTCGTGGTGAACGTCTCAGACGCTTCAGTGCAACTCCGGTCGTCAGTTTGCGACCATCCAGTGGAGGCATCGACCTTGAAGTTCGCTACATGACCCGAGCCTCTGAGCGGTTTGATGTGCGGAATCGCCTGAATGAAAAATTGATTGAACTGCTTCGTCATGAGGGTCGGCCTGAACACGCTACTTGAGTTGACACTCCACTAGCCAGCCGTTAGACTCAGAATGAGATGCAGATTCACCGCCATCACGGTCACCATCCCCACCATCATGGAAACTCCATGCCGGCGGAAGATCGTGGTCTGAAATAAGCGGTCGCTAGGATCAGACTCTACAGAAGCCCGCCGGCAGCCAAGCCGACGGGCTTTTTCATCGCTTTTGAAAAGGTGAGACGAGAATCAGAAAGCCAGGAGAACCTTAAGCAACATGACAACAACAATTGACTTTGAGAAGATGGACGGTCTCATCCCAGGCATTGTGCAGGATGCGCGGACCGGCGAAGTGCTGATGTTGGGCTTTCTGAACCCCACCAGCTATGCCAAAACTATGGATACAGGCTTTGTAACCTTCTGGAGCCGCACGCGCCAGAAGCTGTGGATGAAGGGTGAAACAAGCGGCAATCGTTTGCGGGTTGTCTCCGTCTCCACGGACTGCGACAACGATACGCTGCTATTCCGTGTTGAAGTGGAAGGCGACGGACTGGTCTGCCATGAAGGTACCGTAAGCTGCTTTACCAGACCCCTGGCACTGGACGCAGGCAATGCAAGCGCGGAGGTCGCCCGTGGCTAGCAAACTTCGTCTTGGCTTGCCCAAAGGCAGTCTTCAGGAGGCGACGATCTCATTGTTTCGTCGCGCGGGCTGGAACATCTACGCAGACGGGCGCTCCTATTTTCCTTCAATTGATGACAGCGAAATTGAATGTATGCTGATTCGCGCGCAGGAGATGGCACGCTATGTTGACCACGGTGTGCTGGATGCCGGACTGACCGGTATCGACTGGGTGGTTGAAAGTGGTCTCGACGTGACCAGTGTGACGACGCTGACGTATGCCAAGCAGAGCCGCCGAAAAGTGCGCTGGGTGCTGGCAGTACCCGAGGCAAGCGGCTTTGAAAAAGCTGAGGATTTGGAAGGCAAAATCATCGCTACCGAGCTTGTTGAGGTTACAAAGCGCTATTTCGCAAGCAAGGGTGTAAACGTGAAGGTGGAATTCAGTTGGGGAGCAACTGAGGTCAAGCCGCCAATGCTGGCCGATGCAATTGTGGAAGTCACGGAAACCGGCAGCTCGCTCAAGGCAAACCACCTGAAAATCATCGATACGGTCATGGAAAGTGAGACGCATCTGATTGCCGGAAAGCCTGCACTGGCCGATGCATGGAAGCGAGAAAAAATTGACCAGATTGCACTGATGCTGCGCGGAGCTATTGATGCGCAATCGCAGGTTGGCCTCATGCTGAATGTTCTGCGCAACAACCTGGACGGCGTACTCGCTGTGCTCCCTGCGCTGAACTCGCCGACTGTTTCGCAGCTCAGTAATTCCGAGTGGGTTGCGGTGAACACCATCGTTGAGGAGGGGATAGCACGCGATGTGATACCACGCCTCAAAGCTGCTGGCGCTACAGGCATCGTTGAATATCCCTTGAACAAAGTAGTGTTGTAGCCTGGGGCGAACCATGCGATTGATCCGTACGAAAGGAAGAGGACGTACCCAAGCGGCTGAACTGATTGCCACCTTGGAAGCGCGTGGCGGCGCGGCATTGGACGCCGTGCTGCCGCGAGTGCAACGTATCGTGGCAGATGTACGCAGCAAGAATGACAGCGCACTGCTCCGCTACGCCAGGCAGTTTGATGGGCTTCCTGATGTCTCACAACTGCGCATCTCGCAAGCAGAGATGGAGTCTGCATGGGATGCGCTGACGCCCGATCTGCGGGATGCTTTGTCAACAGCTGCCAGTCAGATTCGTACCTTCGCGCAGCGCCAGATGCCATCCAGCTGGCGGATGTCTCCAATGCGGGGTCTCACTACCGGCCAGATCGTCAGTCCTCTTGGCGCGGTCGGATGTTATGTGCCCAGCGGCCGTCACCCTCTCCCCTCCACGCTGTTGATGACAGTGATCCCAGCGCAGGTCGCTGGTGTGCAGCGGATTATAGCAGTCTCGCCAAAGCCTGCTCAGGAGACTCTGGCAGCGGCACACATGCTTGGACTGTCGGAGTTCTACCGCTTGGGCGGCGCGCATGCAGTGGCCGCTTTGGCCTATGGGACCGCGACGATTCCGCGCGTCGACAAGATCGTTGGCCCAGGCAATCTGTATGTCACCGCCGCAAAGCGCCTTGTGGCATTTGACTGCGCTATCGATATGCTTGCTGGCCCAACTGAAATTGTTGTCACCAGCGAGCGCGGTAAGCCAGCCGACATTGCATCCGACATTGTGGCGCAAGCCGAGCATGATCCTGACGCCCTTGCCATCTTCATCACAACTCGCTCCGAACTGGCGCAGGAAGTGGCAGCCGAAGTGAGACTTCGCAGTCGTGAGAATGCTGTCGCACGAGTTACATTGCAACGCAATGCATTTGCAATTGTTGCCGGAGATCTGCGCGAGGCGCGCGACATTACCAACAGGCTGGCTCCAGAGCACCTTACCGTAGATGCAGCCAGCGATCTCAAGTGGGTAAGGAATGCAGGGTCGGTCTTCGTGGGACGCTGGTCTGCCCAGCCCATGGGCGATTACATCTCCGGTCCGAACCATACATTACCTACCGGCGCGATGGCGCGCGTTCGCGGCGGCCTGAGCGTCAACGACTTCGTCAAGTTGATCACTGTGCAGGAATACAACTCCAGGGCCATGCATTATCTCGGCCCCAAAGCCGCTTTACTGGCTCAGGCAGAGGGCCTCACGGGACACGCTGAAGCAATTCGCACTCGCCTGCGAGGGAAACGAAGAGAGGAGATGGCTTGAGCAATCCAAACGATCTCTGTCCGAAGCCTCGTTCACGCGTGAGTGCGATGAAGGAGTATCATCCTCCGCTCGGCAACCGTGATGCGCTTCGCCTCGACTTTAACGAAAATACGCTGGCCTGCTCTCCCATGGTGCGCGAGGTGCTCAGCCGCATCTCAACGGGAGACTTGACGCGTTACCCCGAGCGTGAACCTGTGGAGGCAATCGTTGCCTCACACCTTGGAGTCAGTCCGCAACAGGTTGTGCTGACAAACGGTGTCGATGAAGCGATCCATGTGCTCTTCGAGACATTCCTGGACGCTGGAGATGAGCTGTTGTTGCCCGTGCCAACGTACACAATGTACGAGGTCTACGCCTCTGCAACGGATGCGGGCGTGGTAACCGTCCAGGCCGAGGGCGACCTGCAATTCCCGTTCGATCGCCTGCTTGCCGCTGTCACTCCGCGTACCAAACTCATCGCCATCGCCAATCCAAACAGCCCCTCCGGCAGTGTCGCCAAGCGCGAACAATTGCTTGAGATTGCCCGTTGTGCGCCGCATGCTGTCGTGTTGGTCGATGAAGCCTATTTTCATTTCCATGGCGAGACAGTGATGGACCAGGTTGGATCCACCCCGAATCTTGTTGTGGCCCGCACATTTTCCAAAGCTTACGGTCTAGCCGGTCTGCGCGTTGGCTTGCTAGCCGGATCCTTGCAATTGATAAGCTGGGTAAGGCGCGTCCTGTCGCCTTACAGCGTGAACTCAATTGCACTCGCTTGTCTTCCTGCCGCGCTTGAGGATGACGCCTATCTTGACTGGTATGTTGGCGAAGTCCTCCAGGCACGGAGGGAGTTTGAGGCTGCCCTGGATGCTGCCGGCCTGCGCCGTTGGCCCAGTAGCGCTAACTTTGTCCTCGTTGACGTGGGAGAGTGTCACAGGGAATTCACAGAGCGGATGCGCAATGCAGGTGTGCTTGTCCGCGACCGCTCCAGCGATCCCGGGTGCGGTGGCTGTGTGCGTATTACCATCGGAACCCGCGAACAGATGCGGCATGCGGCGGCAGCTTTGGAATCCGCGCTGGCGGATTTGCGGCCGGGAAGAAAGAAGATATGAAATCCTCCAGCAGAAGAGACACATCGCATAAAAAGGCGCTGCGCCGTGCGAGCCTCGAGCGCAATACGACTGAGACGCGCATCTCCATTCGCCTCACAATTGAGGGGCGTGGGCAATACAAGATCGCCACGGGCATCCGCTTCTTTGACCACATGCTGGAGCTCTTCGCGCGGCACGGCGCGTTCGATCTGGAACTCCAATGCAAGGGTGATCTGGATGTGGACCAGCATCACACGGTGGAGGATGTTGGCATTGCACTCGGAGAAGCCTTCGATAGAGCACTGGGCGACAAACGCGGCATTCTGCGTGCTGGCTATTTTCTTATGCCCATGGATGAGACGCTGGCGATTGCCGCGGTGGACATGAGTGGAAGGGCAGCATTTGCCGTAGATACACAAGTGCGCACACGGCTAGTTGGCGACCTGCAGACTGAGCTTGTTACTGATTTCTTTGAGGGCTTTGCGCGTGGTGCCCGTGCCAACGTACATGTGAAGACGATGTATGGGCGCTCGAATCACCATAAGATTGAGGCAATATTCAAGGCATTCGCAAGAGCACTTCGCGTGGCGTGTGCGCGCGACAAGCAACTCGGCGAGATGCTGCCTTCCACCAAGGGATTGCTCTAATGCGTGTCACAGTAATTGATTACAAGGCAGGCAACCTGACTTCTGTGCTCAAGGCGCTTCATCATCTTGGCGCTGAAACCATAGTGGCAGATGGGCCTGAGCCGATTGAAACAGCAGACCGAATCGTCCTTCCCGGGGTAGGTAACTTTGCAGCAACGGAACGCCTGGATGCAACAGGCATCACCTCTGCCATACGCAATGCGATCAACCTCTCTATACCATTTCTGGGCATTTGCGTTGGCATGCAATGGCTTTATGCAGGCTCAAGCGAGGCGCCGGAGCAGGACGGGCTTGGCTACTTTCCTGAAATGTGTACGCGCTTCAAAGAGGGTGCTGAGAAGGTTCCTCACGTAGGCTGGAATTCCTTGGATGTACGCCCTGACTCACCCCTGCTTGCAGGAATAAGCTCTGGCGAGTATGTCTATTTTACGCACTCATACAGGGCGCCTGTATCTGCGGATACATCAGCCACCACGCACTACATCGAACCATTTGCCGCAGCTGTTGAGCGTGGCCATGTGATGGGCGTGCAGTTTCATCCTGAAAAGTCCGGGGAAGCCGGTCTCAGGATTCTTCGCAATTTTCTAGCCTGGCGGAGCGCATAAGAAGCATGTTGACGAAACGTATCATTGGCTGTCTCGATGTGCACGGTGGCCGTGTTGTAAAAGGTGTGCAGTTTGTGGATATCGTGGATGCAGGTGACCCGGCTGAGCTGGCCGCGCGCCATGCACGCGAGGGCGCGGATGAAATCGTCTTGCTGGACATTACGGCGACGCACGAGCAGCGGCAGACGCTGCTGGACACAGTGCGCCGTACAGCGCGCGAGCTTTTTATACCCTTTACTGTGGGCGGTGGCATCCGCAGTGCTGATGATGCAGCGCAAGTTTTCGACGCCGGGGCAGACAAGGTGAGCGTAAATTCGGCTGCAATCGCTTCTCCCTCACTCATTGATGCGATTGGCAGAAGCTTCGGCTCGCAGGCTGTAGTCGTTGCAATCGATGCACGACGGGATCCTGACGCAGACGATCCGGTGATTGATGCCCAGGTGTTCGTCCAGGGAGGCAGAAAGCCGGCTGGGCGCCGCGTTGTGGAGTGGGCGCGTGAGGCCGAGGCGCGCGGTGCGGGCGAAATCCTGCTCACATCGATGGATGCTGACGGGACGCGCGCAGGCTTTGATTGCGATTTAACTGCTGCCGTGAGTGACGCCCTGCGGATTCCCGTGATAGCTTCCGGCGGTGCCGGAACAGTGAATCACTTTGTCGATGTCTTTGGCCGGGGCAGGGCGGATGCCGCACTGGCTGCAAGCATTTTTCACTTTGGTCTTTCAAGCGCGCGCGCGTTGAAAGAAGAACTGGCCAAGGCCGGTGTTTCCGTGAGGTTGCCATGCTGATTCCTTCCATCGATCTCTTGGGCGGCCGTATCGTTCAACTGGTACAGGGCGAAAAATTACGGCTTGCCTTTGATGACTTTGAATACTGGATTACGAAGTTTGCACGCTATCCCCTAGTGCAGTTGATCGATCTTGATGCAGCCATGCGCCAGGGCGACAATACAAAGCTGGTCGAGCAGATTGCGCATCGCTTGCCCTGCCAGGTTGGCGGAGGCATTCGCTCCGTTGAGCATGCCCAGCGCGTTCTCCATGCCGGTGCCCGACGCGTGATTGTGGGTTCGGCGCTCTTTACGGAGGAGGGGGAGGTCAATATCGAAGCTGCCGCTGAACTCCAAACCAATCTCGGAGCTGATCGCGTCGTTGCAGGAATCGACACCAAGCAAGGACGCATAGCAGTGAAAGGGTGGAAGTCCCAGGTGCAGCTTACGCCCGACGAAGCAATCCCGCAATTGGACCCATTTGTCTCAGCTTTTCTTTATACTCACGTGGATGGCGAGGGTATGATGCAGGGTTTCCCTCTTGAAATTGCCGCGCGCCTGCGTAAGCTCACTAACAAACAACTGATTGTTGCCGGGGGGATCCGCAATCAACAGGAGATTGACACTCTCGATGCCCTGGGTGCGGATGCAGTGGTGGGGATGGCAGTGTACACCGAGGCCCTGGCCGTCTGACGCATCGCGCGGTCAGCAAAATCGGTCTCTCCTGTATCTGGTTCCGTGCAAGACGCTATCATCTATGCGCAGGCAGAATGCTTTCGTTGTGCTCGTTCGAAAGGATACAAGGCAATGACTTCACGGAAGAACGGGATTCGACTGGCCAAGCGGCTGGATGAGGTAGGATTTTCAGGCATCGTTCAGATTCGCAATCAGGTAATGGCGATGCGGGGCCAGGGGATCCAAGTACATGCCCTCCACGGGGGCGAGCCTTTCTTCGAAACCCCTGATTTCATCAAGTACGCGGCCGTCAAGGCATTGACGGACAATCAGACGCACTATGCCCCTTCCTCGGGGCTGCTGCCGCTGCGCAACGCATTGGCGGAAAAGCTTGCCAGAAAAAACCGCCTACAGGTGAGCGCCGATGAAGTTATTGTGACTGTTGGCGGTTCCCAGGCCTTGTACGCAGCGTTTCAGAGCGTACTCGACCCTGGTGATGATGCACTGATCTTTTCTCCATATTGGACTCCCATCGGCGATCTTGTGACGGGTGCGCAAGGTCGCCCCCTGTTGGTGCCGACGGCAACAGCCCGGCGAAATGGCATACGCAAGACTCTCGAACAGTTTTCAACTCCTAAAACGCGCGCAATTTACTTCAACACACCGCAAAATCCAAGCGGACTTGTTTTCACGCACGCAGAGGCTGAGGAAGTTGCGGCATTTGCAAAAGAACGGGATCTCATTGTGATTGCCGATGAGGCTTATGAAGACCTGGTTTATGAAGGTGAGCACGTTTCCATCGCATCGTTGCCGGGCATGGCGGAAAGAACAATTACTGCGTTTACCTTCTCAAAGACCTACGCCATGACGGGTTGGCGCGCAGGATATGCGGTGGCGAAAGAGCCGTTTATGACCGCGCTACGCAAAATCGTGCTGTATTCCACGAACGGCGTTGCAACGCCTGTGCAGTATGCGATGATGCAGGCTCTTACCACGCCCGAGAGTGAGATTGCCGCACGGCGTGAGGAGTATCGAAAGCGTCGTGACTTGATTGTGAAAGCACTGAATGAGGTTGGCTGTGAATGTGAGTTACCAGCCGGCGCGTTTTACGCATTCCCAAACATGGAAAGGATCAGCAAGAACAGCGTGAAAGCGGCTCAAATCCTGCTGGACAAGGCTCACATAGCCACGATTCCTGGCTCGGTCTTTGGTGCGCAGGGAGAAGGGCATTTGCGCTTTGGATACGCAATTCCACTGGAGCAGATCGAGGATTGCATTGCTGCGCTGCGCAAGTTTCTTGCCTAGTCGCGTTGCGCCTCGCCGATGGCGAGGCTGGTCTCCACACGTGCTGCGCGTAGCAGGCGCGCAATCTGCTTAAGATGCAATTGCACAGCGTAGGCGCGCAATATCTCTGCCTGAGAAAATTGAAAGCCAGTAGGGCGTATGGCCGCCATCTGTTCCTCAAGCTTCGCAATGTCGTCTTCGAGATTCAGCCCCTGCGGCGGAATATGAAATCGCCAATCATGTATGCACTTCGCAACGTAGTGGAATCCGTTGCGAATGTCCGTTGCTAATTGGCCCAGGGCGGGTTCCAACTGCTGTGCATAGCTATCGTGATGGCTGTCGCGCACAGCGAACTCAAGAGCTGCCAGCGCATCGAACAGCGAGCGCCCGAATTGCGCCAACATGCCGAGCCCCTCACGCCATCCGGGGCCGCCTGACGATTCGTTGCGAGCAGCATCGAGCAGTTGATTATTACTCCGCAGGAGAGACAGAGCGTCCCCGCGCAGCGTGTTCAATGTCTTCGCTGGATCTCCGCGAAAGCCTTCGAGTATTGCTTCAAAAAGTGATCCCAGAATCAAGAATTCCTGCGCAAGACCATCTTTTAGTCGCAGCCTTGCCCTGTCAGGAAACACAAAAGTAGCAACCGCAAGCGCAACAAGGATGCCGAGGATGACTTGCATCACTCGATCCAGTGCCAATGTCCAATGCGAACCGCTAGTGTGCACAAGCATGAGGATTGTGATTGTCACGCCGGCGAGCCGTGAGCTACTCCTGAATCCCAGCACACTGCACAGCAGAATGGCTGCGAAGACGGCAGCAATATAGTTCCAGGGTAGCGATCCGAACAAAGAGAAAGAGAATCCGAAGATGGCTCCTATCAACGTTCCCAACAATCGATCACGCGAGGCAGTGATGGTTGAGCCGAAGTTGGACTGCAGAACAATGATTGCACTGATGGATCCCCAGTAGCCTTCGTGCAGGCCAAATCGCGCAGCCATCCACCAGCATAGCGCAGCAGCAAGAGCAGTCTTTGCCGCATGGATGAGCATGCGCCGGTGTTCCCAGCTGATAAGGCCGCGGGAGGCGCCTTGCTGTAGTCGCAGATGAATGGCCAGGTTCTGCTGCGACTTTGTATTTGGCATTTTCAAACGCATTGATCTCTCAAGACTCCTCGCTGCTTCCTTCAGGGTGCCACAGCCGGCCTCATTTGGGTGGTGATATTCCCCACATCCCAGGTGAGGAGTGCAGTGCCCAGTCCTATGTTCCATTGTCTTTCAAGATGCAGTTGCGATGCGCAGTTGTAATAGATCTGCGTCTTCGGCGGCGCCGCCATTTAGCATTAAGCTGGAAATTTCTATATCCGGTGAACCCGTCATGCCGAAGCTACGATTAGGATATCCCGCTGCGCTCTCAGCAGATTTGTTCGCTCACTTCCCCGAAGAAGTCGAATTGGTACCACTTCCAGCGCAAATCGATTATGAAGTCGCAATCGATGTCTGGATCCCCGATCCATACCCAACGCGTGCCATGCGTGTGTGGCCGCATCTTCGCGGCGTTAAGCTTGTCCTGTCCATGATGGCGGGGACGGAGTGGATACCCGATACTGTTGGACCGCACGTCACAATCTGCAATGCGCATGGAGCGCACAACATTTCTACTGCGGAGTGGACGCTGTCGGCGATTCTCGCCTTGTTGAAATATTTCCCGCTCTATTGGGATATCCAAAAGACGGGAATGTGGAAACGCCGATTTGAGGCCAGTGCGTATTATGCTGGCATCACGGGAGACACCCGCGATCTCTATCCTCCAGTGATGCTGGAGGAGCTGACTGGGAAGAAAGTTCTACTTGTTGGCTATGGGGCGATCGGCAAGGAGATTGAACGGATGCTGGCACCGTTTCGCGTTGATCTCAAGCGCGTCGCGCGCGTAGCGCGCGCCGAGCCAGCCGTGCATTCAGTCACTGAACTCGACAATCTCATTCCATGGGCAGAGGTCATCATACTGATTCTTCCGCTCACTAAGGCATCGCGCTGTCTCATTGGCCAGAAGCAGTTTGCTCTTATGCGCCAAGGCGCATTGCTCGTGAATGCAGCGCGCGGGCCTATTGTCCAAACGGATGCGCTTGTTGCGGCGCTGCACTCTGGCAGAATTCGCGCGGCGTTGGACGTTACGGATCCGGAGCCTCTTCCCCCGGATCATCCGCTATGGAGTTGCCCCAACCTGTTCATCACGCCACACGTGGGTGGTTCCAGCCCGCAATTTGCACCAAGAGCATTGAAGGTCGCGGCGGATGAACTGCAACGTTACATTGAGGGAAAGCCCATGCACAATGCTGTGCAGATAGCAGTGTGAAAAAGCTACAAAGGAAATCCGCAGAGAAATATCCAGCGCTCCTACTCTGTACGATTGACGCTTGAGGGCGAGGTAGAAAGAAGAATCACGTTCTCCTCATTCTGTTCTGGCAGCTTGTGCGCTAGCTCGGAGCGCTTCCATTCTCGCAGGCCGAGCACAGCAAGACCTACCAGGCAAGCATAGAGAAGCGCCGTTGGCACCAGAGCCTTGTAGAGATACTCGCCAATGTAGGCGATATTCACTACGATCCAAAGCCACCAATTGGCCGTATGCTTCCGCGCCTGCCACCAACTTGCCACAAGGCTGTAACTCGTCAATGCCGCGTCGAGGTAAGGTAGAGCCGCATGCAGTCTCTTCGCAATTTCACCCAACGCGACGCTGCCTATTGCACCGGCTGCCAGCGCCACCAACATGCTTTGCACGCTCAGCGGAACGATGCGAACCTCGCCCTCTTCTCGAACACCTCTCCACCAGTGCCACCAGCCGTAGAGCGTAAAGATGACAAAGAAGATCTGCAAGAGCGCGTCCGAAAGCAGACGCGCCTGGTAGAAGACAATCAGGTAGATCAAATCGGCTGCCAACACAACCGGCCAGCACACAAGCCACCTGCGGGTCGTGAACCAGATGCCCAGTACCGTTGTCGCGGTACCGGCAATCTCCAGCCAGTGCAAGGCAAAGTAGTGTGCAATCGTAGTCCAGCTCATGTCTTCGTCACCTCGCGGGCTGCCAATGCACGCTTCGCAGCCCACTGGCGCAATGCATCCGTCAGCACTTGCCCAGCGCGACTGCGAAACCATTGTGCGTGGCCCACCAGATAATCATCACTGGCCAGCTTTGCCTTTTTGGGCGCATGCAGGACGCTCAAAAAGTAGTCAGCTTCAGTTAGCGCAAACTCGGCATGACAAAGCGCTGTCATGGGAGCCAGAGCAGCTGCTTCTTGCTCACTTAGCGGGCGAATAGACTCATAGCCATCCAGCAGGGCGTACAGATGTTCCCAATGCACAGGCACTTCCGTAGCGGCAGGATGCTGCATCAGGACAAGCCATTCAACGATGTTCCGCTCAATTGCCTGCGCCAGGTCATGCACTGCGTTGGTGTAATCCGCGAGGCCAAAGTCAATGACTGCTGTCGCGGTTGCATCATCGGTCGCATCGCTCCAGAAGAGATTGGAAGCATGCAGGTCATTGTGCGTCCATATTGGATCGAGTGCCGGCAGCAATGGGCGCAATTCCTCATGGAAAGGCGCAAGGAGATCGAGCGCAGCAGCGCATCCTGAATGTGTGAAGTCATCCGCATCGAGAACTGGTCGCGCAGCCAAATAGCGTTTCATTGCGCGCTCAGGATTGGTCGATGCGAAAATGGAGAAGCTGGCAATGAGAGGTCGAGCTTTGCGCGCAGGTTCCTTGAAGTCAGCAGCAGCGCAATGCAGCCGTGCCAGTGCCTGCCCCGCCGAGTATGCATGCTTTGGCGCTCGAAATGGCGTCCATGACAGCGCCTCTTCATACAAGTCCATGCCCTGTGGCTTCTCATGCACCTCATAGGTCCAGTCGCCAAGTTCGACAGCGGTTCCTCCCTCGCAAGCCTTGAGCACCCGGGGCACCTTTGCGCCACTTTTCCGCAGATGCTGCATGAAGCGATGCTCTTCTCCAAGCCCCTCCACATCGCGCAAAGACCTGTGATGTCTCTTGACGAAGAATGTACCTGAGCTTGTTGCGAGCACACTGGCGGCTGAAAATGGGCGCGGGCTCGTGCTCAGAATGCGGATGGGCTCCCCGGCCTCGGGAAACAGCATCAACACACGGCGCAGCTCATCGAGCGTCAGTGGAGCCCAGTCCGGTTCCACCAGCGTTCCGTCCATTCCGTGTGCTTTCGCAATGTTGCTCATGCTGATGTGTCTGGTCCCTGATTACGCCCCATCCTCTGTATTCAGAAAGTGTAATGGGCTGAAAGCCGAACCGTCGCGGGGGCGCCCAGGTGAATGAAGGTGTCTCCGTAGCTGGCACCCGTGTCCTTCCAGTAGCGCTGATTGAATATGTTGTCCGCATAGAGGCGGAAGGTTACGCGGCCATTTTCTCCACCTGGCGTGTACCGTGCGCCAAGATTGAAGAGGTTATATCCGGCCACGCTCACGGCATCATCCCGGGTGGCCGCTTTGCGGCCTGTGTAGATCCAGCCCGGCGTCAAATGCAGTCCGTACAGGTGCGGCAGCAGTAAGTCCGCGGACAATGTTGTATGTACGCGGGGTACGTTCAGTACCTGCTTATTGTCAAATGCGGACGTGCCTGTGTCACTGGATAGCGCCTGCATTGCGGTAGCAGAAGCCGTGAGTTGCAGCCAACTGGTGGCCTTACCCTGCGCATTCAGTTCAATCCCGCTGTGCGTTTCGTGCCCAGCGGACTCAAAGCACATGTCGCCGGGATTCACGCTGCCGGAGCAAAAGCTGTCCGCTGCCTGAATCACACGCGGATAGAAGAATGGCTGTCGCATTCTGAAGAGTGCGGCCGTGAGCAGAATCGTGTGTTCATACTTCACGCCAATCTCCGACTGGCGCGTGAAGTAAGGGTCGAGAAAGACGCTGGCATTATCGACCCACCATGGTGCCTGGGGGCCCAGCGAAAGCAGAACGCCGTAATTGCCATAGAATGTGACGCTCTTGATGGGCGTATAGGTCGCGCCGTACTGGGGCAACCAGAGCGACCGCGCCGAGGAATAGTTGAAGTCGCTCATCCGCACATAGCGCCCTCCAGCGATCAGCGCAACACCGCGAGGCAAGCGAATGTGGTCTTGAATGATGCCGGAGGCTTGCCGATTGAAGTCTGCCAGCGTTGCCGGTCCTGCCTGTTGATAAGGGCTCTCAGGCGCGTAATAAATATTGGGCTGATAGAGATTTTCCACTCCCAATGGCGTATAGACGATGGTCGGCGAGAGATCCACGGAGCGGTGGAAGAGCGAGCCTCCGCCTACGATGTCGTGGGTTACTTTTCCCATTGCAATGTGCCCCTGCACAAGCGCTTCGCCCACGGCGTTGATCCACAATTCGCCAGGGCTGCGATAGTCGTAGATCTCATAGCTGCCATCCGGACAGAAGAAATAGTAAGGCGAGTTAGGGCAAAGGGAGTTGCCGTTGGCGTCCAGCGCTGCGCCGTACGGCCATATCACGTTGTCATCGATAAGTGCGTGGCTGTACGACCCGGCGAGGCGGATGCTCCAGTGTGTATTCAAGGAATGATTCAGCCTCGATCCCGCATTGAAAGTGTCAAAGGTATTGGGCTTGGACCATGGTTGGTAACCCAGCATGACAGACGGGTATACGCGCGTGGGCACCGTTGTTCCACCCAGCAGTTGATACCCGGCCTCAGAGCGTTGAATGCGGTGCTGATATTCGAAGTCAGCAAAGAGCGTTGTATCGGGGCTTAGCTTAAATTCGCTGTCCAGTGTGCCCACGCCGCGCCATCCATCCGCATGTTGCACGTAAGGGTGCATGTTCTCTCCGGCGAAGTTCATCCGCACTCCGGGAGAAAACCTGGCCTTGAAAATGTGACCAAAGTCCAGCGCGCCATAGGATGTGCCGCGATGGTCTGTGGCAAAATCGAGAGCCGGTCGTTGCGTTGCGCTCGGCTCCTTTGTGACGTAGTTGATGAGCCCACCGGCCGCAGCTACACCACTTTCAAGGCCTGCGATGCCCTTCAGGATCTCAACGCTCTCCTTATTTTCGAGAGGAACATCCTGATTGCCGGAGATCGTCAAACCGTTGATCTGTAATGCGGTGGCGAGATCGATGGGAAAGCCACGAATCTCAAAGTCACCGTAGTAGCCCACCGGCGCATAGTCTTCGCCAACGGAAGCATCGTTCTTCACCACGTCAGAGAGTACGCGTGCCATCTGGTCATTCAGCACGGCGCGACTGACCGCAGTTACAGAGAGAGGTGTCTCCTTCAGCAGGGTTCCGTCAAGGCTCCCCGCCATCACGGCCCCGGTCAAATAGTCATCCTTCACCTCTTCACGCACCACGACGGTGGTGGTTACCGGCGCCAGCTTCTGTGAACTGGCTTTCGAGTCGTTGGCCTGGGCCTGCTTCTGGCTCTGTGAAAATGCAGCCATGGGGACGGCCAAACCGCAGAGCAGCGCAAGGGAAGAGACCACCCAAAAGCCGACGGAACTGGGCCTGCACAGTGGTGAATTGGGTTTGAAATGATTGCCGGTTTGCGTCGCGTGCGCTTGCATGGATTCTCCTGAATTCAACTCCGTGAAACAGGAGAACTCGCGCGTCGATTGGAGAAGGCCGTTCGCTTCGGAAACTTCCCACGCCGGTATTATCCGGATCGGGTTCGAGGGTATTTCTCAGCCCCACACTCTGGAGCACCCCTGTTTCAATATCTAAATTGAAGCACCGGCAGTTGGGAAAAAGCAAATCGGTCTTTCGCATTGCAGGACAAAGAAAAGCCCCGCTTCAACCAGGTTAAGCCTGGCCGAAGTGGGGCTTGCTTTGCGTGCTGACCGGTTACTTGCCCGTCCCCTCCTTGAGGGTGACGATGCGGTCAACGCCGGGCACAGTGAAGTGCTCCACCTTGCCGCTGGGCCAGTGCACCTCAATGTCATCCACCTTGGTGGCTTGTCCCAGGCCGAAGTGCGGACGCGGATCGTTGTTGGAGAGATAGCTGCCGCCGCTCAAAACATCCTCGCGTTGCTTCATGCCGTTGGCCGTCACATATACCGCGGCACCAACCGCATCACGCGGACCTTTAGGTCCAGCGGTGAGCTGCAACTCTAGCCAGTGATTCGTGTCAGGGCTTACGTCTTTCAGCAACACCGGATGCCCATCCATCACATTGATCACCGCATCCAGCTTGCCGTTGTTGAACAGGTCGCCCACGGCCATCCCTCGCCCGGCAACGACTACAGCCAGCCCCGTTCCCTCCACAGCCGGAACAGGCTCAAACTTCTTGCCACCAACGTTGCGGAAGAGCAGTGGACGCTGCTTCCAGCTCGTGCCCCACGCGTATTTGTCCGCTTCGGGGTATACGTGGCCGTTGGCCATCAGCAGATCCTTCCAGCCATCGTTGTCGTAGTCCATGAAGGCGTCACCGAAGCCGAGGAACGGCACCGTGAGTTCTCCAAGACCCATCTGATAGCTGATGTCGGTCATATTGGCGTCGCCCTCGTTGTGGTAGAGCGGCTTGTAGCTGTCGGAGAATGCCGTATCGAAGACGTCGAGCATGCCGTTGTTCTCGTAGTCGCCGACGGCGATGCCCATGGATGCTGTTTCCTGCCCGGCCTCATTGACGGCGAAGCCCGACGCATAGCTCACGTCGTCGAACGTCCCGTCGCCGTTGTTGATGTAGAGATAGTTCGGGGTGGAGTCGTCACCGACCAGCAGGTCCGGCTTGCCGTCATTGTTCACATCGGCAAACACGGCGCCGAGGCCATAATAGCCGGCCTTGTCCGCCACGCCGGCCTTCTCGCTCACGTCGGTGAAGGTTCCGTCGCCGTTGTTATGGAACAGATGATCGGGCTCGCCCTTCAGTCCGCGCGGGCCGCAGGTCACAGGCTCGCCGCGGAAGGTGCAGTACATATTGATGGAACCGTTCTCGTCGCTCTTGGGCAGGTTATTGCGGTCATAGTGGACGTATCCTGCGACAAAGAGGTCGAGTTTGCCATCGCCGTCGTAGTCGCCCCATGTCACACCGGTGGACCAGTTGCCGAGTTGCACGCCTGCCTTCTCCGCCACATCGGTAAAGGTGCCGTCGTGATTGTTGTGGTAGAGCCGGTTCTTGCCCCAGTTGGAAACGTAGATATCCGGCCAGCCGTCATTGTCATAATCACCAATGGCCACGCCGAATCCCCAGCGCTCGTTGGTCACGCCGGCTTTTTCTGCGACGTCCGTGAAGGTGCCATCGTGGTTATTGTGAAAGAGTGCTGCATGCGGAGGCGTCGCCTTGCCGTCGAGCGCGTCAAAGGTGGAACCGTTCACGACATAAATGTCGAGCCAGCCATCGTTGTCATAGTCGATGAGGCCGATGCCTGAGCCCTTGGTCTCAACCAGGTACTCCTTGGCCGGGGTGCCCGTTTTGTTGGTCCAATGGGTCAGGCCG
Organism: Acidobacteriota bacterium; assembly: GCA_021818105.1. GTDB lineage: Bacteria > Acidobacteriota > Terriglobia > Terriglobales > Acidobacteriaceae > Telmatobacter. The sequence continues at coordinate 59,906 of JAKAFB010000010.1, forward strand.
GCCTTCTCTGAATCGTCTTCAAAGACGACGGGGCCGGTCTTTACAAAGCCACCCTCTGTAATGGGGCGGTGTTGGGCATCCAACTGGATCGGATGCGGAGAGCCGGTTGCCTGGCCGCCGGCTTCGGGCTTTTGGGTTTGCTGCCCTGGGGGAAGAGCACCGGGATCTGTGGCTTGTGCAGAAAGACACACACAACTTCCTACCGCCAGCAGTCCGCAGACAGTGGTAGCACGCAATGCCTCAAACATGCCAGCCAGTATACGGGGCGGCAGAGGGTCCAGTATCGACCATTCGGTTGACCCCGGTTGTGTCTCGTCTTCGCCGGTTGAGGAGGTCTATCTGCTTCTATTCCAGAAGGATTACCGTGGCCCAAACACATTTTGCCGCAAATTGTACCCTTACCGCTTTCCGTTCATGCCAGTGAAGCGATATAACCAAGTGAGCACATGGATTCCCCTTCCCCAACGCCATCAAGGCGCGGCATGGAGGCTTTTGCCTCACGTGATTTCAGGCGATATCAGCTGGCTCGCAGCGCTGTCATCCTGGGTGCTGAGGCACAGGCGGTGGCGGTCGCCTGGCAGGTCTACTCAATTACCCATCGAGCGCTGGACCTGGGGTACACCGGACTGGCTCTTTTCTTGCCGGGGCTATTGTTCCTGTTGCCGGCGGGACATGTGGCGGACCGTTTTGACCGCAGACAAGTGATTCTTGTCTGCTACACGCTGCAGGTCTTCTGCACGCTGACGCTGGTCCTCTTTGCGCGCGCAGCCATTCATCATGTTTTCCCCATTTATGCCGTTCTGTTTCTCGTTGGCTCGGGCCGCGCCTTTTCCGGTCCGGCAAGCTCGGCATTTATTCCGCATCTCGTTCCGGAGCACCATTTTGTAAACGCTGTGACCTGGGGCGGAGCCATCTTCCAGTTCGCCAACATGACTGGACCGGCTATCGGCGGGCTGCTGTTTACTTTTCCCCTGGCAAGAATCTTCCCTGGCACCCTGCTGGAAGGCCCGGGCATCGTGTACGTTTTCTCACTGCTGACCCTGCTTTGGTTCCTGGCACTGGTGGGTAGCCTGAAAGTGCGTCCGGGGCGGCTGGAACAACGCGGCGCTTCGCTTCAGGTATTGCTGGCGGGCTTCCAATATGTGCGTCGCTCGTCGCTGTTGCTGGGCTCGTTCTCGCTGGATCTGTTCGTTGTTCTGCTGGGCGGAGCCGTAGCGCTTATGCCCATCTTTGCCAATGACATTCTGCATACCGGGCCGCGCGGGCTGGGAATACTTCGCGCCGCACCGGCGGTTGGCGCTCTGACCATGTCGCTCCTGATGACGCGCTTTCCGATCAGCCGAGGGGCTGGCAAGCGCCTGTTTACCTGCGTGGCGATTTATGGCGTGGCTATTGTGATTTTTTCGCAGTCGCGCAACCTGTGGCTCTCCCTGGCAGCGCTGGCAGCAAGCGGAGCGGCCGATATGGTCAGCGTGGTCATTCGCGGTTCGCTGCTGCAACTGGCCACGCCACCGCAGATGCGGGGTCGTGTGAGCGCAGTCAATTCGCTCTTTATTGGAGCCTCCAACGAATTCGGCGAGTTTGAGAGCGGGCTCACGGCACACTGGTGGGGCGCAGTGCGCGCCACGCTGGTGGGCGGGCTGGGAGCGCTGGCTGTCGCCGGCATCTGGGCTGTGTTGTTCCCTGGCCTGCGCAACGCGGATGAACTCTCCGCGGAGGCGCTGCGGCCACCCGAATCCAAGCCAAGCGAAGCCGCAGCAAGCTGCTGAGATCTACCCGGCCCGCAAGCGCCTGTTCCGGGCTCAGCGCTGCAGCAGGTCAATGGGCTGCGTGAAGTCCGTTACACGGATGTGCCGTGCCAGCGAGGGGTGCTGGCGCTGAAGAGCCAGATACATCTCCCATGCCACGCGCCGGTAGCTGAAGTGCCCGGCCGGAGCGGAGCGCAGCTCGCTGATGTACTGGGCCTCAGCGAAATCCATCTTGAACAGGCTACGGATGCGCGTGGCCAGCGGCAGCACGTAGAGAGCGGACTGTACGGCCTCTGGTGCAGAACCGGCAGCGATGCGGGCGCTGGCGGCATGGGCGGTTTCCACGGTGGCCTGATAGTCAGCCACGATACCCGCCGCGGCGAGCCCGGCCACATCGCCCTCAGCTGGTGTTTCATATCCATGCACAGAGGTAAAGGATTGAATGATCTGCGTGGAGCGGCGGTGCCGGTGCATGTCGCGGAAGCCGCCGATATCCATCAGGATGTCAAAACGCAGGGCAGCGCCCGCATGGAAGGCGCGCAATGCCTCGTCATGCTTGCCGCGATGGCGCAGGCCAAGCTCAATGATCTCGTCCACGCGGGCCTGTGGAAGCGCGGCCACCAGGTCGCGAATCTGGCGATACGGTTGATGGGAGGCGGAGTAGAGCAGGGTCGCAGCCAGCTCGGCTTCGAGTGACTCAGTTCGTTCCACCAGGTCAACCAGCGGTGACGGTGCAATGGGATGCCCAGCCAGCAACTCTGCCGCTGCCTGTGCCAACTCAGCCTGCGTCTTCATCAGGTAGGCGTTGGGCTCAGCGTACTTGACGAGCGTGGGAGCGGTGCGGACCTCGCGGGTGAGCAGGCCGGCGGCCTTCGCTGCCAGGTCTGGGTTGGCAGCGAGCTCGGCTACAAAGGCTAATCCAGCCTGTTCATTGACATTCCACGCCGGGCCAGTAGCGGCCTCGCGCAATTTTTGCCCCAGATCGCGCACCTCAGCTACGGGATGCGACAACAGCCGTGAAACCTGCGTCTCCATCGTACGGGCGTTCACGATCTGGCCCAGCGAAGTATTGGTTGCCAGCGGAAGCAGGTAACGAGCCACATCAAAGGCGCGGGCACGGAGCGTGCGCTCATAGGCCTCGGGGGTGATGGCGTCGGGTCGGGTCACATGCTCGCGCAGGGTTTCGAGCATGGCCGCGGAGGTGCGCTCGTAGGCGGCAAAGAGGCCTTTCACTGTGTCCGCGTAGAGCTGCCCGGAGGCCCTATCCTCACCGAAATCAGGGAAATACCAGCCTGATTTGAGGAAGTTCTGGTAGCGTGTAGAGCGCTCCTGGCCATCCCAGCGCTGCTCGTCCACAAGGACGATGGCGGCCAGCAGGCTCAGGCGCTCCACGGCAAAGGCGATGTGTGCCAGGTCGGCGATGGAGCGGTGACCATATTGGAAATAAAAGGTGTTCAGGAACTTCTCGGCACGCTGCGTGCTGATTTCCGTGAGCGATTCGCGCATGGAAAGCGCGGAGCGGGAGTACTTGGCCATTGCGTAGGCCAAGACTTCGGGGTCGGCGCCATGAACGGCGAAGACCTCAGTCTGGTTACAAGCGCCTGCGGGGAGCAAAGATTCACTAGACATGGGCGTGGACTCGCGAACAGAATACGTCATTGGGGTGTGGATAAGGTGAAGAGTCTCCTGCCCCGGCGAACGCGCCAGAAGGGCAGGCAGGAGAAAACGCTTCATGCAGGAGATTAAGGTGCGAACGTCCCAGCGCCCGCGGCCGTTGCCTTCAGGCCGGTGGGCCATGACCCAACGGTGGAACGATCTGCTGTTTGCCCACTGGCGGGTGCCGGCGGCCGAGGTGGCGGCGCTGTTGCCCGATGGCCTGCAGGTGGATACGTACATGGGGACGGCATGGCTGGGCGTGGTGCCATTCTGGATGGATCGCATCAAGTTTCGGGGCCTGCCGGTGATTCCCGGCGCACTCAGCATGCCGGAGCTGAACCTGAGAACCTATGTGCGTGAGCCGCACAGCGGCACGCAGGGCGTTTACTTCTTCTCACTTGACGCGGCCAATCTGCTGGCCGTGGCGGCGGCACGAACCTTCTATCACTTGCCTTATTACTGGGCTGAGATGCACATTGCGCAGAAGAGCGATCGCGAGTTTGCCTACTACAGCCGGCGGCGATTGTCGGCCAAGCCGGTAATCTTCAAGGCGCTCTATCGCGGGCTGGGACCGACGCGCAAGCTGGCGGAAAGCCGCAGCGGATCGCTTGAATACTTTCTGACGGAGCGCTACTGCCTCTTCAGCCGCAATCGCTCGGGCGCTCTAGTGCGGGCCAACATTCACCACGTGCCCTGGCCGCTGGAGCATGCAGAGGCGGAGATTGAGCGCAATGACCTGCCAGCTACGATTGGCATTCAACTGCCGGACGAGGAGCCAGTGCTGCACTACTCGCGGCGGTTGGCAGTGTATGTGTGGCCGGCTGAGCTGGTGAGGAGCATCCGGGCAACAGGGCGCGCGCCGATTGCCGTGGCGCCGACGGGATGATGGCGCGGCTCTCCGCATGCGGCGCGCGGGGGCAAGTCTCAATTCTGCACACATATAATGAGGAACGGAAAGACGCGGCGCTGCGCGCGCACATGAGGTTCAGGAAGAGGCTATGACGGGTTTGCAGGGAAGAATTGCGCTGGTGACGGGCGCTTCGCAGGGAATTGGCCGCGCGTGTGCGCTGGAGCTGGCGCGGGCTGGTGCAACCGTGGCGCTGGCAGCGCGCAACGAGGCGAAACTGGCCGAGGTGGCGGCGGAGATTGCCGCGGTTGGTGGACAGGCGGCGGCATTCGCGCTGGACGTGGCGAGCGAAGAGTCGATTAAGGCGGGAGCCAAGGCCGTGCTGGAGCGCTTTGGCAAGGTTGAGGTTCTGGTGAACAATGCGGGCATTACGCGCGACGGCCTGATGATGCGCATGAAGCGCGCGGACTGGGACGACGTGCTGGGCACCAATCTGACGGGCGCGTTTCTGCTGACGCAGGCTCTGCTGCCCGCGATGCTCAAGAACCGCTGGGGACGCATCATCAACATCAGCAGTGTGGTGGGCCGCACGGGACAGGCCGGGCAGGTGAATTACGCGTCGTCGAAGGCGGGGCTGATTGGGCTTACGCGGTCACTGGCGCGCGAGGTGGCTTCACGCGGCGTAACGGTGAACGCAGTGGCGCCAGGCTACATTGAGACGCCAATGACGGCGGTGCTGGATGAGAAGCAACGCGAGGCGATGATGGCGCAGATACCACTGGGGAGAGCCGGCACGGATACGGAGATCGGACAGTGTGTGGCTTTTCTGGCATCCGATGCAGCGGCCTACATTACCGGTCACGTGCTGGACGTGAATGGCGGCATGTTTATGGGTGCGTAAGCTGGCCGACCGTGCAGATGTTCACTGGGCTTTTTCAGAGGCGATGAGCTGCTCGAACTCGGGAATGCCGCGCAGCCGCGCAAAATCGCTGTCCTCGGCGATCTTCTTGGGATTGGTGAAGCCTTCATTGAGGGCCTTGCGCAAGTAATCGATGGCGCGCTGGTTCAGTCCGACGCGCGCGCAACCGCGCGCCATGTAGTAGTTCATGGCACCACGATCTTCTACAGAGGTGGGATTGTTTACCTTGAGTGCATTCGTGTTGTCAAAAATTCCGGGGTCGATGGCCAGCGCAGACTCATACATTTTCCAGCCTTCCTTATATTTGTGCTGCGCCATCAGGACGGTTCCCAGATTCTTGCGAATGAGAGCAGACTGCGGGTCATGTTTGAGCGCATTGCGATACATCTTCTGGGCGTCGCCGTACTGTTTCTCTGAGTCGTAGACCGTGCCCAGATTGTTGATCACCTTGGAGTTGTGAGGCTCAATCTTGAGCGCAGCGTGGTAGCAGCGGATCGCTTCTACCGGGTTGAGCATCATCTGATTGGCGATACCCAGCTTGTTCCATAAAGTGGCTGACTTGGGAGATGCCTGGCTATAGGCCTGAATTGCGGCCTGATAGCGCTTGTGGAGCATGTACGAATCTCCCAATTCCTCTGGAGATGGCTGGCGTTTGGGCAGAGTCGCCTGTGAGGGCTGAGCAGCGGGGATTGCGCCAGGAGCGGAGTTCTGTGACGCGGTTGAGTCCCCTGCCTGTGTGAGGGCTAAGGTGGGTGCGGCCACAAGTATGGCCATGCAGGCAAGAGAGAGAAGCCTGGGGCGTTTATCGAGCCTGTACATAGCTCCCTCCTGGCGGAGGAATCAGGGCGACAAACTGTGTAGATCGTCCGTGTGTAATTAGACCACCGATTCAGGATTTCGTATCCACAATTCCGCTGTGGTGCTGTGAATTCACGTATTGGGTTGCATGGAGCGACGGGCGCGGTTTCGGTTTAGACTCTACGGGAGGCGGTGGCTATGAGTGTGATGACATCAATGACAGCACCCGCGCAGATGCTGACGCGCTATCGTGGAGCGCGCCGACGGACGCTCGAACTGTGCGAGCCGCTGACTCCGGAAGACATGATGGTGCAGTCCACGCCGGAGGCCTCCCCGGCGAAGTGGCATCTGGCACATACGGCATGGTTCTTTGAGTCGTTCATTCTGCGCGAGTTTCTGCCCGGCTACAAGCTGTTTCATCCTGACTTTTCTTGGCTTTTCAACAGCTACTACCGGAGCTTTGCGGCATTTCCGCAGAAGAGCCTGAGGGCGTCATTTGCGAGGCCCGGGCTGGAAGAGGTGTTGCGCTACCGGGCGCATGTGGACGAGGCGATGGAAAAGCTGCTGGAGGGTAACCCGGAGCCGGAGGTGCTGGCGCGCACGGAACTGGGCGTGAACCACGAGGAACAGCACCAGGAACTGCTGCTGACAGACATTCAGAATGCCTTCTTTACCAATCCGCTGCGGCCGGCGTATGTGCAGGATGCGCAGGCGGAGACGGTGTGTGCCGTGGTCGACCCGATACGGTATGTGGAGTTTGCGGGAGGACTGCGCGACACTGGACATGGCGGCGAGGGCTTCTGCTTCGATAATGAGCGGCCGCGGCACAAGGTGTGGCTAGAGCCGTATGCGCTGGCAGACCGGCTGGTGACGAACCGGGAGTTTGTGGAGTTTATTGAGGACGGCAGCTACCAGCGGCCGGAGCTGTGGCTCTCAGCCGGTTGGGATGTAGTGGAAGAGCAAGGATGGGATGCGCCACTCTACTGGAGCCGCGAAGGCGATGGCTGGAGCCTGTTTACGCTGCGCGGCGCGCGGCCGCTGACGAGCATGGCCGCGGCGCCGGTGAGCCATGTGAGCTACTTTGAGGCCGATGCCTATGCGCGATGGGCCGGCAAGCGACTGGCCACGGAGTTTGAGTGGGAGGCTGCGGCGGAGAGGTTGGTGGTCGAGGGCAACCTGCTGGATTCGGGGAAATTGTTGCCTTCTCCAGCCCAGCCGCCAGTCCAGGAGCATTGCACTGCGCAGCAGTTTGGCGATTGCTGGGAGTGGACGGCGAGCGCATACCTGGGCTATCCGGGCTTTGCGCCGTTGGCGGGATCGCTGGGCGAGTACAACGGCAAGTTCATGAGCGGACAGATGGTGCTGCGGGGCGGGTCATGCGTGACGCCAAGGGCGCACATCCGCGCGAGCTACCGAAACTTTTTTGCGCCGGAGACACGCTGGCAGTTTTCCGGCATCCGGCTGGCGGAGCAGATGCGGCATCATCAATAGCAGCTATGGCTACTTTTCCTATGTTGACTGACGATGACTTCCTTGCAGTCCGGATTGCGGCGGCGGTGCGGTTGGGACTGACGTCGTATCCGAAATGGCTGCCGTCATGGCTCTTCTATGACGAAGCGGGGTCGCGGCTGTTTGAGCGGATCACGGATCTGCCGGAATACTACCTGACGCGCACGGAGCGCGGGATATTGAAAGCGCATGCCACGGAGATGATTACCATTGCTGCGGGGCCCGAGCGTCTGCGGATTGCAGAGATGGGAGCCGGCACGGCGCAGAAGACAATGGTGCTGCTGGAAGCGGCAGTGAGGCGACAGGGTGAGGTGTTGTATGAGCCGGTGGACGTGTCAGACAGCGCACTGGCTGCGGCAAAAGCGCGGATTGAGCGCGAGTTAAAGCGAGTGGTGGTGCGGCCCAGGCATGGCGACTACACGATGGGACTGGACCTGGAGCCGACCGGGCAGCGCGAGCGGCGGCTGGTGCTATATATCGGGTCGAGCATTGGGAACTTTGATGCCGAGTTTGCGACGGAGCTGCTGCTGGTGGTGCGCGCGGGACTGAACAAGGGCGACGGCCTGCTGCTGGGCGTGGACCTGGTGAAGGACGAAGCGACACTGCTGGCCGCCTACGATGATGCCGCGGGCGTGACGGCGGCATTCAATCGCAACCTGCTGGTGCGGCTAAACCGCGAACTGGTGGCAAACTTTGTGCCGGAACACTTTGCGCATCGCGCGGTGTGGAATGCGGCGGAGTCGCGGATGGAGATGTATCTGGACAGCCGGGTGGCGCAGACGGTGCGCTTGAACATGCTGGACCTGACGGTGGAGTTTGCCGAGGGAGAGCCGGTGCACACGGAGAACAGCTACAAGTACCGGCCGGGCCAGGCAGAGGCGCTGCTGGAGTCCACGGGCTTTCATCATGAGGAGACGTGGACGGATGCGAAGGGCTGGTTCGCGGTGTGCCTGGGCCGCGTAGAGTGACGGGCGTAGGCACCTGATAGTCGCGGCGCGGCTGTTTCACAATGGCGCGTAATTTTCGGCAAGCTTTCTGTGGAAAAGAAAAATATTCAAGGGGGGGGTAGGGGGTAGGGGGTGGGGGTGTACCCTGCCGGAACGGGCCGGACACTCCTGGCAGGTTCGTCCGGACGGATTCCTGGTACCAAGCAGATTTGCGGCTTGACCCTGATACAGAGGGGGCTCTCCTCCTTCCGATGCTGGTGGCAGTGGTGGCTTGGCTGGACATGGTTTTAGTGTGCGCCCGGACGGGGGAATAATCTGCAAAGTCCAGACGGGTCTTTACGCATTTGGAATGAGTAGGTTAGGGGAGAGGATGGCTTCGGCCCGCTTGACGAGGCTGGAAGCAGGCGGGTGAGCCCGGCTTGCGCAACGCCCGGTTGGCCGAGGAAACGCACGGAACTCTTAATGACCGCTGGCTTAGGGAGCGATTCTTATCAGATCGATCCTTAATTAGAAGACGTAAGTCTGGGTGGCGCCCTCGATTTTCATCAGAAACGGCGGGACTTTTGCGATCTGAATGCGCGGGTCGCGCAAGTCCTTCGGATCGATTCCCTTGTTTTCGAGAGCCAACTCGCAGAGGATCATTTCTCCGCCCAATTCCAGGATGTCGTTGAAAAGTTTGAGCGGATTGGGCATGCCCTTGGGCTCGCCGAGTTTTTCCAGCTCCCCTTTGACTGTCCAGCGGGAGCCGGCCGGGCCGAAGAAGATGTGGACCTCATAGTCGAGGGCAAGGCCGGATGAAGCGAAGATCAGTGTGGGCATGATGTTCGCGGAGGTTTCACCATTGCAGACGATGGCCATTTTCTGTGCCATTGGGACTCCTTTCCTTCTGGTGGCGGGTTGCCGGCAGCAAAGCCGAGGCTGATGCGCACAGTACGGCCACGAATCCTGCGACCAGATTGCGGGTCTGATTTGCAACAATAGCCCAGCGCTAGTCGGCCCACTTCGCTGGCGGGAAAATCTACCTTGCGCTCTTGACGGGTGCAGGAGCGATGACCAGCGTCACACGAGGGTGTGAGCGGGCGTTGGCGGGGGTTGTCATGGATTTGGGGGCTGACTCGACCCATCCTTCACAGAGATTGGAAGGATGGGCCGTTGTGCTCAGGGATGCAGGACGAGGGTCTGGACGAGCTGGAAGTTGAGGACGGATTCGGCGGGGATTTTGACCTGTTTGCCGCGGGTGAGCCACTGGGTGAGCGCGCCACCACCAGCACCGGCCAGAGCGCCGATGCCCGCTCCGCGACCGCCGCCGAAGGCTGCACCGAGAAGTGCGCCGAGCGCGCCGCCGCCGCCCGCGTATTCGGCGGTCTTGCGGTTTGCGCCGAAGCCTGCGCCAGCCTTGCCCTCCGTGATGGAGGAGGTGTCCACACGATAGGTGTGGCCATTGACGTTAACGGAGTACAGGTCGAGGACAAGGTTCTTGCCCTGTGAGGCATTGTTGCCGGTGCTGGTGTCAACGAGCTGGAGCTGGGCGGGGCTGCCGGCGGGAATGGCGACGTTGCCGGTGCCGTCGACGATGTCCTGCTGGATGCGGCCGGGATAGAGCTTGCCGGCGGCGTCCTGGGTGCTGTCAATAGCGGTGTCAGTGCGGACGGAGATTTGTGTGCCTGTGGGGATGACGATGGCGGAGCCGGAGGCGGCGAGTGAGGAGAATCGGCTGTCAGTTGGCGTGCCGGGAGCCTGTGGAACCATGGTGCCGCCGGAGCGCATGGGCATGCCGGATGCCATTTGGCCGGCGGCCTGCGGCTGCGAGCCGCCGGTGATGACGAGCGAGGAGACGTCAGCAAGGGGGAAGACGTAGGCGATGTGGTTGGTGCCGTGGAAGGATATGGTCTTGAGGCCCATCAACTGGCCGGCATAGGACTGGCCGTTGCGGAGGGCGATGTGGTCCTGCGTATTGGAGAAGACGAGGGACTGGATTTGGGAGACGGGAAAGGTGTACTGGATGCCCTCGCTGTCCTGAAAGGCGAGCTTGCCGGTGGGTGCGCCGGTGAAGGCGCCGGAGTAACTGCGACCATCACGGAGTATGACGACGTCCGCGTGGGCGAGGGCAGCGCAGAAGACAAGAAGGAGCAGAGAGAGCAGAGCAGTCTTTTTCATTAAACGGTCACCATTTCATAAAAAGGATGGCGCAGCGTTCGGCGCCGGTTGGGAATATGCACATGCAGTTGTGCGCGCACATGAGACGCCGCGAGAGATTCATTCGGTGATGTTGGATTCCGGCGGGAGGGGAGGGGTTGCTTGCGGGGGGATGCGGTAGTGGCACCCAGGCCTCAGAGGCGAGACCTGGGTGCGCAGAGTATGTGTTCGGAGAGGTTGGTATTTATTTTGGCGAGGCGATGCGGACGAGGAGGATGTCGTGGCTGGGGAGCTCGATGGGCATGTTCTCGGTGAGCTCGACGGGCTTGCCGGTCCAGAGGTCCTTGGCCTGCTGCGTGCCGTGGAGGCCGAGGGCGGCGAGGTTGAGATGGAAGGGATGGGTGGCGACGCGGTTGCTGCCCGCGTTGAGGATGGCGACGGCCATGGCTCCGCCGGAGAGCGGGCGGGTCCAGACTTCGACTTCGCCGTCGGCGTAGACGCGGCTGGCCTGGTGGCCGAGGCGGTCCTGATCGATGGCGATAACGTCGCGGTTGGTGAGGATGGCCTTGATTTCCGGCTTCATGTTGGGCAGGTCGTTGCCGGCGAGCAGGGGCGAGGCGAGCATGGCCCACATGGAGAAGTGGGCGCGGTTCTCGGCGAGGGAGAGCTTGCCGTTGCCGACTTCGAGCATGTCGGGGTCGTTCCAGTGGCCGGGGCCTGCGTATTTTTCAAGTCCGGCCTGCTGCTCAAGGATGGTGTAGATGCGGTCCCAGTGGGGATCGATGTCGCCGGTGGTGCGCCAGGAGTTGCCGCCGAGGGCGGGCGCCCATTCCCAGGGTGAGTCCCAGCCGTACTGGCAGAGCGAGTAGACGATGGGGCGGCCGGTGGACTGGAGAGCCTTGCCCATCTTGACGTAGGCGGCGTGCATGAGGCGCATCTGCGCGGCTTCGTCGTGGGGGGCCTGCTTCTGCATGACGTCAGGGATGAAGCTGCAGAGGTCGTACTTGAGGTAGTCGATGCCCCAGGAGGCGTACATCTGGGCGTCCTGGAGTTCGTGGCCGAGCGAGGCTGCGTAGCCGCCGCAGGTTCTGGTTCCGGGGCCGGAGTAGATGCCGAGCTTGAGTCCCTTGGAGTGGACGTAGTCGGCGAGGGCCTTCATGTCAGGGAATTTGGAGTTGGTGTGGAGCAGGCCGGTCGCGTCGCGCTCGCCCTCCCAGGTGTCGTCGATGTTGATGTAGATGTATCCGGCGTCGCGCATGCCGCTGGCCACGATCTGGTCGGCGGCGGCGCGGATGTCCTTGTCTGTGACTCTTTCGGCGAAGTAGTTCCAGCTATTCCAGCCCATGGGCGGTGTTTGCGCCACCTGCGGTGGGGCCAACTGCGCCTTCGGCGCCTGCTGCGCTGAGGTAGAAGATGAGCATGTTGTGAAGACGGAAACAAGGGCGAGAGCGGCGAGGGGCAGCGAAGCGGAGAGGCGCATGGCGGGATTCCTTATGGAAACGATTTCAGATGCAGAGGAATGGTATGCCGGGAGTCGTGGTTTGGGCAACCATCTGTTCACCCACCCTGGCTGATGGAGGTTCATGGAATCCCAGGTCTCAGAAGCGAGACCTGGGGCACCCGGCTGACTGCGGCTTCGCCGCGGGCACCTGCGGTGCGGCTGACGTCATTGCGCCTTAATCGGCGGGGGCGGGAGGGGCGTAGCGAGGGGCGTTGTCCATGAGGGCTTCGACGTCGTCGACGGTGCCGATGTTGCCGCGGGCTCCGGTGGCGGTGCAGTTGAGGGCGGCGGCGGCGCAGGCGAAGTCGAGCTGGCGGTCGAGGGGCCAGCCCTGGAGCAGGCCGTAGATGAAGCCGGCGTGGAAGATGTCGCCGGCGCCGGTGGTGTCTGCGACGGGGACGTGGTAGGCGGCGCGGGCGTGGAACTGGGCGCCGTCCCAGGCGAGGACGCCGTGTTCGCCGAGGGTGGCGGCGGTGAGGGTGCAGCCGTAACGGCGCTTCATGATTTGCAGGGCCTGCTCGAGGTTGTGCTCGCCGGTGAGGCGCTCGGGGAAGTCGCGGCTGACGATGAGGTAGTCGATGTTGGCGATGAGGTCTTCGACGCCGGGGTAGAGCTCGTCGAGGTCGGCGATGGTGGGGATGCCGGCGGCGCGTGCCCAGCCGGTGGCGAGGGTGGCGGCGGCGGTCTCAAGGCCGTCGACGTGGACGGCGCGGGCGTTGACGATCCAGGAGCGGTCGAGGTCGGCGGGCTGGAGAAGGAGGCGGTCGTCGCGGAGGTTGAGGACGGTGCGCTCGCCGCCGGCATCGACGAGGATGATGGACTGCGGGCTGGCGGCGTGGGGCACGGTGATGAGGCGGGCGTCGACGCCGGTGCGGGCGAACTCGCGGCGGTGGAGCGCGGCGGCCTCGTCGTCGCCGAGCTTGCCGACGTAGCGGGTGCTGAGTCCCCAGGTCTGGCAGGCGACGACGGTGCTGGCGGCCTGGCCACCGGGGAGGATGGTGGCGTGGTGGAACTCGACCTTGGAGCCGCGGGCGGGATAGGCGGAGAGATGGATCAGCGTGTCAGTGGCATTGAGGCCCACGCCGACAAGGTCAACCAGAGGCGGCTCGGTCATGGGGGTATTGTAAAGGCCTGCGGGTGAGCGGGGTTGGCGGAGTGAGCGGGGTTGGCGGAGTGAGCGGGGTTGGCGGAGTTGGCAAGTCAGGGGATTTGGCTGCGGGGCGATGGGCTGAGGTATCCGGGAGACCTCATCCAAAGCCCTGCTCCCCTCGACACCCTGCAACATGCACTGGAATCCGTGAGCGGGCCGCCTGCCGACGCTCCATCATCTCGCCCGTCTCATCATCCAGCATCGCTATTTGCTGGTAGCGCCTGTGTAAATCACAACCTACAATCTCCATGTGCTCGGCTCCTTTCCTCCGAGCCCTGGCTTTTATGAGCAAACCAAGTCTACTCGGAGCCTCGGAGCCGACACGGTTATCTAATCAGCCTATCCAAGGTTCCGATTATTCTGGATGAAACTTCTCGCTTTGGAAAGGGTGGCGCAATGGGAATGTCCTTTCATTTAGGCAGCTTTCGTCATCAAGAACGATGTCGCTTGGAAACAGGATTAGGCAATTGGAATTTCATGGCGCGCCGTACCGCTGTTCTTGCATTATTTGCCTCCATGGTGTTGCCGCAATGCTCTGCGGTCAAATTCCATCAGCACCACGTTACCGGCGTCTACTTATCGCGCGATGCACAGATACTCCAAGCCTTGACGCGGCACACTCCGGGGACCTATTGGATTAACGGCTATCGCATGACCGTCACGCAACAGACGCAGATATGCTGGCATGATTCTGCTCTGCAGTTTCATCCTGGGCTGAGTCGAGCTGGGCAGCCATTTTCGAGATTGAGCATCAACTCTCCGTGCGAGACTACGCTGCCAGCTACAGATTTCAAGGATGTTTGGCTCCAATATCGGGGAGTCCAGAAGATACCCTTTCGGCTAGAATTTGAGTTCAAAGTTACCGCAACCCGCATTGATGTCTGGAAGAGCGACACCAAGGGGAATCCACCATCAAGTCAGAGTACGGTTCCAAGACCGGCCTGGAAGACTCTCTGCGCATCGGCTCCCCCACATGAATTGCGCTATCCGAACGAAGGCCCCATCGATGTGGTGTGCAACGCAAAGGTAAACAGCTACGTCGAGAACGTATTTTCCGCCCTACTGAAGCCGTCTGCGATCACGCCTGATGCTTCCATCGCAAAGCAGGAGGTTCCAAGGTTCTATGTCGTGAGGCCGTTTCAGGTTAGACACAACTACGATTTTGAAGCCATCGATGGGCTTCTCATGTCTGAGCGGGAAATAGATGGATACCCTGCGTATGAAAATCCGCATGCTCACTCGACAGTCCAAGAAATCGTCTACGCTCCAGACGGCACCGTGCTCATCGCGGATACTGGCTTGGCCAACCTAAAGAATGAAGCGCAATTTGCTGCGTTGTTGTCGTACTCCTTAGTGATGGAGCAGCAGCATCTGATCCAGCATCTGTTTCTTGTGCAACGAGCGAGGTTCAAAGCATGGAACTTCAATAATGAGACAAATTCAACTAACAATATAAAAGGGACTTTCTTTTTTGTGGGTCAGATTACGGCGCAGGCTCTACGTCTTGGCATCCGGCGTATGTACCTGGCAGGGTTTGATGTTCGCTATGCTCCCCTTGCCTGGGCCGTGGCGCAAGGGAAGCGGATCAAGGGCTCTGTCGATGAGCCACACAAGCACATGCCGTGGTACGCAACCTATGGTTTCAATTACATCAGCCAGCTCTGCCCGGACGTAGACTACTCAAAGCTGAAGCGCGGCGAGAAGGAGTACGCGCAGTTCCTCGATGAGTTGCGGCGGGCCGATCCGGAGGCGTTCGCGGGGAAGAAGTGACGGGAGCGCCGGGTGCCGGGTGCCCCATTCATGGCGTCCGCAGCAGGCGGACGACATGGGTGGGTGAGCACGGCGCTCGGCCTTTCTCATGATTGCATTGCTCCGGAACCTTCCGGAAGGGTGACTGCAAGAAGCTTTCCGCCGCGTTGCTGCGCGGTCCAGGGGGACTCGACTTCGACCGTGCCGATGACGCCGGTGGCGTGATGGAGGAAGCTGGACCACGGCCAATCCTGCGGCTGCGCGACAAGTCCCCGCTTCACGGGGTTCTGGTGCATGTAGTGCAGCTTTTCTTCTGTTGTTCCTTCGCTCCACACGTTGAAGTCGTAGTAGCGGCGCTGCCAGAAGTGTGGTTCATCGGGCCGCTTGAGCTTCTTTGACGTTTCCTGCTTGAGGGCCTGAATCGCTGCAGCCAGAGAGCCAAGGCATGGCTCGCCGACGAGCAGATGCACGTGCTCCGGCATGAGGACGTAGCCGGCGATGAGCAGCTTGTGCGTTTGACGAACGCGTTCGAGAGTGTGCTCCATGAGGCAGTAGCCGTCGCGCTGAGCGAGCAGAGGCTGCCGTTTGTAGCAGCTGAACGTGAGGAAGTGAAACTGGCCTGAGTTTTGGTAGCGGATGAGGCCCTTGGGCATGTCGAAAGCAGTGTAACGCAGGTTTGTGGTTTCTCACCCGGGGTTGTGGTTGGGATGGAGAACGAGCTTTGGGGTTCGTGGTCTCCCACCCATGTCGCCCGCCTTTGGCGGACTCCATGGATGGGGCACCCAGAGTTTTGGTTGGTGTTGAACTCAGAAAATCAAGAACGCGCCAATGTGTTGTGCTTACTCGAACTTCGTTGTCTTCCAGAGGGCCCAGGCGCAGAGGGTGGCGGTGACGACTTGGGCGGCGGTGAGGATGGCGGTCCAGGTGAGGTTCATGGGGAGCGCGGGGACGCGGGCCTGCAGGCCAAGCCAGACGAAGACGCCGAGGGCGCTGGCGAGGATGAGGTAGTCCCACCAGGCGCGGGAGGGGTTGCCGCTGGCGGTGGCGGTGCCGGTGTAGGCCTGGAGGACGCGGTCGTAGTCGAGGCGGTAGCGCGTGCACTCGCGCTGGAGGGCGGCGTGGGTGGAGGCGTGTTCGCGCTCGGTGGCGATGGCGGTGCTGACGGCGAGCGCGCCGAGGATCATGACGACCGAACCGATGACAACCAGCATGCGGTGAGCGGCGTTGGCGTGGGCGAGTTCGCCGAAGACGAGCGCGCCCCAGGCGAGGCCCCATATCTGATTGGTGTTGGAGAGCGGGATGCCGCGGCCGATGCCGATGTACTTGGTGGCGTATTGCTGGAAGATGTCGCCGATGACCCAGACGAAGCCGCCGAGGAAGAGCCAGAATATTATTCTTCTGGTCTCGGAGGAGTGCATGAGCATGTGAACTGAGTTGGGGTCGAGCGTGAAGGCGAGGACGAGGACGGTGGCGAGTTCGCCGATGGTGAAGACGGTGACGAAGGAGAGCGGGTTCATGCCGCTGAGGTAGGCCTTGCGGTAGGGGATGTACATGGTTCCCCAGAGCAGGCTGGCGCCGGCGGCGGCGAGGATGCCGCCGAGGGCGCTGTGGGCATGCGGGCCGGCGCTGTGGATGGTGCTGAAGCCGAGCAGGATGGCGGCGGCGACGATGGCTGTTGCTCCGAGGACGACCTTGGCGGTGTTGCGGGGGCTGGCGCCTTTGAGCTCGCCGAAGAGCAGGCGGGCCCAGAGGATGCCGACGAGGGAGTTGGTGTTCCAGAGGGGAAAGGCGATGGCGAGGCCGACGTCGCGGATGGCGAAGACGGTGAGGGTGTTGGCGACGGCCCACAACATGCCGGCGAGGATGGCGGTGGGGATGAGGTGCGCGTTCTCGGCGAGGTCGGCGAAGACCTGGCGCGTGCCTTTGAGCAGCGTGGGGAGCGTCCAGCGGGCGGTGAAAACGCCGGCGACCATGCAGAGCGAGATGGCGTAAGGCGAGAGGCCGGAGTTGACGAGCTTGGTGGGCGCTTCAGCCGCGCCGAGCCATGCGCCCGCGCCGAGTCCGCAGAGGACGCCGATGCCGTGGACGGAGCGGAAGCCGGGGGGTGCGTCTGTGCGGGTGGCGGCGGGGGATGCGTTGGCGGGCGGCATCAGCGGAGTGTGATGAGGAGCGCGACGCCGAGACAGAAGACGACGAGCGGGATGAGGAAGTGACTGTCGGTGAGGATGGCTCCGGATTGGTTGAGGAGTTTCATGGGCGAGGGATGGGTTGGGACAACCGTAAAGATGGGGCGGGGTGGGTGTCAAGGCGGGGTGGGAGGCTAGAAAAACAGCCGCGAATCTTTCGACTCACTGCGCTCGCTCAAGATGACAGCGGTTGGGGATTTGAGGGGTGACATGCGGGGTTCCCACCCTGTCCTTCGCTGGCGCGAAGGACAAGGATGGGGCAACCGCGCAGGGGGATTTGTGGAATCCCAG
>JAKAFB010000075.1 GCA_021818105.1 Acidobacteriota bacterium
AGGTCCTCGTCGCGGAAGCAGCGGGCGATCTGGAAGTAGCGGTCGAAGCCGGAAATCATGAGGATCTGCTTGAAGATCTGCGGCGACTGCGGCAGCGCGTAGAACTCGCCGGGATGGACGCGGCTGGGGACGAGGAAGTCGCGCGCGCCTTCGGGCGTGGACTTGGTGAGGATGGGCGTTTCGATTTCAAGGAAGCCCTGGCGGCTGAGGCTCTCGCGGATGGCGAGGGTGATGTCGTGGCGCAGGCGGAAGTTGCGCTGCATCTCAGCGCGGCGCAGATCGACGTAGCGGTACTTGAGGCGAACTTCCTCGTTCTGAATTGCCTCCTCGGCGGGCGAGAAGGGCGCGAGGCGCGTGTCATTGAGCACGAGGAGCTGCGTGGTTTCAATCTCGATTTCGCCGGTGGGCATTTTGGGATTGATGGCGTCTGCCGAGCGCAGGCGCACCTTGCCGACGGCGGCGACAACGTACTCTGGACGAACCTGCTCGCCCTTGGCGTGGCCGTCGGGCGTCAATTCCTTGTCCAGCACGACCTGGGCGATGCCGGAGCGGTCGCGGAGGTCAAGGAAGATGAGGTTGCCGTGGTCGCGGCGGCGGTTAACCCAGCCCATGAGAACCACTTGCTGGCCAGCGTGGGCGGCGCGCAGGTCGCCGCAAAGATGCGTCCGTTCAAGATTGCCTAAAAAGTCGAGCACTACGCGTGTCCTTTATCCCCTGTTCGGCTCGGCGAGAAATACAGCCAGCTCCGCGCGGGGAACTTTTGTTTGTGTGCCGGTGGAGAAGTCCTTCACGGTAAGGATACCGGATTGCAGCTCGTCCTCGCCGAGGATGACGATGCAGCGTGCGGTCTTGTCTGCGGCCTCGAAGGATTTTTTAAGGCGGAAGGAGCCCTCGCCCAGCTCGACGGCGAGGCCGGTGTGGCGCAGCTCGCGGGCGAGCGAGAGGGCGGCGGCGTTCATGGCTTCGCCGAGGGGCGCGATGTAGGCATCTGCCGCTTGCCGCGGGGCGGAGTTTTGGTCAGGCTCCTGGGCCTGGAGGGTGAGCACGAGGCGGTCTTCGCCGATGGCGAAGCCGATGCCGGGAGCGCGAGGCCCGCCGAGGGCTTCACTGAGGCCGTCATAGCGGCCGCCACCGAGGATGGCATTCTGCGCGCCGAGGCCGCCGTGGGTGAACTCGAAGGTGGTGCGGGTGTAGTAGTCGAGGCCGCGGACGAGGCGGTGATTGAGTGTATAGGGCACGCCGGCGGCGTCGAGCGCGGCGGTGACGGCGGCGAAGTGCTGTTGCGATTCCGGATCGAGGTGGTCGGCGATGCGGGGGAGCTTCTCGATGATGGGCTGGTCCTCGGGGACTTTGCAGTCGAGGACGCGGAGGGGGTTGGTGACGGCGCGGCGCTGGCAGTCGGCGCACATGGTGTGGGCGATGGGCTCAAGCGCGGCGCGGAGGGCTTCGTTGTAGCGGGCGCGGTCAGCGGAGGAGCCGACGGAGTTGAGGTGGAGCGTCCAGCCGGTGATGCCGAGCTCATCGAGGAGGGTGGCGAGCATTTCAAGGACTTCGGCGTCGCGGAGGGGCGACTCGCTACCTGCGCTGGGCGGGCCGATGACTTCGGCGCCTATCTGGAAGAACTGGCGGTAGCGGCCCTTCTGCGGACGCTCGCGGCGGAACTGCGGGCCGATGTAATAAAGCTTCTGGAGCTGGCCGGTTTCGCCGAGCTTGTGCTCGATGTAGGCGCGAACGACGCCGGCGGTGTTTTCGGGGCGGAGTGTGAGGGATTGGGACTTTTCGGATTGCGCGCGGGCGCGGTCCTCCCAGGTGTACATCTCCTTGGAGACGATGTCGGTTTCTTCGCCGACGCCGCGGGCGAAGAGGGAGGTGTCTTCAAAGATGGGGGTGCGGATTTCGCCGAAGTTGTAGCGGGCGAAGACGGCACGGGCGACGGCCTCGATGCGGTTCCAGAGAGCGGTCTCCGGCGGCAGAAGGTCGCGGGTGCCGCGCACGGCTTTCAGTGTGGTCATAACTTATTTAGTTTAAATGGGGCAATGCGGGAGCGCGAAGCGAAGCCAGGAGGCGGGGATGGAGTTGCGCATGGTCGTCACGTCCGGGGACTTGGATTTGGTGGGATACTCAGTGAGCGAGCGCGCTGGACCTTGCGAAGACGCCTGCCTTCGCAGCTTTGGATGGTTTCCGTATGCAGTCGAACTTCAGACTCTTCGGGCCGATGCACATTGCCATCCTGAGCGTTGCGCCTGCCATGGCGGCCATTCTCGCATTGCTGGCGCGCCGGTTCCGCGCAGGGGAGAAAGCGATTCGACTCTTGCTGGGCGTGTTCCTGCTGTTGAACGCCTTCCTCTGGTACGGATACCTGGCCTGGCATCACTGGCTTTCTTTTCCGGGAAGTCTTCCTCTGGAATTGTGCGATGCGACGCTCTGCCTGACAATCATTGCCCTGTTCACTTTGAGCGCCGCGATTTTTGATCTCGCCTACTATGGAGCCCTTGCGGGCACTCCAATGGCGTTGCTTACACCGGACCTGTGGGAGCCGTTTCCATCGTTTTCGACGGTGGAGTTTTTCGTGACGCATGGGATGGTTGTGGTTGCGGTGCTGTATCTGGTCTGGGCCGGATCGGCGCGTCCGCGACCGGGATCAGTGTGGAGAGCCCTGCTGGCGGGGAATGCTTTTGCGTTGGCGGTGGGCGTGTTCAATCTGATTTTCAAGACGAACTATATGTATCTGTGCTGGAAACCCGCCAATCCGTCGCTGCTGGATTTCATGGGGTCGTGGCCCTGGTACATTGCGTCCGGTGAGGGAATCGCACTCGTGTTGTTCACGCTGCTTTATTTGCCGTTCAGGGTGAGGCGGCCGGGACGGACACGGTACGAGGGCTAGTGTGTGAAGTGTGCTGAACTGCCGCTTGGTTTGGTCCGCGAGAACGAGGGCAACTTAGTTGTAACGAGCGGTCCACGGTGGTAGAAAGTCGCGGGTGGCGTGCAGGGATTCGCGGGTGCTCATATCTTCTTTAGCCTGAACGGACCGAACACCGCGAGAGCCCCGGCCGCATCCGGCGGATGGGCTGGAGCGTCTATACAACAGCGGGGCTTGGGGTATAAATGTGTATGCGCCATCCCCGGCGCGGGAGCAAGCCCATGATGTTTCACGTGGTCCTGAAGAAAGACGAGGAAGGCTGGATCGTGGCTGAGTGCCCTGCTCTGCCCGGCTGCTTCTCTCAGGGCAAGACGGAACAGGAAGCGTTGGCCAACATCAAAGAGGCCATTACTGCGTGGCTCTGGGCTGAGGATCTGAAGGCTGCCGAAGCGCTGCCGGAGAATGAGGCTCCGCTTGTTGTGGCCGTGTAATTGATCGCTCTCCTGTGAATTCCTCTGTGTAGATGTGGCCCATGTTCCCAGAGAAAGGGCCCCGTTTTCCACGCGCGCTGCACCTTAAGTTGTGCATATGATTGATGCAGGGCGGTTGCGTGGGTAAATTAGCGAACATCTCGGGAAAAGACGCGGCGAAGGCCTTCCAGAAGGTTGGCTGGCAGGTTCGCGGTCAGGTGGGCAGTCATCTTGTGCTGACCAAGCCCGGAATTCGCGCAAACCTCACCATTCCCCAGCATCAAGAGTTGGCTCCAGGTACGCTGAGAGGTCTCATCAAGACCGCGGGCTTGAGTGTGGATGAGTTCCTCGCACTCCTTTAGCGTAGGCCTGCCCCAAACCTAACAGCGGCTTGCATCGCGGCGCGGCGTGCGGCATGCTAGCTGGCATGGAATACAGATTGCTTGGAGGCTCAGGCCTCAAGGTTCCCGTGTTGAGTTTTGGCGCTGGCACGTTTGGCGGCGGCAATGAGTTTTTTGAAGCGTGGGGCGCGACGGCGGATGTGGACCAGGCGCGGCGCATTGTGGACATTTGCATGGAGGCCGGAGTCAACCTGTTTGACACGGCGGACGTGTACTCGAATGGGCGCTCGGAAGAGGTGCTGGGCAAGGCGCTGGCGGGACGACGAGACAAGGCGCTGATTTCGACGAAGGTGACGTTTCGCTTTGAGGACGGGCCGAACCGCGTGGGCTCGTCGCGGTATCACCTGCGCTACTCGCTGGAGAACAGCCTGCGGCGGCTGGGCACGGACTATGTGGACATCTACCACCTGCACGGTTTTGACGCGCTGACGCCGATTGAAGAGGTGCAGGACACGCTGAACACGTTTGTGCGCGAGGGCAAGGTACGGTATATCGCGTGCTCGAATTTCTCGGGATGGCACCTGATGAAGTCGTTGGCTGTGGCGGAGCGGTATGGTTGGACGCGGTTTGTAGCGCACCAGGTGTACTACTCGCTGGTGGGGCGCGAGTACGAGTGGGAGCTGATGCCGCTAGGGCTGGCGGAAAAGGTGGGCGCGCTGGTGTGGAGTCCGCTGGGCTGGGGACGGCTGACGGGGAAGATTCGCCGTGGGCAGCCGCTGCCGGAGGTGAGCCGGCTGCACAAGACGGCGGAGTTCGGGCCGCAAATGCCGGATGAGTATCTGTACACGGTGGTGGACGGACTGGATGCGGTAGCGGCGGAGACAGGCAAGACGGTACCGCAGGTGGCGCTGAACTGGCTGTTGCAGAGGCCGACGGTGGCGTCGCTCATTCTGGGCGCGCGCAACGAGGAACAACTCAAGCAGAACCTTGGCGCAGTAGGCTGGAATCTGACGGCGGAGCAGGTGGCAAAGCTGGACAAGGCGAGCGCAACGGCGCCGATCTATCCCTACTGGCACCAGAGGCAGTTTGCGGAGCGGAATGCGCCGCCGGTGTAGGGTGAGGCGCATTCAGGCGCAGAGATGCGGGCGGTCGTGCGCGGCGAGTGTGTGTGCTGCGCGGAGATTTCGAGGAAAACGAAAGAGAGCGGAGCGGATGCCTAGGCGATGAGGCGGCGGTCAGCGCGGTTCGCACGGCGTTCCACGGGGTTGTTGCGGGTGTCGGGCGCGCCGTGGCGGCGGTCCTTCTTGCTCTGGCGGCGGTCGGAGGGGTGCGATTGGTCGTGTTCTGCTGTGCTCTCGGCAGCTGGTGCGGCCGCATCTTCGGAGACCTGCGTGGCGGGATCTTCGGCTGTTGGCTGAGCTGTGGATTCAGGGGCTGGCTGTTCAACGACCTGTTCGGGGGCGTTTGCGAGGACGGTTTCGAGGTCGGTATCAGTGAGGGTGTGGTCGCCGTAGGCTGAGGGGGACGCGGAGGCCGGGGTGGCCTCCGCGGCTTCGACCCTGGTTGCGATGGCACCATCGGTGAGCAGCTTATTGAGGATGGGCATGCGGCTGCGCTCAGACTCGACGTAATCAACGCCAGCGGCAGTGAGTGTGAAGTCAGAGTTGTCAGCGCGGGTAATGTAGCCCTTCTTTTCGAGATACCAGGTGGTGAAGTCAAGGTAGTCGCGGGGGAAGCCCATGCGGCGCTCGACCTCAGAGAGCGGCACCTCCGGTGCGTAGGGGTTGGAGCGGCGACGAAAGTAGAGAACGGCGAGGAGCGCGAGACGACGATTGATTTCGCCCTCGATCTGATCCATGAAGTCGATGGAGGAGGAGAGTGGAACGGCGACCTCGGGCTCAGCGCGGCGGGTGGCATCGTACTCGGCGCGTTTCTCGGGGTCAGAGAGCACGTCGTAGGCGGATTTCAGCATGCCGAACTTGTCGGCGTCGCCGGACGTGGGGTTGTCCGGGTGATAGCGGGCAGCGAGGAACCGATAGACGCGATGGATTGTGTCGTGATCGGCATTGGGACTGATCTGGAGGAACTCGTAGTAGTCCAGGTGTTTCATTGCCGGTGGAGCGTCCCCTTTCTGTGGCGTTGTAAATGGCTTTTTAAGCTATGTGAACCGTGCGCAACCATTATGGCTGCGGAAGACGCCTTTGGCAGTAGCAATTTTGTTGTAGACGGGATGGGAGTTCCGTGGTGGAACGGTGCGCTGGCTGCAAGCGAAAGGGCCCGGCTTGGATGCCGGGCCCGGTGGAATGGGGGAAGCTTGTTGAGGTGTGCGCGTTACGGGCGGGTGTGTGCGGCATTGTGCTTGTCGCGGTAAATCTGGTGGCTGGCCCGGTTCTGCTGGCGGTTGATCTGGCGGCGCTCCTGCGGGGTGAGGCGGCCGCCGTTGGCGGCGCGGTCAGCGCGGACTTCGTGGTGGATTCGGGCCTGGCGAGCCTCAAGGCGCTGGGTTTCACGGGGTGTGAGCTGGCCGGAGCGTACGCCGTTGGCGATGCGGTCCTGCTGGTTGTCAAAGCGCTGATGGATGGTGGCAGGCCGTGCGGGCGCGGCGGTGACAGGCTGCGTGGGTGCGGGTGTGGCCTGCTGGGCTAGAACAGGTACCGCGGCAAAGGCTGAGGTAAGGGCAAGCGTCAATAGTCTCCGGTGCATGTAACTCTCCTCGGGCCGGCTCTTCTGTGTCTCACTCGGCCCACGGTAGGCTTAACCCGGTTGTTGCAGGGAAAGTTGCGAGGGGGCGTGGATTTCTCATGAAGGCAGAGCAACCGGGCCGGGCCGGGGAGCCGTCCTATGCGGATATGGCGGAACCTGTGAAGAGAAAAGTGGCGTGCGTGGTGCAGGTGCTGCTGGCGATCACTTTGTGCGTTCTGGGCGGGCAGCAAAGCACGGCGCAGGTTGCTGCCACACGGCAACCGGTGCTGGTGGAGCTGTTTACCTCCGAGGGCTGTTCGGACTGCCCTCCAGCGGATGCGCTGCTGGCGCTGCTGGATGCGACGCAGTTCGTGCCCGGTGTGGATGCGATTGTGCTGAGCGAGCATGTTACGTATTGGGACCGGCAGGGATGGCGTGACCCCTTCTCATTGCAGGAGATGACGGATCGTCAGGCACAGTATGTAGCGCGGTTTGGATTGAAATCCGCTTACACACCGCAGATGGTGGTGGATGGCGGGACGCAATTTGTGGGCAATAATCCGCATGCGTTGTCGCAAGCGCTGGAAGCGGCTGGGAGAACGAAGAAGCTGCTGCTGATGATTGAAGATGCGCGATGGACGGGCAGGAGCGTGCGCTTTGCGGTGCGGGGCCAGGCAAACCCGAATGTGCAGCTGACGGCGGCGCTGGCGGAGGATGCGACGCGATCCGAGGTGAAGCGGGGCGAGAACGCCGGGCGTACGCTGCACCATGTGGCCGTAGTACGGGCGATGAAGGACTTCGGAACGCACGCGATGGATGGGCGGACGCTGGAGCTGCATGGCTCAGGGATGAGTGCGGACGCAAGCGCGGATGCGCCGGTGCGGCTGGTGGTGTTTCTGACGGATCGCAATACGGGCCGGGTGGAGGCCGTAGCAGAGCAGACGTTGAAGCGTTCTTCGGGCACTTGAACGGGGATATGCCATAGAATTTAGACATGACAGACCGCATGTCTTTGCCCCTTGCCCAGGCTGACCCCGAGGTCGCCGCCGCCATAGACCATGAAACGCTGCGCCAGCACGAAGGGCTGGAGATGATTGCCAGCGAGAACTTCGTGTCAGAGGCCGTGCTGGAGGCAGCTGGGTCTGTCTTCACCAATAAGTATGCCGAAGGTTACCCCGGGCGGCGCTACTACGGCGGGTGCGAGTTTACCGACGTAGTGGAGAACCTGGCGCGCGATCGGGCCAAGCAGATCTTTGGTGCGGAGCATGCGAACGTACAGCCGCACTCAGGATCGCAGGCGAATGCCGCGGCGTACATGGCGGTGCTGCAGCCGGGCGACACGATTCTGGGATTGGACCTGGCGCACGGCGGACACCTGACACACGGGCATAAGCTGAGCTTCAGCGGGAAGCTCTACAAGACGGCCTTCTATCACGTGCGGCGCGACACGGAAGTGATCGACTACGACGAGCTGGAAGCAATTGCCGAGCGCGAGAAGCCGAAGGCGATTATCGGCGGGGCGAGCGCGTATCCGCGGCTGTGGGACTTTGCGCGGATGCGGCAGATTGCGGATAAGGTCGGCGCATACTACATCTTCGACATGGCGCACATTGCCGGACTGGTGGCGGGCGGGGTGCATCCCTCGCCGGTGCCGCACGCGCACATCACTACGACGACTACGCACAAGACGCTGCGTGGGCCGCGGTCAGGGCTGATTCTGTGCGGGCAGGAACATGCCGCGGCGGTGGACAAGGCGGTATTTCCCGGTCAGCAGGGCGGGCCGCTGGTGCACATTGTGGCGGCGAAGGCGGTGGCGTTTGGCGAGGTGCTGCAGCCGGAGTTCAAGACGTATGCCGCGCAGGTGGTGGCCAATGCAAAGGCTCTGGCCACGAGTTTGCAGGAGGCCGGTTATCGCATAGTCTCCGGCGGCACGGACAATCACCTGATGCTGGTGGATGTGTTCGAGAAGGGTATTTTGGGCTCGGAGGCCGAGCTGGCGCTGGGTAATGCGGGGATCACGGTGAACAAGAACGCGATTCCGTATGACACGAATCCACCACTGAAGCCTTCGGGCATTCGCATTGGCACGCCGGCGCTGACGACACGCGGCATGAAAGAAGCGGAGATGCGGCAGATTGCCGGGTGGATTACGAAGGCGCTGGAGCAGCGCAACGACGATGCGGCACTGGAGCGCATTCGCGGCGAGGTGGCGGAACTGGCCAATCGCTTCCCGTTGTACGCATGGCGTAGGACTCCTGTAACTGTCAGCGCGTAACATTGCACAACTTTTTGGTTGCCATGCGGGTTGCATTCATCAAGAATCACACCCGGAGGAATGAGATGCGCGCAGCTCAGTTAGCTTTGGCGGCGTTGCTGGTGTTCGGGTTTTCGGCGTTGGCGCAACAAGGTAATCCGCATGGCGGGCCGCCGGGACAGATGAAAGAACACGGGAACCCGCATGGTGGGCCTCCCGGGCAGATGAAGGAACATGGGAATCCGCACGGGTATCCGCCGGGCCAGGGGCCGGGAAGGTATCACGGGAATCCGCACGTATATGCCGAGTATGGCTACGTGGATGGACCGGGTCATCCAAATGTTCCACATGTGGATGGTGACCGCTGGATTGGTCATGACACAGGGCCTTACGATGCGCACTATCGCATGGATCACCCGTGGGCGCACGGGCGCTGGAATGGTGGGTTCGGGCCCGGGCACATGTGGAGGCTGATGGGCGGCGGGCCGGGCCGGTTCTGGTTTAATGGCTGGAACTGGAGCGTTGCGCCGTATGATGCTCCGTACTGCAATAACTGGATGTGGAACACGGATGAGGTAGCTATTTATCCGGACTATGACCATGTGGGATGGTATCTGGCGTTTAACTCGCGACTGGGAACCTATGTGCATGTGATGTTCATGGGGCGCTGATGCGCGCGCGCCATCCAGCATGGCAAGAGGGGCAGGCCGATGGGCCTGCCCTTTTTGTATGAGTGCAGGTGTGGACGCCGGGCGCAATGTACAGCCATACACGCAGGACGTTAAGATGGCGTGGCCGGCGAGAGCCAGCGCTCAGCGGAATTGAGAGGCGCTGAAGGTCCGCCCAATCCATTCAAAGAGAAGAGGAGTTGGCATGAAGCTCTTATCTGCAACCTTGCATGCGCGGGTTGGTTCGCAGATGTTGCGCTGCTTGGTGGCCGCTGCGCTGCTGGTGGCTCTGGCGGGAACGGCGCGGGCGGAATCTGCATCGATTGTGCTAACGGGTGCGGATCGCAGGCCTGCTACGTCCTTGAATGGCGAGTGGGGATCGATTATCGATCCGTATTTCTCAGGGCTCTTCAGCTTTCATCATGTGGAGAAGAAGAACGGCTGGTTTATGAACTACAAGGCCAAGCCGGGTGATCCGTTTCCCACGGAGTATAACTTTGCCACGGCACCCAAGCTGAAAGTTCCGGGGGACTGGAATACTCAGCGTGCGTCGCTGCTCTACTACGAAGGGCCGATGTGGTATGAGCATGACTTTACCTATCAGCCGAAGCTACACACGCATGTATTTCTGCATGTAGGCGCGGCGAATTATCGCTCGTGGTTCTGGGTGAACGGGCAGAAGGTCTGCCAGCATGAAGGTGGATTTACCGCGATAAACTGCGAAGTTACAGGCGCGCTGAAGCCGGGAGCGAACTTTGTGGTGGCGGCGGTGGATAACACGCGGCTGGAGGACGGGGTGCCGGGGCTGGAGACGGACTGGTGGAATTATGGCGGACTTACGCGCGAAGTTTCGCTGATTGAAGTTCCTGAGACTTTCATCGACCAGTATGACCTGCACCTGACGCGCGGGACGGACTCGGAAATTGAAGGCTGGGTGCACGTGGTGGATGGCCAGCCGGGCGAGAAAGTGGAAATAGAGATACCGGAGTTAGGCGCCAAGCAAACCGCGGAAGCTGACAGCAGCGGGCACGCTGAGCTGCACTTTAGTGTAAAGGGGCTGGAACGCTGGTCGCCCGAGACTCCGAAGTTATACAAGGTTGAGCTGCGCACAGGCATCGATTCAGTGAACGAACTGATGGGCTTTCGCACGGTGGAGACACGCGGGACGGAGATTCTATTGAATGGCAAGCCGATTTTCCTGCGCGGCGTGGCCATCCACGCGGAGGCGCCGTACCGCACGGGGCGCGCGTGGAGCGACAAAGACGCGGAGACGCTGCTGGGGTGGGCCAAGGAGTTGGGCTGTAACTATGTGAGGCTGGCGCATTATCCGCACGATGAGACAATGCTGCGCGCGGCGGATCGAATGGGGTTGCTGGTGTGGTCAGAGAATCCTGTGTACTGGGCGATAGGGTTTGATAACCCGAAGGTGCTGGCGAAGGCTAAACAGCAACTGGACGAGGAGATCAATACCTCGCGGAATCATGCCTCGATTATTTTGTGGTCGATGGCGAATGAGACCCCGAATAATCCGACAAGGACGCAGTTTATTGAGACGCTGGCCAGCCGCGCGCGGTCGCTGGACCCGACACGTCTGATTACGGCAGCGTTGCTGGTGCGCGCCGAGGGCAACACAAAGATTGTGGATGATCCGCTGGGGCAGGCGCTGGACGTGATCGGTATGAATGAGTATATCGGTTGGTATGAGGGGCATCCTGACTCGGCTGATACGACACAGTGGAAGATTGATTACGAGAAGCCGGTGATTGTAAGTGAATTTGGTGGCGGCGCTAAGGCGGGGCTGCATGGCAGCGAGAGCGAACGCTGGACGGAAGAATACCAGGCTGCCATATACCGGCATCAACTGCCGATGCTGAACAGGATTCCACAACTTAGAGGGATGAGTCCGTGGGTGCTGATGGACTTTCGGTCGCCCAACCGGCCGCTGACAGGAATTCAGGATGAGTTCAACCGCAAGGGACTCATCTCTGAGCAGGGACAAAAGAAGGCGGCGTTTTATGTGCTGCAGAAGGCATACGAAAATCATGCGGTGGGTAAGGCGGAATGAACTTTCCGTAATTATGCGCGCCAGCTAAGTGACTGTGACAGAGGAGCGATGCGGCGACGGCGAGAAAGTGAAGCGCCTGACTTTGAAGCTGCGCTGATTGTGCATGACTTAGACGACTTTGACGAGATCATCTATTTCTGCAAGGTAACAGGCGCAGGATGCACCAAGAGAAAAATAGGCGCTATAGCAAATTTGAGTTATGCTCAACCTATGGTGATTGAATCCATTCTTGCACAACTTGATGAAGAGATAGCCAAGCTGAAACAGGCACGGTCCTTGCTGGCGGGCACTGGGAAAGTGGCTGCCAAGCTGGCAGCGCATAAAAACGGCAAAGCCAACGCCGGTCGCAGGCATGTGCTGAGCGCGGAGGCACGCAAGCGCATTGCCGACGCACAGCGCAGGCGCTGGGCAGCGCAGCGCGCGAAGGCCAAGAAGGAAGCCAAGGAAGCCTAGTTCAGGGGGCCGGATACAGGAAGGACGCGCGGATGACCTGGAGGTTTGAGGTCGAGGCGCGAGCCGGCGCTATCTTCCCCGCAGACAATAGCGCGGGACACAGTGCACGAGGCGGGTGGTGATGAAGCAAGCGCCCCCGACGGAGCTTGAGGGTTAGTGTTCCCAGAAAGCATGATAATAAACACAGCCGTGTGAGGGAACCCAACGCGGGCTACAGCTTGTTATCAAGAAAAGATGAATCAACAAAGGGGCTGCGGGCCCCTTTTCTTATGCTGTGCAGTGCCCCGTGTAACTCATCCGGGCGCGGCAGAGAAGTTACCAGGTTTCCACGGCGAGGATGTTGGGCGGACCGGAGTGCCCCTGGATGACCTGAGTTTCGATGACCGCTTCCATGTTTTTGTGCTCCCAATCCGGCGGAGCCTTGGCAATCAGCGAGTCAAGATAGACCGGGTTATAGAGGATCTCACCTGCGGCCTCAGTTCCCTCTTCCGAGATGCCGGCGGCAATGATGACGGGCTGGCCGGTGGTGTTGTCGTGGATGCGGGCAACAATGGCGTAGTCCTTGGAGAGTTTCTCGTAGGGAAGATCCCAGGCGGTGGCCCAGGCGGAGGAGTTGGGGCTTTTGCGATCGACGAGGACGGCGACGCCGTCGCGGGACTCGAAGCCGAAGCGGAGTTTTTGTGTAACGCGGAGAGTCCAGATATTGTCAAAGGCGCCGATGAGGACGATAGGGCCCTCGCGTAGCTGCTGGAAGGTGGCTTCCGACGCGGGAACCACGCGGAAGGTCTTGTGGCGTGCTTCCAAGGCGGCAGCAGTACGGGTCAGTGTGACAACGTCGGCGAGGGCGAGGTTGCCGGAGAGGTGCAGACGGACATAGAGCTGTTCGGGCTTGGAAGGCGGCATGGGAGCGTCATAGTTGTTGATCTCGCTCATGTCGATGTTCTTGGCCGGCTCGCCCAGGCAGAATGTGGCAGGATTGGCGCTGGAGATGACGGGCGCCCAGAAGCGGTCAATATTATTAGGAGGCGGCACGGGACGATAGTTCATGCCGAGGAAGGCTCCCCCAATGCCGGCGCCGAGGACGAGGACAGTGACGAGCAGCCAGCGCAGCCGCCAAGGACGATGAGCTACGGGATGGGCGATGGTCTGTGGCGGGAGTAAGGGGATGTCCGGCTCAGGCAGTAGTGCAATGGGTTCGGGTTCCGGGATGGGCGTTGGAGAGGGCTCTGGCAGGCGGAAGATGGGTACGTAGGAGCCGGTGGGCAGTTCGATGACGAGCTCGCCGGCGTGCGCGGAGTCGTAATAGTACTGCGAGAGGCGCTTGCGCACTTCGCCGGCGGTGATACGGACGACGGGGTCGGCATTGGCATCGTAACTGGGGGAGCGGCCGAAGACCTCCACTCCGATGCTACGCTCCTTGAGCTCCGCGGCATTGCCCAGAAGCGTTTGCTCTACGGTGTAGGCGAGCAGGGCGGGATAGCGTTTGCTATTGGAGAAGAGCGGATGCACGAGAAGGCGATCCAGCTGCTCCCGCACCATGGAGGGGTCTGCGACAGACGTCGGCTGTTCAAATTCCTGGATGGGTTTCGGCGCCAGCGCCATGCCCAAGAACTCCTTGATTCGGCTCCATACCCACAAGGGGCAAAACGCCCGAGCAGACATCTAGAAGCCGCACGGTAATTCTCCGAAGCAGCGGCACAGGTGAATGCGACGAGCAGCATTCGCGATGGATACCGGCGGACATGGCCGGATCCGGTGAAACTGCCTGCCCTGTTCTGTGGAATTCAGGATGGTTTCAGGCTTAGAGTCACTCGCAAAGCGTATGATACGTCCCCGAAGCAAGGTTGTCTATACGAGATTAAAATGATGGTTTTACATGGCGTTAGCACTGATAATCGGTTTCTGCTACCCGATGGAACCTAGCCCGGGGGACTTGCGTTCTTTAGATTCGTTGTCGGTCCAGGAAATGTGTGCGAACTGTGGCTCTGCGGGTGAAGCGAGTCTTCCAGGCGGGTTACACCGATCAGCGCATTTTCTTGTGATTGCGGCTCCTCGCCCCTCCGGTTTGCCAGAGCTGGACTGAATCCAGACGGGACTGACCGGGGGGCGTTTTTTTGTTTGGCCGCCCCATTTCCGGCCGGATGAGTGCACGGCCACGCCTTCCGGCTGAGCAAGACAGAGGCCATTCAGGAAGCTTGGTTGATTGCCAGTGACGGGAGATCCACAGACATGTTGAAAAAGTTGCTCACGAAAGAGAGCTTACTGCTGGTGTGTGCGCTCTTAACGCTGCCGGGTGGCCTTGTGGCGCAGACGGCACCGATGACGCACGAAGAGGCCCTTCGCCGGGCCGACGCCCTGCTCAAGCAGATGACGGTGGAAGAAAAGGTTGGGCAAATGAACCAGTCATCGGGCGTGACGATGCCAGGGCTGGGAGGCGAGAAGCCGGATGCCCTGATAGAGAAGGGCGGGGTGGGGTCGATTCTGTGGCTGATTGATGTGAAGGAGATCAACCGGCTTCAGCACCTTGCCGTGGAGAAGTCGCGGCTGCATATTCCGATCCTTTTTGCCTTTGACGTGATTCACGGATACCGGACGGTTTTCCCAGTACCGCTGGGCATGGCGTCGTCATGGGATCCGAAGGTAGAGGAGGAAGCGCAGAGGCTGGCGGGGCAGGATGCGCGTGCGGCGGGCATCGCCTGGACCTTTACACCAATGGTGGATATTGCGCGGGACGCGCGATGGGGTCGCATGGTGGAGGGTGCGGGCGAGGATCCCTATCTTGGCGCGGCGATGGCGCGGGCGCAGGTGAAAGGGTTTCAGGGTGAAGAGCTAGGACCGGAGAGTGTGCTGGCCTGCGTGAAGCACTTTGCCGGCTACGGTGCGGCGGACGGCGGGCGCGACTACGACTCGTCGTATGTGCCCGAGGAACTGATGCGCAATGTGTACCTGGTGCCGTTTCACGCGGCGGAGCAGGCGGGCGCGGGCAGTTTTATGAGCGCCTATATGGACCTGAACGACGTGCCTGCGAGCGGCAACCATTGGCTGCTGACGGACGTGCTGCGGAAGGATTGGGGCTTCAAGGGATTTGTCGTCTCTGACGCGTTTGCCGTGGCGAGCCTGCAGACGCATGGATATGCAAGCGATCCGGCGGATGCGGCGTACAAGGCGGTGACGGCAGGCGAGGATATGGACATGGCCAGCCTGACCTTCACACACAACCTGCCCAAGCTGGTGGCCGAAGGCAAGGTGAGCGAAGCGCAACTGGACGCGGCGGTTCTGCCCATTCTGGCGACCAAATACGAGCTGGGGTTGTTTGACCATCCGTATGTGGACGAGAGCAAGGTGGAGGCTACGCTGACGCGGCCCGAGGGGCTTGCGCTGGAGCGCAAGGTTGCGGCGCGGTCGATGGTGCTGCTCAAAAATGATGGCGCGCTGCTGCCGCTGAAGAAGGGTCTGAAGCACGTGGCTGTGATTGGTGTGCTGGCAGATTCGACGAAAGATATTGAGGGCGGATGGACGGTGGAGGGCCTGTTTGGAGGGCCGGGTAAGAGCCATCCTGTAACGGTCCTTGCTGGACTGAAGAGCAGACTGGGGAATGACGCGCAGGTGACATACGTGCCCGGACCGGCGCTTACACGCATGTATCCCTCGATGTTTGACGACATGCAGGGCAAGAAGCCGGTGCCTCCGCCAACCCCGGCTGAGATCGCGGAATGGGTTGCCAAGACCAAGGCTGCGGCGGCCGATGCCGATGTGGTGATTGCAGTGATGGGCGAGGCCGCGGACATGAGTAGTGAGGCGGCTTCGCGGGCTACGCTGGATCTGCCGGGCATCCAGGAGCAGATGCTGGAGGCGGCAGCTGTGACGGGCAAGCCTGTGGTGCTGGTGCTGGAGAACGGGCGTCCGCTGGATATTCGCTGGGCGGCGGCGCATGTGCCGGCGATCCTGGAGGCGTGGTATCCGGGCACCGAGGGCGGCAATGCGGTGGGGGATGTGCTGTTTGGGGATGTGAACCCCGGCGGCAAGCTGCCGGTGAGCTGGCCAATGGCCGCCGGACAGGAGCCGCTCTATTACAATCACAACCTGACGCACGAGCCGGAGGACCGGCCGGGGTTCACTTCGCGCTACTGGGACATGCCAAGCAAGCCGCTGTATCCGTTTGGCTACGGGTTGAGCTATACGAGCTTCAAGTTTGACCACCTGAAGTTGAGCCAGAAGAGCGTGAAGGCCGGCGAGGCCACCGAGGTTGAGGTGGACGTGACGAACACGGGCAAGGCGACGGGCGATGCCGTGGCGCAGGTGTACATTCACCAGCGGGCCGGGTCGGCGTCACGGCCGGTGCGGCAGCTGAAGGGCTTCAAGCGCGTGACGCTCAAGCCGGGTGAGACGCGGACGCTGAAGTTCACGCTGGGCAAGGATGAGCTGGAGTTCTGGAGTCCGCAGACGAAGGTGTGGGCCGTGGAGCCGGGCACGTTTGATGTGTGGGCCGGGGAGGACTCGACGGCGAGTCTGCATGCGGAGTTGGTTGTGAGGGAGTAAGGAATTTTTCAGTAGCGCGTGAGTGGGCCACCGCGGATTCCGGAAGCGGGATCCGCGATGGCCTTTTCTTTTTTCTATGCGGCGAGGTTGAAGCGCTGCTGGAGGACGCACATGCTGACCAACGGCATGAGGATCTGGTCGTAGGCGGTTTTGGCGCCGGTGTCCAAGGTGTGCAGGCGGTCGAGCAGAGCGACGATCTG
>JAKAFB010000011.1:0-67005 GCA_021818105.1 Acidobacteriota bacterium
TTATGTTGCCAGTTGCTGTTACCCTGTGCATTTACGCGGTTTCCGCCCTGTACGTTGGAGTTCCTTACAAAGTTGTTATTGTTGTTGATGTTTATGGTGTTGTTTCCGCCCCATCCGCAACCCCAACCCCAGCCACCGTGAAAAGCCGCGCCCACCATCATGCCAACACCGAAGGAAATCGCCATTCCGGCTGCATAGTATCCAGGTGGCGGATAGCTAATTGGCGGATAAGGATATGCAGGTGGCCCGTACACGACCGTGGGATTGTAGCTTGGCACATACACGACCTCGGGATTGGAAGGTTGGATCACAATTACCTGCTTGTTGTCGACGACCGTAGTCTCCACCTTCTGTTGTTCAGTGCTCTTAAGATTTCCGTTCCCCTTAGCCTTTGAACGCATCCGCTGGACGGCGTCCATCACTTCGCTTTGCTGCGCTAGAAAAGCATTTCCGAGGTCGGTGGTCCACTTGATGTTGCCTGCAAGTTGTTTCACCAGATCGGGGAGCAGGGCCATGGCCTGTACGCTCGGATCCCAGGGTTGCTTCATTGCAGCGTCAGTCAGCGCTTTATCTTTCAGACTCTTGTTCGCTTCCAACCATTGCTGCAGCTGCACGAGCTCAAGCGGGTACGTTGAAGCTACAAGGGCTTGGCTGAGCAGGTCATCGGGATAGAGGGCGATCGGCGCCACAAGGGAATCGAGTTCCTGCGGAGAGAGTGTGGATGCTGGTTGAGTTTGAGTTGGCGGTGCATCTTGCGCGGAAGCGACTGCCCACGCTGCATCGCCCGGTGCGATTAGCAGAGAACAGAGAACGGCAACCAAGCTGCGGAAGACATATTTGCAAACTGCAGATTTTGATCCTCTGAATCTCATGGCAGACATCCCATTCCTTCCTATCGCCCTTTGAAACGGCGCCAACTCGAGCAACTGCCAGGCACGGTCGAAGGACCCGCGCGGACAGGCGACCTGGCCCGGTCACGATACGGCTGCTCGCGGGGCTTGTCGCTCTCTATAAAGCTAGAAGGCAACAAAAGGGCGAGGTACTGGGAAATCTACCAGTGATTTGCGCATAATTAGTTTGCAGGAGCGTCACTCGCGCTCGATTTGAGCTGTCACAAGCTAGGCAGAGTTCGCAATGTCAATAAGAGTATGGTCGAAAAGTATCGCTGTTGATCATTTGCGAACTTCTTCAACGTTCACTGTCTTGCCGCCGATCCTGTCGCGCCCTTCGCTTCTCTGCGGGATGGCGACAAAATTGCAATTTCACCGCAGCACATTCAATGGGATTACACGGCTACTGCGTTTCGAATTGATGACAAGATGCCAGCCGAACGAAGGAGTGTGGCGCGCATAGAATGTTCAATTCGGTCTACCAAGCCAGGAGTATTGCCAGGCAACGGAGATATTTTGAAAGTTGCCTCCGTATTTTACATAGGCGCCATTGCTATAGCTGAACTTGAGAGACTGATGCCTGCTGACTGGTACAGAGGCAGTTGCACCAAGGCGCGAACTTCTCTGTGAGGTCGCAGGATTCTCAACCCCGTTCAGGCTGGTCTTTCCCCCAAACCAGAAGTTTGCATCGAGCGATACCCAGAGCCGAGGCTTTACGTCGTAGCTCACATGTCCTTCGATAGCCTCGACAGGGGCTTGGGTCTGCGACTGGATGCCGGGAACGATTTGGTTTTCGGAGAAGAACTTCGGGTTTTTCGTATAGAGCCAAGCGCCAAAATAGGCGTCCAGGATCCAGTGTCCATTCCGCCTGGAGTAACCTATTTCGGGCTTGAATCCCCATCGGTTGGTTCCCCAGTTTATCAGCTTCGTGGAGTCGTATTGCCCGGTTGGTGCAGTTGCCCGAAGGCTGATCCCCAAGAGGTTCCTCTGCTGCCATTTTCGGAATTCCGAAGGAGTCATCGCGGGACCACCAGCGAGATTGATCGAGAACCGGTAAACGGAATCAAAGAGCCCGGACCTGTAAGCATTCGTTTCGGAGCCCATTACAGTACCGTGGAAACGAGCTTGGCCGTAAGGAAGCCCCGCGGTGATGCTCGCACTGCGTCCGAAGACAGACATCGAGTGGAAGAGAGTAACGATAGGTACGTTTGCCTTAGCCGTGGCATCTGCGATGGGAACGGCCCCTTGAAAGTCAAGATTGCCGTCGAAGAAGGAGTAGCTCAAGATGATCGCATTGCTGTGAATGGGCGTGATTACATAGGACCGTGGCGCCAAATCCTGGGCAGCGACGACGCGACAAAGACTTGCTGCGAGCGCAATGCAGATGCGCCAATTTAGAGATTTGCCATCGAGAAATCGCCGTAGCAGCCTTTTAACCACGCGATGCATCCTCTAGGTTGGCTCTATATTCATATCACCAGTTCTCAGGACAGCTGCGCACTGACAAATCAGCTAGTCACGGATACCAATCAGTATTGCAGGAGCGAGGCCGGCCGCCTAAGCATTCTGGGGGACGGCACGCCATCCAAGTTCCCTTGAAGTCTGTGTGAAGGACGTCGCACTGAGCTGTGTGCGGTGGTAGAAGCGGGCCGATGGCTTGCATCGGTGTTCACACGCTGGCGCGGGGTAGTAAATCGAGAAGGTGGTTCGGCATAGCGCTTGGCGTTGAGAATAAAGTCCATAAATCGGCACAGGCAATTTGCGCGGTGGACGGACAACCAAGATATACCTTCCTGCACAAATGCTCGATCTGCCATAGGCTCGCCGCATCATCTCACGCTTCCACATGCTGAGCGGTATGTGCCTGCCCGCCTTTCTAAGAGTTCACACTGCGATCAATGCTATGTTCTCTGCGTCAAGTGCGATACGTTCTAGTAAAACTTCCAGTTACCATGACGTGGCCAAGCTGCTATGTTCCATTTCGAATCGCGAAGTGTGGAGATCGATGAAGGAGAGGCATATGCGCAGGTTAGCTACCACCCTTTGTCTGCTGTTCCTTGTCGCGGCTATAACGGCATGTCATAGCAAACCAGACGACCAGGCCATCGTCAAGGATATCCAGACGAAAGTTGCGGATGATCCGGTGACGCAGGACTCCCGTGTCACCGTGGAATCGCATATGGGTGAAGTAACGGTCACTGGAACAACTAGTACCGTGGCTGCAAAAAAAGAGATCGCCAGAAAGGCCAAGGATGAGCCAGGGGTAACGGT
This sequence comes from Acidobacteriota bacterium, assembly GCA_021818105.1. Classification (GTDB taxonomy): domain Bacteria; phylum Acidobacteriota; class Terriglobia; order Terriglobales; family Acidobacteriaceae; genus Telmatobacter. The sequence goes on from JAKAFB010000011.1 coordinate 3,162, forward strand.
GGTTCACGACGAAACTATAGTAGGCCAGGGACCATCCTCAGGTGCTGCGCAGGGCGGCAGGGGTGAGGCTTCCGCACCTGCAACTCCCGTAGCTGCCACGCATCCACCTCCTCGTCCACAGCCAGTAGTGGTGCCTGCGGGTACGGTGCTCACGATTCGTACAAATCAAGCGCTAAGTACCAAAAACGTTCAGACTGGAACAGCATTCACTGGTTCGGTTATGACTCCGATCTCACTCGAGGGGAAGACGGTGATTCCTGCTGGTGCAGAAGTTACGGGAATTGTTAGAGATGCAAAAAAAGCGGGGAAATTTAAGGGAGGAGCTTCTTTGACGCTTGCCCTGGATTCAGTGACGGTGAATGGGCACAAGTACAACATTGTTACGGAGTACTTCGCGCAGGAATCTCAGGGCAAGGGAAAACGCACCACAGGCATGATTGTAGGGGGATCAGGTGCGGGTGCAGCAATTGGCGGGCTGGCAGGTGGAGGGAAAGGAGCTGCAATCGGCGCACTTGCTGGAGCGACTGCGGGCACTATCGGAGCCATCACTGGTAACCGAGATATTGAGTTGCCGGCTGAGTCAGCGTTGACTTTCAAGTTAGATGAACCTCTCACGCTGAAATCCGATGCGGGTGGAGACGAATAATTGTCAAGCGCGACGTTCGACAAGGAGAGTATGACGCAAGAGTTGTGTCTCCGGATTTCGATGATTTTGATGCGCTAGACGATCGTACAGATCCGACACGGACAAACTGGAACGCGACCTGACCTCTAGCTAGCTGCGAAATGCCAACCAGTAGCGCAAGTTAGGGAGGGATGGTCGCGTTTCGTTAGGTGGGATACAAGTGAAGTCCGCATGGATGCTGCAGTACATTCGTTGTCTCTTCGTGATTGGTTTGTACGCGACGCTGCTTTTTGCTGCGCAAACTGTTGGAGGTCAGCTTTCAGAGCCTGCCATCAGCGGTCGGACGAGTCAAACCCAAGCCACCGAGGCTGTCCAGGACTCATTGGGACGCACAACCCCGCGCGGTACAGTGATGGGTTTCCTGAAAGCTGCGTACAACGAAAAGTACGATGTAGCTGCTCAGTACCTGGATACACGGGCTCGTGGGAAAGATGCTGCAAATCTTGCTAGGCAGCTTTTTTATGTACTGGATCGAAAACTACCTGCCAAACTTAATAACGTGAGCAACGAACCACTCGGGGCGCTCGCAGATCCCGTTGATTCACGCAGGGAGTTGATCGGCAGTGTAGTGACTGAGGGCGGGGGGGCGGACATCTATCTTGAACGTATCGATCGTCCGGGCATCGGATCAATCTGGCTGTTCTCCCGTCAAACGCTAGCCGATATACCCAGCGTTTATCAAGAGATTAATGTCGTACAGGTGGAAAGCATCGCACCTGAATTCCTGCTGAAGAGATATTTTGGCATTGCTCTGTTTGGATGGTGCTATTTTCTATTATTCCTACCGTTACTCTATCTCTTCCTAAGTGTAGTCAATCGTGTAGTTGGAGCTGGGATAGGCTATTTACTCAGACATTGGGCCCACCGGCCAGAGGTGCGGAACCCTTGTATTCTTCCTCATCCCGTACGCCTTCTTATTCTTTCAGGAACTATCTATCTCACGCTGTCCAAAGTCAGTGTTTCACTTCTGGCTCGTCAGGCAGCTTCGACAATTGCACATTTAGTTCTGATTGTGGCGTTTGTATGGGCTATGTTTTATGTGAACGCAAAATGTGAGCTGTATTTGAAGCGACGGATCGAAAGTCATGGAAGAATTAGCTCAACCGCAATAATTCGTCCAGCTCGGCGTGTGATGGACCTGATTGCAGTAATTGTGGGTCTAATGTTTCTGCTTCACAGCCTTGGAATCAATCCATCAGCAACACTAGCAGGTCTGGGAGTGGGAGGTATTGCAGTAGCCCTCGCTGCTCAAAAGACCTTGGAAAACGTGATTGGCGGGGCGTCTCTGATCATGGATGACGCTGTTCGCGTTGGAGACTTCTTCAGGATAGGAGATGTAGTAGGGACAGTCGAAGTCATCGGGCTTCGCTCCATCCAGCTTCGCACTCTTGACCGTACAACGGTTACGATCCCAAACGGTCAGGTGGCTACTATGACGCTCGAGAACTACTCTGCACGTGACCAATTCTGGCTACATCAATTATTTTGCCTGGATTATCAGACCGCACCCTCCAGGTTGGACGCGGCTCTTAGCGAGGCCAGATCCTTGCTGACAAGAGACTCCAGGGTGTTTCCTGCTACAGCACGTATCCGACTAATCCGCTTTGCAGAGTCCAGTCTGGAACTGGAAGTCTTCGCATATGTTGCAGCTCAAGACTGGAACAATTTTCTTGAAATTCAGGAAGACCTCTTAATGAAAATCAGAGAAGTAGTCCAGTCTACGGGTGTCGAGATTGGTTATCCCGCTCGCACAGTCTATCTGAAGAATAGGATCGGTGCGGAAAATACACCGCTCAGGGCGGTGGGTGAAGGAAAAGAATAAAGGATGCAGCCCATGGACTGCGGACTCGGCAGCGAGCTTGGTGATATAGGCGCACACGGTAAGTCATACATCATGGTGATTACCATTATTGCGCTTTTATTTTGCAATACTGTGGTTGTCAGAGCTCAGCAGTTCGCACTTGATACTTCCGCCGCCACGATGATGGCCCAATCTGAGAAGCAGACAAGCGGCCTCCCAAACTCGAAGATTGCGCCCGGCGTTTCTAATAATCCTGGACGCGGGGCCATTGTTGTGGTTCCCATTCCAACTTCAAGTCCTGCAATTGGCAATGGTGCCACTATATTGGGCGGGTACATTTTTCCGCTACGTAAGACCGACAAGATTTCCCCGCCCTCCATCATCGGAGGGACCTGGGTCGGCACAGATAACGGAACCCGCGCATGGGCAGTGGGAACGGAACTCTACTTCAACCAGGATCGCTATCACGCTATCTCTGGTGTTGCGCATGGAGATTTGAACTACGATTTCTATGGCACAGGCACCGTAAATGGCGACGCAGGCAGAAAGTTTGGCCTGAACCAGACCGGAAATGTCTTTTTCGGGGAAATCCTGCGGCGAACATTTTGGGAAATCTTCGTAGGTCCGCGGCTGTGGATCGGAAAATCCCGACTCGAGCCGCAACACCTCGGTGAGACCTTTCCAGACTTGCCGCCTCTGGGTGTGGACTTCAGTATGAATTCCCTTGGGTTCAAGATTGAGCGGGAGACCACTCCGAATCGCTTCTATCCGGAGAAGGGCACGTTGTTCCAATTGGGGAGTGATTTCTTCTCCAAAGATATTGGCGGAACCTTTACGTTTCAGCGATACAGGCTCACCTTCAATGCGTATCACACCGCCGCAAAGAGGCAGGTTCTGGCCTACAACGCCTTTGCATGTGCGACTGGAGGCAATGCTCCGTTTTTCGGTCAGTGCATCTTTGGATTGCAGAATGAACTCCGAGGCTACCCGGCTGGACGATATATCGACAAGGACATGCTCGCCACACAGGCCGAGTATCGACTCTCGCTTCCATGGAGGCTAGGCTTAGCGGCATTTGCCGGGCTGGGGGAAGTCGCGCCGAGCTTCTCAAAGTTTGATGCCGGCAATATACTTCCGAGCGGTGGCGTGGGCCCCCGCTTTGTGCTGAGCAGCAAGTATCATGTGAATCTTCGCGCTGATTTTGCATGGGGCAAAAATGGAAGAACCTTCAGTATGGGCCTTGGCGAGAGCTTCTGAAGAAATAATATTAGCCCACGCTATTTCCTCGCACGCATAGTCGGACGTGATCACTGCAATTTCTGCTAGTCGAATGCAAGCTAGTTGGGTCGTAGGCTTTTGTGAAGTGGTGAAAGGCCAGTACCACCTAGGCACACATCATCGCGTGACTAATCTATGGGCGGGTGGTGATCCAATGTCCTCGAAATTGGAATATGAGGTTTCGATGCAGGAGCACGGTTGCACATCAATCGTAAACAAGAGAGGACCCGCGCTTTACCCGTCTCTCTATCAAATCAATACTCGCGTGCTGATGCAAGAACTCAGCAGTGCACTCGGGCGGCCAGCGACGCTGGACGACATTCCCGACAAGGATCTCGATCATTTCGCGAAACTAGGTTTCGATTGGGTATGGCTCCTTGGAGTATGGCAGACAGGCGAAGCAGGTTGCAGGGTATCGAAAGAAAACGAGCAGTGGCAACGCGAGTTTCGGGACTTTCTCCCTGATTTCACCGAGGCTGATGTGTGCGGATCATGTTTTGCAGTCACCAAGTATGAGGTTCACACCGATCTTGGTGGAAATGCGGCTCTCGATCGCCTCTGTGATCGAATTCATGCGCACGGGATGAAACTGCTTCTTGACTTCGTGCCAAACCACACTGCACCTGACCATGAATGGGTGAGTCAGCATCCGGAATATTACATGCATGGCACTGAGGCAAAGCTGCGTAATGAACCGCAAAACTATATTCAGATGGAAAATTCTAGTGGACCTCATATATTCGCCTACGGACGTGACCCCTATTTCGATGGCTGGCCTGACACCATTCAATTAAATTATGCGGAGCCATCCTTACAACAAACAATGATCGGTGAACTCAAGAAGATAGCGAGACACTGTGACGGAGTTCGCTGCGACATGGCAATGCTGATCCTTCCCGAGGTATTCGAGCGGACATGGGGACTGAGACCAGAGCCATTCTGGCCCCGAGCGATTCAGTGTGTGCGGGACGAGAACCCTGGTTTCCTGTTCATGGCCGAAGTGTATTGGGATCTTGAATGGATGCTGCAGCAGCAAGGCTTCAACTACACTTATGACAAGCGGTTATATGATCGTCTTCGCAAAGGATATGCGCGATCAGTTCGTGATCACTTCCGTGCTGATATGGGCTTCCAGAGCAAGTTGGTGCGTTTCCTCGAGAACCATGACGAACCTCGCGCAGCGGCTGTGTTTCCGCCTGACCAGCATCGCGCTTCTGCAATTCTGACGTTTCTATGCTCTGGTCTTCGGTTCTTCCACGATGGGCAATTCGAGGGGAGAAAGAAGAAGGTGCCTGTCCACCTATGCCGGCGACCTGATGAGCCGGTCGATGTCGCCTTAAGTGAGTTCTACAGTAGCCTGCTTACATGCGTAAACCTACCAGTCATTCGCAACGGTACGTGGTCACTGCTCGAGTGTTCTGCGGCATGGGAAGGGAACTGGACATCCGATTGCTTTATCTGCTTCGCATGGACAGACCAATCACATGACAGAGTCATAGTGGTCGTCAACTATGCACCCAATCAGAGCCAGTGCTATCTCCAAATTCCCTTCGAAGATCTCCGGGGCCTATCTGTGCGCTTTGAAGACATCATGGGACACGATGTCTATGAGCGAGACGGAGAGGAGTTGTCAGAACGTGGACTTTATCTGGATATTGCTGGTTGGGGATACAACGTTTTCCGAGTGACCACACCATCGAGGCGCTAGATGTATAGTCAAAATCCTCTCTCAATATAGAGTTGTTCGCGTGCCTATGCGCAATTGTTTCCCATCATAGGGCTTATCTATTGCTAGCAGCGATGTGCCACATAGTTGTTAGACTCTACACATTTATTGATTTCCCCAGGGATCACGCTGCCCTATTTCCTCGATGAGAATTGCAGCAATAGCTAGCATTTTTGGCAGTTCGTGTTGACGGTACGGAAGAATTACTCTGCGCATGAACGAAGACTACGTCTCCATTCTTGAGAGTCAAGAAGACAAGTTCATGGGAACGCGTAGCTGTTATCGCATGAGGATACGCATCGCTAATCTGAAATGGTTCGAACGCGCTTTGCTCATTGTTGGACTGATCCTTGTTGGGATCTCAGTAACTACTTATGTGAGTGGAAGGATCTATTCGCAATGGGAAGTCGCGAGGTTCCACGCTGGTATTGTGTATCCCGCCGGCCAGGAATCGAGTTGGTTGGTGAATAAGAAGCCTGTTGACTTTAGTCTATGGTCACGCCAACGAATCGAGGCTTATGAGGCTACGTACAACGAACGTATAGACAAACCTCTCGCTCTTCTGAAGATGGATAAACTCCGTTTGGAAGTACCTGTTTATGAGGGCACCGATGATCTAGTTTTAAACCGCGGTTTGGGGAGAATTGTTGGTACTGCCCATCTGGGAGAATCGGGAAACGTTGGGATTGCGGGCCATCGTGATGGATTCTTTCGGGGCCTAAAGGATGTCAGTGTTGGTGACACATTGGAGATTGAGACTGTTACTGGTACGCAGACATACATCATTGATTGGATCAGGGTAGTTGGCAGAGAAGATGTGAGCGTACTGAAGAACGAGTCGGGATCCGCATTGACCCTGGTTACGTGCTATCCGTTTTACTTCGTCGGGAGTGCCCCAAAGAGATACATTGTCCACGCATCTCTTAGGGACAAATACAACACGCAGAACGAGCCTGCTAAGGCAAGTCTGCAAGCCACTGCTTCAGGAACCAAGGAGAATACACAATGAACGCAAGAACAGGCTGTATGCGAGCGGTGATGATTCTTGCAGTCGGGGCGATTGGACTCGCCTTTGCCGTCAAGATGAGTGCACAGGTTCAAACAACAACACAAGAGCAGGCAGGAGAGTCTGCTCAAGAAGTCAAGGTCGAGCGTGCGGAAGTCATTGCCGTCTCTGGGAACGATCTCGTGCTCAAGATGGAAGATGGCTCAATCCGGCATATTGCAAATGTGCCAGAGAGTGCCCGCGCCACAGTGGAAGGCAGGGAGGTTGGGATTCATGAATTGAAGCCTGGCATGCACCTGCAGAGGACGATCGTCACGACCACAACTCCTAAAGTGATTGTGACCACGAAGCACGTGACAGGAAAGGTCTGGCATGTAAATCCACCACTTAGCGTAATTCTGACCTTGGAAAATGGCGAGAATCAATCCTTCGAAATTCCCAAGGGCCAGAAATTCATGGTCAATGGACAAGAGGTTGATGCATGGGGTTTGAAAAAGGGAATGAAGGTAACAGCAACCAAGGTTGTCGAGGAGCCGGTCACTGAGGTAGAGGCAAAGGCCAGCATCACAGGGCATATGCCTCCACCGCCTCCTGCGCCGCCAGCTGGTGAACCTATTCTCATTGCAACTGGCGAGCCTACGCCCGCTCCAGCCACTACCGAGGTCGCTGAACTGCCTGCGACAGGAAGCAATCTGCCATTGATCGGGCTCATCGGCGTAATGATTCTTGTGGGATCTTTTGCAATTCGTGCATTTCGGAAGGTATCGCATAAGGTGGTCTGATGCGACGCGCTAGTGCGAACCGTGGATGGCAGTAGTAGCGTCGGGAAGGCCGTTTCTGTCCCGGTCTTCCCGGCGTTAAGCCATGGTCTTGTAAAGAGATAACGGATATGTATTGAAATCGGCCCTGTCGCAACGAGCAGCTATTTAGTTATATGCATAAACACAAATAATGATTTACATCTAGCAATGTGACCCATGTCACATGACATGCATGCTACTAAATATGTGAAAGATAATTACAGGAATGTCATGTTGACTTCATTACGGAAATGTCACTCCTTATGGAGTGGAATCAGGCTACACTTAGTCAACACCAGAGATGGGGGTTTAGGAAAGACGTGCATTTAAGTATTGCACTGCAGGCTGTATAGGCAAGTGGTTAATTGAGTAGCGGCTGCGGAAGCACCCTGAATATGAAACGGAGTGGTCTACTTAGTTTCGATTCGGGGCACTAGGCTGAGTATGATGCAGGTTACGTGTGCGATGAAAAGTAAAGAAACCAATCATAGGAAATTTACGCAAAGCATAAAGCCGATACATGCAAGGCATCCTGTGGGGCGGAATTCTCGGCGAGAACATCAGTTGGAATCCCTACTTGAATCGACTACCGAGAGTTTTGGAACCTGGGATATAGCATCAGGGCAGATATGCATCTCGGATGCATGGCTGGCGTCCCTGGGATATTTGGCCACCGATTCACGCAAGGGGCATGAGCATGTCAAGAGCTTGCTTCATCCTGAAGACAAGGCAGGGTATGAATCTGCATTGAAGTCACATTTGGCCGGGAAGACTCCGATGCTGGATTGCGAATTCAGATTGCGCACAAAAGACGGTCGCTACAAGTGGTATCAGATGCGTGGCAAGGTTGCACGAAGGGATAGAACGGGTACTCCACTGCAACTATCTGGCATGGTTTTTGATATTCATGCACGAAAGGCGAGAGAAGAAGAACTGGCAAAGTCTCGCGACCAGTTGTTGTCGTTGATCCAATCATCCCCGGATTCAATGGCCCTTGTTGATCCTCTGCGATTCGGTCTGGTTACCTTTAACAAGGCATTTGCGGAAGTGATTTTCAGTGCCCATGGAATTCACCCGATGTCAGGGATGCCTCCGGAGGAGATTGCCCCTGAGGCGGCAGGGTGGTGGAACGAGTTCTACAGAGAGGTCGTGGAGAACGGGAACGCAAGACGGTGCTGTGAGTTTCCATCTATACGCAAAACCCTGCAATTCTTCGCTAGTAGCATAGTTCGTAATGGCCAGATCCAGGCAATATGCATCTTCGGACATGACATTACGAATCGTAAAGAAATGGAGACAGCCTTACGATTGTCAGAGGAGAAGTTTCAAAAAGTATTTCGGGAAAGCCCTTTGGCAATTGCGCTTACGAGCATTCGAGATCATCGCTACATTGAGGTAAATGATGCCTTCATTGAGGCAACCGGCTATGGTCGTGATGAGATCATCGGTAAGACTCCACTCGATATAGGGCTTTGGGTTAAACCAGAGCAGCGCATGGAAATCATCAAGGATATTATCTGGAACGGGGATGTTCGTAATCGCGAGATCCTTTATCGCACCAAAAATGGCGAGGTCCGTGAGGCTAGCGGATCGGCCGCCCTCATCAATATCAATGGTGAACCGTGCATGATCGGAGTAAGCCTGGATATCACTGATCGCAAACGCGCCATTAAAGCTGTGCAGGAGAGTGAGGAGCGTCTTCGCATCGCAATCGAATCTGGGCACATGTATTCGTTCGAGTGGGATGTTGCGACTGATTTGGTCCAGTGGTCAGGGCAGAGCGTAAATACGCTTTACCTCCTGGACGATAATATGGCGCACACCAAACACGCGTTGATCGAAAGAATTCAACCCGAGTATCGGCAGAAATACATAAATTGCCTTAATTCACTCACGCCAGAAAAGCCGGATTACAAGGCTGTCTTCCGCATTCGGCATCGGAACGGACGAACAGTATGGCTAGAGGAATCTGGAAGAGCTGTTTTTGATCCAGAAGGAACACTACTAAAAGTCATCGGGATTACATCGGACGTTACAGAGGGCCGCGAGTCAGAGCGTATGCTTCGGGAACTAAGCAGACGTTTGATTACGACACAAGAGGACGAGCGCCGGCGAATTGCGAGAGAGCTCCACGACCATATTGGACAAGAAGCTGCCTTGCTATGCGTTCTTGCCCAACGCATTGTTTCTGATGAAGCGGATCCGGAACACATGCCGCGTTCGGACGTTCACGATCTGTACAGAAGGATCAAGGCACTGGGAACAGATATCAGTAACTTGTCTCATCGTCTGCACTCGTCGGAGCTTGCCTTTCTTGGGTTGGCAGTTGCAGCTGAACGGCTGTGCCGCGATTTCGCTGAGCAGTATCGAATCGACATTGATTATCAGGTAAAGCCCCTGCCAGCAGCGCTTGATCGCTCGAAGTCTCTATGCATGTACAGGGTTTTGCAAGAAGCGCTTCAAAATGTAGGGAAGCACAGCCATGCTACACAGGTTATCGTTGAGCTCCAAGCAATCGGAGAAGAGGTGATTCTTGTAGTGCGGGACAATGGTGAGGGGTTCGACGCAGAGAAGACAGATTATGAAGCAGGACTCGGCCTTCTGAGTATGCGCGAAAGGTTGAATCTGGTGGGAGGACGATTTGCGATTGCATCGCGGCCAGGGGCGGGAACAAAGCTGACTGCGTGTGTGGCAGCCTAAGGCTCCATAATTGAGTGTGATCCTGCACATGTTATTCTTCATTGTCGGGATCATGCAGTGTCGCTAGATGTGCGATCACAGTGACTATAAGGGCTATACGAGGGATTGACATCTGTAATTCGTGCACTGAGGAGATAGTCATGATGGACCATCGAACGCGTGTAATCATTGCTGACGACCACAAGCTACTTGCTGAGGCGTGCAAGAATCTTCTCGAACCAGAATTCAACGTAGTCGCATTGGTTTGTGATGGGCGAGAATTATTGAAGGCTGCGTCGGAACTGCGGCCTGATGTGGTGGTTCTGGATATATCCATGCCGCAGCTAAACGGGCTGGATGCAGGCGGTATGCTCAAGGACAGAAACCGGGCAATCAAACTCGTCTACCTGACCATGTCACTTGGCGCCGATGTGGCGGCAGAGGCTTTCAGGCGTGGCGCATCGGGGTATGTCCTAAAGCAGTGCAGCGCCGAAGAGCTGCAGGTTGCTGTCCGTCGCGTTGTACGCGGAGAATCCTATCTCTCGCCCCTAATCACCAGGGACACAGTTGAATTTCTTCTGAGATCAGGCGCTACTTATCACGAGGAGAAACACATCTCCAGCCGTCAGCGGGAAGTTCTGCAATTGCTGGCAGAAGGGAAATCCATGAAGGAGATTGCGTGTATTCTTCAACTCAGGCCTGGAACTGTGGCATTTCATAAGTACAGGATTATGGATATTCTAGGGGCGAGGAATAGTGCTTCACTGATTGAATATGCATTAAGGCATCACATGATCTCGCCGCAATAGTGCTGGAGTTTTAACGAGGACGTACCATTAATTTTACTGGTTTCCTGGTAATGGATTGTCACTTAGCATGTTCCCTGTGGGGTTCTGAAGTGTGAACTCACGGGGGTTACTGTGACTGAGCGGCATCGCGTGCTAATAGCGGATGATAATCCAGAGATGCTGGAAACCGTAAAGCGCATACTCCAAAACGATTATCAGGTGGTTGCAGCGCTGGAAGATGCTCATGCCGTCGTGGCAGAGGTGCTGAGATTGAAGCCTGATGTCGTCGTGCTTGACATTTCCATGCCAGAAATGAACGGGTTCGAAGTTGTACGTCTGTTGAGGTCTGAACTCTGCCGCTCGAAGATCGTATTTCTTACGGTCCACGAGGAGTTGGATTTTATCCGGGCTGCATTTGATGCTGGAGCGTCTGGTTATGTTTTCAAGGCGCGAATGAATTCAGACCTTCGCACTGCAATTGAGACAGTACTGCACGATAAGGTCTTTATTCCCAATGCGCCGATTGGTCAATATAGCCCAGATGTCATCGGCCTATAACGCAATTGGTATCTATCCTCGATTAGCAATACATGCCTTAACCGGCCGAATGGTCGTCTGCTGATGGTCGGCGCAATCTTTCATGATGCGGCGGTGAACGTCATCACCTTGTTCGATGGAGAGGTGATGATCGGTGAGATGAGCGCAGCCTCCGTTACGTAGTGATCCATTCCAACATTTCTATACTTAGCATCATTACTGACTGATGCTTGAGTGCGCCTGCAAACGGGACATTTCTACGAACGTTTTGTAGGGAGCGATCAACTCCCTGCTGAGATGTTCTCTGTTGGACCTTGGAAAGGGGTTAACAGCCCAAGACTAGCATCTACTAGTATTTTGTGCAGTTCCGAAAGATCAGCCAGCAAAGCGAACATAGTCTGGCGGTTTCATCGTGCACTTTCCAGACGTAGGTTCGGGTAGATGCTGGACGCGACCGTGATCAAAGTATCGGACTGGAGGAACCAGTGAATACGCGATGTGTGGCTCTTGCATTCTTTCTCTTTAGCGGCTTGGCACTTAACGCACAAGTCGCGGAGGTTACCGTTAAGCCTCTCTCGGACAGCGATATCCAACTGATCCGTCAGGACATTCAGGCAGCCAAAGATGACATCATCAAAGAAACGATGCAGTTTACTGAAGCAGAGGGGACTGCATTCTGGCCGATCTACAAGGCCTACGCTGGCGAGCAACGAGCACTTGCAGAAAAGCGGTTTGCCATAATCACGGATTACGCACAAAATCTCGACTCGATGACGGATGCGAATGCCAAGAATCTGACTGAGAAGATGCTTCAGGTGGAAGACGAATCACAAGCATTGAGGAAGAAGTACTTCCCGAAGTTTGAAGAAGCGCTAGGCGCAAAACGTGCCGCGAAGTTTTACCAGGTTGACAATCGATTGACGATGATCCTGAATGTACAACTTGCTTCGGCGATCCCACTCATTCCTTAGCTGGGGGAGAAAGCAGATACAGCATGTTTAAGGGAGAAAAGCTTAGCCGGTAGTCAGTTGGTGCTTCTTGTAGTGCGCGTGATCGATGCAAGCTGGAATTGCAGTTGAAACGTAGATTGTGACGGACACTTTTAATCTTTCTCGGGCTAATAGAGTTCACCTCTGGCAATCGATTTGCGACTCAATCATCCTTGGAAGATTGGAGACTCAACAATGAAAAAGAGTATCTTCTTGGCTACAATTGCCTTGTCCGCATTAGCGTTAGGGACGGCTTGGGCACAGGATGTTCGTTACAACTACGACAAGGACATAGATTTTTCGAAGTTCAAGACCTACAAATGGGTTGAGATAAAGGGCGCCACAGTCTTCAATAATATCGTCGACAAAAATATCAAGGATGCGGTCGACGCTCAACTCGCAACAAAAGGGCTTACTAAAAATGATGGAAAAACTGCCGACTTGCTGATAGGTTACCAAGGGGCCGTTGGGCAGGAGAAGGAGTTTTCGTCCTATAACTCGTCGTGGGGTTATGGGCCGGGCTGGGGTAGGTACGGATATGGTGGTGGGGGCGGAGGTTGGACAACCGGTTCTACATCCACAATCTACATAGGTCAGATTGCGCTCGATATGTATGATCCTGCCAACAAGGAGCTCGTATGGAGAGGCGTTGTTAGCAAGACGCTCGATCCAAAGGCAAAACCAGACAAGCAAGAGAAGAATATTAACAAGGCAATCAAAAAACTATTGAAAGACTTCCCGCCGAAGCCCAAGTCTTAACCATGCACGGCATGGTGAAACAGGGTGCTGCTTAAAGCGGCACCCTGTTTCTGTTTCTCGGTTGGTTCAGTCGACTCTGGGCCTGATCCATTATTCGTCTAGTCCTAAGTAAGGAATCATATCCTTTGAGCCGTAGTGCACGGATTGTAGTTGCATGCGGACATGCCTTCAATCCAAGCCTGAGAATTCAGCTATGGAACCGCGACATTTGCCATGTTCGACGCAGTACTTTCAACCCCGGATGCGTCCACGCTTCGCACGATGTAATCATAGGATGCGCCACTTTGCACTGACTGGTCCGAGTATTGTGTAAGAGCGACTTGCGCAGAATTCACCAATTGATATGTGGAGGTCCCTGACGGCGCACGATAGATGTTGTAGCCGGCAACCGGATCCGTTGAGTTAACAGGCGCGTTCCAGCTCAAGTTCACCTGGTAGGAAGTTCCAGAACTGCTCGCAACGCCGTTGCCACTCAGACTGACGACATCTGTCGCACTCGTCGAGGAATTGCTGGAGATTGTCAGTTGACCAGAAGCCGTGCCTGCAACAGTTGGATCGAATTGTACATTCAGTGACAAGGACTGGCCGCTCTTCAAGCTCACGGGGAACGTTGCTCCCGAAACGCTGAATCCGGCACCGGTGATCGTAGCGGAGTTGATGGTCAGCGATGTTGTTCCCGTCGAAGTTAGTGTCACCGTCTGTGTAGACGTGGTGCCCAACGTAACATCCCCAAATGAGATTGCCGTCGCATTGATACTCAGCGTCGGAGAACCCCCGGCAGACCCGCCACCGTTTGCCGTACCTTTGCCCTTCAGACTCACTACAGCGGCTGGACTAGGGGAAAGGTTGCTTGTGATGTTCAGGTCCCCCTGCGCGGCGCCCGAGGTTGTAGGCCCGAATTGCACTGTCATTTTCAGCGTGCTTCCTGCAGCGATAGTAATTGGAAGGCTTCCGGGGGCCAAGATGGAGAAGGACTGCCCAGTAAAGGTCAGCTGTGAAATCTCAATTGGATCTGCACTCTTATTGATTAAGCTGACAGTTGCCGTCGCTGTTTGGCCAACTGGGACCGAGCCGAAGTCGACATTATTCGGGAGAGCGATCAAGAGCCCAGCTGCCGCTGCGTTATTGGGAGTACCAACAAATGTTCCGCAGCCCGCAATTCCCAAGGATCCTAATGCAACTATGAGCAATCCAAGGCGCCAAGCTAACGCTCTCTGGCATCGAGAGCTACTTTGGCCCTGCTGATTCAACCGGCTAGGTTTGTGGTCAAGATTGCATGGTTGAGTGGAGCAGGACAATTTTCCTGCGGCGATGTTACGGCAGATGGAGCGGAGGAGTACGGATGATCCCTTCATGTTGTAAGCCCTTACGCGCCTAGATGTCGAATCCAGGCTTTTCTCAGCGCGAGTTCTGAGTGGTTCACCGAATGCTGGCTAGCATACTGCGCTTTGCATTTCCGGTGGAGGTTACTAAAGTCCTGACTCGCATTACCCCAGTGTGGCCTACATAAAGCTCGGTTTGTCTTAGCGTTAGTAAAGATTGAAACCGAGTTCTCAGCAAATTGTGCCCTAAAATGAGGTCAAAAATGCTCGTTTTGGAAGATTACTCAATAACTGATTATTAGCAAATCAGTTACACTATTTGTTTCCCGTAAGCAATCAGTGCGTTAACAAATTAAACACACAAAAGCCTGCGAGGAGGGTGATAGCCCTACTGATTTTTGTTGAGCCCCCTGCAGAGAATCAGCTCATTGACGGGCATAGATTGACATAAACAGGAAAAGCAATTCCGGTGCCAAACTGCCGTCTTTCATCTATGACATCCCGCTGTAGGAGCATATGACTTTAGAGACTGTTTTCCCGACACCATCGGGGCATAGGCCACTGTTGCATCATTTTGTCTGTGTAAAAATTCCTCAGTGATGTATTTTTTTCTCATTCAGAATTTTCACTATGCAGCGTAGCCTTGCGCTCAATGTGCGAATACGTCGGGAAGCGATTCCGCAGCCTCATAATGGAGCAGTGCTCCTGTAACAGAACAGCACATAGCTTTGGAAGGTTTATCTCTCTGTAATAAAAAGATTTATGTGCTATTAGTGCGCTCTATTTGCTCGTACTCTGGTGCAGGTCATCGGCTAGAGGGCAATGGGCACAATCTGGAGTACGGCCGCAATGAGCCTTACCCACAGCCACAGTAAGCGCGTGAAACTCGTTGAAGTGCTCAATGCGGTTGCGAAGAGGCTGATCAGCAAAGGCTTGCTCGGAAAGTTCGGCTAGTGTGTCATAGCTTGCACGCTTCCCTCTGGCAGGTGGTACAAGCAGATCGTGACGCTCCACGATGCGCCGCAGGTATTCATCTGCAACAGGGACCGGGTGTTCGAGTGCGTAGAGCAGTATTGCATCAGCGGTTTCCGGGCCTACCCCCGGCAGGGACAATAGCTTCGAGCGAACCAGCGGGGTTGGCTGTTCGCTCATGGTTTCCAATGAGCCTGAGAATTCGTTGTCAAGAAGAGTGATGAAAGCCTTTAGAGCCGCAGCCTTACGGGAGTAAAAGCCTGACGGGCGAATCAGCAGCTTCAGGTCTTCCGTCCCGATGGTGCGCAGGCCCTGGATGTTCATGACCCCGGCGTTGCGCAAATTATCGAGCGAGATCTCGACAGAGCGCCAGGAAGTATTTTGTGTCAAATAGGCGCCAATTACCACTTCAATGGCAGATTTTGCCGGCCACCAATTCTGCGGACCATAGACTCTCACCAGCCGGTTATATATGCGCCTTAAGCGTAAAGCAGCGCCGACATGAGGAACCTCTTTCACTGCGCGGCATCCTCTTGCGGATGGGCTTGAAGTTGGATTCTCCATTCCTGAATCCGCGCACGCGCTGCGGCGGCTTCTGCTTCCCGGATATGTCCAGCCTGCTGCAGTGCAATGGATAGCGCTGTGTGTGCAAGTGGGTCACCCGGCGTCAGGGCAGTGAGTGCTAAAGCGGCACCCACAGCTTGTTCAAGTTGACCCGACTCCCTTAGCGCACGGACGAGCCCATGGTGTGCATCGTAGTGCGTTGCGTCAAAGCTGATAGCCGCCCGAAATGCGCACACCGCCTTTTCTGCTTTGCCGGCTGCCAGTAGTTCAAGGCCCTGCTCAAAGAGATCCTGGGCGTCCGATGTAGGCATATGTGTCACGCAGTCCCTGAAGAATAGGCTATGGTGAAGCGCATGCATTTGTACAGTCGTTTGCACTCCATGTACTATCGTTGCGCCTTCACGCTTTTGCTGCATCAACTTGTGCAGCCGAATGTAAATTAGAAAATAGGGGGGCACTATACGTGTGAAAAGCCATACGGAATACCTTGTTTTTGAAACAACAGAACGCCGTGAAATGGTGCATATCACCGACGAAGTTGAGCAAATTGTGAGGCGAAGCGGTGTGAGGGACGGTTTGTGCTTCGTGTCCCCAATGCATATCACCGCTGCGGTATACGTGAATGACCTGGAGAGTGGCCTCATTCAAGACATCAGCAAATGGCTAGACGAATTGGCTCCGGCGCGGCCCGACTACAAGCATCACCGGACAGGCGAGGATAACGGAGACGCGCATTTGAAGTCACTGCTACTGCACCATGAGACAACCTTGCCAGTCACCAATGGCAGACTTGATTTGGGAACCTGGCAGCGTGTGTTTTATGCAGAGTTTGATGGCCAAAGGCGCAAGCGGGTAATCGTGAAGGTCCTCGGCGTGGAGTGACAATCGGCCTGGCGCGATCATCTTCAGCAGGGATCGATATAAAGGCAGAACATCAGCCCGGAGCCTCAAGACTGCTGTCTCAGTCTCCAATCTTCCTCATCATCAGCCGGCAACTGTCAGTTCCTCTTCCAGTTGCTGTTTCTGGTAAAGCCCGGCGTAATAGCCATTCAGCGCTAGCAGTTCTTCGTGCTTTCCTAACTCAACGATGCGGCCGTGGTCCAGCACTGCAATCTGGTCTGCTCCGCGCACCGTGGAAACTCGGTGTGAAATGAGGATGGTTGTTGCTGTCATTGTGTAGCTGTGAAGTCCGCCAAGGATCTGCTCCTCGGTGTAGGTGTCAACACTAGCTAGTGCATCATCCAGAATCAGAATGGACGGCCTACGCAGCAGGGCTCGGGCAATCGCGGCGCGTTGCTTTTGCCCACCTGACAAGGTAACGCCGCGCTCGCCGACAACAGTATCAAACCCCTTGGGAAACTCCTGGAATTCCTGGCGGATATGTGCCGCTTCAGCCGCTTCCATCAGTTCCTCCCTGCTTGCGCTGGGAGCTCCGAAAGCCAAATTTTCAGCGATCGTCTCACTGAAGAGGAAAGTCTCCTGCGGCACCATCCCAATATTTCGCCGTAAAACGGCGAGTGGAAATGACCGAACGGGCCGGCCGTCTATCAGGAGAGAGCCTTCAGGCGCCTCATATAAACGTGCAATCAGGCTCACGAGCGTTGACTTCCCTGCGCCCGTCGGGCCTACAATCGCCAGGCTTGAGCCCGCCGGAATACGAAGGCAGATGTCGTGGAGCACGGGCGTCGAATTATAGCCGAAGTTCAAATGCCGAAACTCAATTTCTCCCTTCAGCAAAGCATCCGCCGGAACCGCCTGATCCGCTGCACTATCATCAATCGCCGGATGTGCACGCAGTAGTTCGTCAATTCGTTTTACGGAAGCGGTGCCCCGTTGAAACAGATTCACAACCCAGCCTACTGCGATGATGGGCCAGATCAGCAGGATCATATATGTATTGAAGGCAACAAACTCTCCCGGCGTAATTCTGTGCGCGATGACTTCGTGCCCTCCAACCAGCAGTGTGATAATCATTGAAATGCCGAGGATGAATTCCAGCGTCGGCCATAACATTCCCATCAACTGAACAAGTCGCTGTGCACGGGCAATGTACCGCCGGTTCAGTTGCTCAAACTGCTTCATCTGAGAGTCTTCGCGGGCAAAGGCGCGCACTAGGCGCGCTCCGGAGTAGTTTTCCTGTGCCTGGGAAGAAATTTCAGAGAAACTTTCCTGAATGCGCTCGAATCGATCGTGAATCTTCCGGCCGAAGTACTGAACGAGTACGCTGGCCAGTGGCATGGGTGCCCATGCTACCAGGGTCAAGAATGGACTGATGTGCAGCAGGAAGAAGAGAGCGCCCACGGTGAAGAAAATGGTGTTGGCGCTGTACATGAGCGCAGGCCCCAGCAACATCCGTACGGCATTTAAATCATTGGTGAGCCGCGCCATAATGTCGCCCGTGCGGAAGCGCTGGTAAAAACCTGTGTCCTGCAACTCCAGCTTACGAAAGAGGTCATTGCGCAGGTCAAATTCGATTTCGCGGGAAATTCCGATCAGGATCCAACGCTGCGCATAGAGAAATATCCCTTTCACAAGCGCAATGGCTACGAGCAGACCTGCGAAATGAAGAACTCGCTGGCGGGTAATACCCTGGTCGAGACCATCGATGGCAGCCTGCAACACCTTCGGAAACAGTACCCAAACCGCGTTCGTGCATACCACGCAAAGCATGCCTCGAAGGTATCCCCAGCGGTAGCGATGCATGTACTTGAAGAGCGGACTAAGGTCGCGAAGCATGCCCTAATTGTAAGGGCTATGGCTCTCCATTGAAGACTGATCGGCTGCTGAGGGTGGTCTCTATTAAGTGGGGGTGCGCAGAAGCAAATAGCCCCCGGTGAGGCCAAAAAGCACGACGGGGGCCCATGCGGCGAGAGCGGCAGGAAGATAGTTTACGCTTCCCATTGCTCCAAAGAGCCCATCGATAACCCAATAGGCAAGGGCAACAGCAATAGCCACCGCAACTCCCGTCAGTGAACCTCGGCGGCCCATGGACAGCGCAAAGGGTATCGCCAGCACTGCCATCACAACGGCGATGAGTGGATATGCCAGTTTGTGCCACAGCGCAACGCGCAGCCGCATCGTGTCAAATCCGCTCTCCCGAAGGTCATTGATGTAGTGTTTCAGTTGCTCAAAATTCATTTCTTGCGACTGTAGGCTTTCCTTCTTGAAGTAGCCGGGTTCTTCGTGAATTTCGGCAAAGGATGTGCTTTTGAATTCCGTGAATCGCGTCACACTCGCGCCGTCGAACTCGCGCTCCCATCCATTTTGAAAGCGCCATGCGTGCGCATCACTATCCCAGAATGCGCGCGCGGCAAAAATCCTACGTGAAAGCGAAAAAGTTGATGGGTCAAATTCAAAGACTGAGAGATTGGCGAACTCGTTTCTGTCGGGATCGAAGAACTGGTAATAGAAGATATGAGCAGGCTCGCCCGGACGAGTCTGACCAAAGATCCACTTCTGCTCAGGATGCAAAAATGTTTGCGGCGGACGGCCCTTGATGGTACTTCGCAAGGCTTCCTGCCTGCGATTTGCTTGCGGCAAATAAAACTCGTCGAAAAGGAAAAGACTCACTGTCAGTATCGCGGCGATACAGACAATGGGAACAATCAGCCTGTAGAGACTGATCCCCGTAGCCTTCATGGCTACGATTTCGCTGTTTCTATTGAGAACACCAAACGTCACCAGTCCGGCGATTAGCACGGCCAACGGAGTGATCTGATAAATCATGCTTGGTGTGAGATTCAGCAGGTAATCCCCAACCGTAATGAGCGAAATTCGATTGCGTAGAATGTCACCAACCAGCTCAAAAAAAGTGAAGACTAGCATTAACATCACAAAGCTTACGAGAACCAGCAGGAATGTTCCAAGAAATTCACGGATGACGTAACCATCCAGAATGCGCGGGAAGCTTCCGCGGGACGGACTCCTTGGGCCTTTGGCCTGCACTCGCGAGATCAGCCGCGTAAAGTATCCTGTCCGCTGTCTGACCGTTGGGCGCATCGTCGAGATTCGTGCAGAGAGGGCAGTAAGTGCGTTCAAGAAGCGCCCCCCACTGGCCATCTGCCACAGCAGGAAGATGCCGACCGCGGCGAACAGAATGTTCGCAAGCCAGACCCCTAGGAATGGCGGTAGCTTATTTTGCTTGCTGAGGGCGATCCCGGTGTACGAAAGAATGTAGTAAAGCAAGACAAGCAAAATTGTAAAAACAATGCCGGAACTCTTGCCGCCACGGCGCGAGACAAGCCCTAAGGGTACGCCCACAAGCATCAATACGAGACAGGCAGTTGGATATGCAAATCTTGTGTGCAGTTCGATCAGAAAGCGCTGGGCATCGGCGCCATGCGTGCGCTTTTCAAGCGCAGACATGGGCAAGGCGTAGATAGCGGTATCCATGCGCCCGAGGTGCACGTCGCTTTGCTGATTAAGGGTCAAGGGAAGATCTGTGCTTGTGAAGGTGGAGATGTTGTATTGTTGTGACTCTCCGGCTGAAGTTTCGTGTTCTGACCCGTCACGCAAGCGCATTAGCAACACCTGGGACGAATCGCTTACCACCGTCGCTGATGCGGCAGTTGTAATGAGTGGGGTGCTCGGGTTGCTGACGTCAGCCATGAAGACCTGACGCCAGTTGGCGGCTCCTGTTCCTCCGCGTACATCTTGGATGTATAAGACTCGATTGCGAAAGTCCTCATAAAAGACGCGCGGCTGAATCTCAAAGGAGGCTTGCGATGTCTCCAATTCATGCTGCATGTCCAGAATCGCCTGGTTGGCGCGAGGAGCAACGTAGGCTGAGTTCAATAGCCCAAGCGCCGTGCCGGAAACTGCTACGATGGAGGCCACCCAGACGAAATATCCAATCCCGAGCCCAGATGCGCGCATCGCAATCACTTCACTATCCGCCGCGAGTCGGCTCAGTCCCAGAAGAATTCCAACCAGAACGGCCATGGGAATCGTGACCCGGAACAAATTCGGGAGGGTGAATAGAAATACCTCCATCACATTTGTAAAAGTGGAACTGTTGCGGACCACGGCCTCGAGGATTCGCGGGAGCTGCGGCATGAAGAGAATGAAGGTGAAAAGCGCGCAGCCGATCAGTGTGTGCGACAGGATTTCGCCGAGAATGTAGCGGGTCAGGATACGCACAGGCAAGCTCTCAGGCTAGTTTAACGCGCCTTCCTGAGTGCAAGGACGCTTGGTGCCAACTCCGCAGCCGCAGGCTGTTTGAGAGAACACTGACGGAGCTAAGTGCCATCGCGGCGGCCGCAACCCACGGTGTCAGCAGAATGTGAAATGCCGGGTAGAGAACGCCGGCCGCGATCGGAATGCCCAGGATGTTGTATCCCATTGCCCAAAGCAGATTCTGGCGCATTACTGCGAATGTGCTTCTCGCCAGAGCCAAAGCGGCAGGGACCAAAGCCGGCTGCGTACGCAGCAGCACAACATCGCCAGCCTCCTGGGCGAGGTCAGTCCCCGAGCCCATGGCAATTGCGGCGTCTGCCTGCGCCATGGCGGCAGCATCATTGACGCCATCGCCGACCATGGCAACGCGCAGGCTACTCTCCTGTAGTGCACGAATCTTCGCGAGCTTGTCGCTGGGTGTCAGTCCTGCCTCCACCTCGTCAATCCCTGCCTGGTTCGCGATGGGGGCCGCGGCACCCGCACTATCTCCCGTCAACATCAGTACGCGCAATCCCTCGCGTCTTAGAGCAGCAACGGCTTCCGCCGCGTCCGGTCGAAGCGTATCACGCGTGTCAAAAGCGCCTGCCATCTGTCCGTTCAGGGCCATCCATAGGCGCGTGTAGCCGGGTCGTGGCGGAGAGATTCCATCCGGCAATGAGAGGAAATATTCTCGAAACAGCGCCTCGTTGCCGATCATGCAGTCATACTCTTCCACTGTGGCTGTCACGCCTCTCCCCGGCAGGATTTGCACATGTTCTGCAGGTGACCAAGT
This sequence comes from Acidobacteriota bacterium, assembly GCA_021818105.1. Classification (GTDB taxonomy): domain Bacteria; phylum Acidobacteriota; class Terriglobia; order Terriglobales; family Acidobacteriaceae; genus Telmatobacter. Next base: position 25,015 of record JAKAFB010000011.1, read on the forward strand.
GAGTCCGCGTTCCCGCGCATACTCCACAATCGCATGTGCAAGAGGATGGTTCGTTCGCTCCTCGACGGCAGCGGCCATCCGCAGCAGATCAATTTCCCGGTATCCCCCGAGTGGCCGAATCGACTCAAGAGACGGCCGGCCGACTGTGAGCGTTCCTGTCTTGTCGAGCACCACAGCATCCAGATGCGCAAGGCGTTCCAGCGCCTCTCCGCCCTTGAACAGCACACCCATCTGGGCCCCTCTGCCCACGGCGACTGTGAGGGCGGCAGGTACGGCAAGGCCCATCGCACATGGACAGGCTATCACCAGCACTGCCACCATGTTTGCTACAGCTAACTCCAGAGAATGAGACGCAATCATCCACACGAGAAATGTGATGGTAGCCAGTACCAGTACGACAGGAACAAAGATGGAGCTTGCGCGATCCGCGAGACGCTCCATAGGAGCTCGCGAAGACTGAGCGAGTTCCACCATGCGCGTAATTTGTGCAAGGACCGTGTCTTCTCCCAGCGACTGCGCCCTACATACCAAAGCCCCGTCATAATTGAGAGAGCCGGCCAGAACACGGCTCCCAGGCTCACGCATCAAAGGCGTGGATTCTCCCGTCAGCATGGACTCGTCCACGGTGGATCGTCCTTCAAGGATGTCCGCATCGACAGGGAAGCGCTCGCCCGGTAATACCAGCACGCTGTCTCCTGGCTGAATTTCAGCAAGGGGCAGAATGGACTCTACTCCATCCCGAATGCGTCGCGCGGTCACAGGGCGCAGACGGCTCAGCGAGTCCAGCGCAGTCATGGCGCGACGCTTGGCGCGGAACTCCAGGGCCTTGCCCAGCAGAAGAAAGCCCAAGATCAGCAGGACAGCATCAAAATAAACATGGCGGCCCGGGGCCGGCCAAATCGTTGCATACGCGGAGTAAGCGAAGGCTACGCCAGTTCCAAGGCTGACCAGCGTATTCATGTTGGTTGTGCCATGTCGCAGGCCGCGTGCCGCGCTTAGGTATATGCCTTGACCAGCCCAGACCATCAGAACCGCCGTCAGGCCGAGCAAGAACCAGCTGATCTGAGCAGGCGTAAAGACATAGAGCCACGGCATCATTCTCATCACGATGAAGCCGAAAACGCCCATGTCATCGCCGAGTGGCATCGCAAATAGCATGGCCACGATTCCGGCAAAGATCGTGATCCCGGCTTTGCGATCCGCTCTTGCTGTCGCGGCCTTTTCTTCAGGTTTAGCGGCCGACTCTCCGGCGCGCGGTAGAACAGCATCGTATCCCGCTGCTCGTATCGCCTCCACAAGGGATTCAGGCGCAGCAACTACGGGGTCAAAAACAATGCTAGCCTTGTGCGCCATCAAATCCACACGCGCTTGTTCCACGCCGACAGTCGCGCGCAGGGCCTGTTCAACGTGGTGTTGGCAGGCAGCGCAGCTCATGCCGAGTACGGGTAGCGTGATGGTTTCCTTCGCCGCTGTAGCCATCGATTCCGTTTATTGCTCCAGGCGTGCTGTGTATCCAGCTTTGGCTAGAGCGTCTATTGCTTGGTTCACTGATTCGGGACCAGCAATGCATGTTACGCGGGCGACGCCAATCCGTACTTCCTCAATCTTCAACCCCTCCGTTGCTGCCAAAGCCTGCATCACATGACGAACGCAGGAACCGCAATGCATTCCATCAATGTGCAGCGTAAACTCCGCCATTGTTGTCCTCCTGCTGTCTTTGATGATACGCCGCGGCATAAGATTTCAGCCTGGCTGAAAATCTTCTCTCACAGCACGTTGCCCGGTTAGACATCCCCTATTGCCGGCAGGCACGGCACCCCGGGCCATGTCACCGGCTAGAATACCAATCTATGAAGAGAGAATTCCCTCAATCCCCTTTGGTGGGAATCGGAGCCGTGGTCATCCAAGAGGGCAGGGTGCTGCTTATTCGACGAGGTAAAGAGCCTCTCAAGGGACATTGGTCTCTTCCAGGAGGCCTGCTGGAATTGGGTGAGCCTCTTCTGGAGGGCGTCATCCGTGAAGTGAAGGAAGAGACGGGTCTGCTGGTTGAGCCCATTGAACTCGTGGAATTGCTGGATCGGATCCACCGCGATGGGGAACGAGTTCGCTACCAATATGTCATTGCCGACTATCTCTGCCGCGTCCGAGGGGGGACGTTGTGCGCTGGTTCAGACGCTGATGAAGTGCGCTGGGCAGAGCACGCCGAGTGGCGCAATCAGAGCGCGCTTCAACTTGATCCCGTGACTGCCAGGGTAATCGAGAAGGGCTGGCAAATGGCGCAGCGCCTTGCCGCGCCGGCATAATAACTAGAACTTGGCAACTGGACTACAATTCCTGTGCAACGGATCACACCCGGGAGTTGTGTTGAAAGGTGGGCATCCACCTAAAAGTCTGCAACATCTGCGCCCGATATTGGCAAGGCCACCCCGTGGGGTGGCCTTGTGCGTTGCAGCAGGGTCGAAAGCCTACACGCCGATAACAGAGCAAAGCTCCTTTACAGCCTCTGCGCTTTTCTTCAATGCGGCATCTTCTTCTGGTGTCAGCTTGATCTCGATGATTTTCTCCAATCCCGCAGCCCCCAGCTTACAGGGAACACCAATGTAGAAGCCGTCGATGCCATACTCACCCTGCAAAAATGCTGCACAGGGAAGAATCTTCTTCTTGTCCTTCAGAATGGCTTCGACCATCTCCACGGTGGCCGCCGACGGCGCATAATAAGCGCTGCCGGTCTTGAGATATTTGACGATTTCAGCACCGCCGTCACGAGTGCGCTGCACAAGTTGCTCCAGCCGATCCTGAGCAATGAGCTCCGTGATAGGAATGCCCGCCACCGTCGAGTAGCGGGGCAGCGGCACCATGGTGTCGCCGTGGCCGCCCAGCACAAAGGCCGTAACATTCTCCACGCTCACATTCAGCTCATCGGCAATGAACGTCCGGAATCGGGCCGAATCCAGTACACCTGCCATGCCGATTACCCGCTCGCGATTGAAGCCCGCTTGCCGGTAAGCCGCCTGGGCCATGGCGTCGAGCGGATTGGACACAACAATCAGTATGCACTCCGGCGATTGCGCCACGACCTTTTGCACCACGTCTGACATGATCTTGAAATTCGTGTGCAGAAGGTCGTCCCGGCTCATGCCCGGCTTGCGGGGCAACCCTGCCGTAATCACCACAATGTCAGAGTTCGCCGTGTCGGCGTAGTCGTTGGAACCGGTCACATGCACGTCTCGCTTTTCAATTGGCATGGCCTCCAGCAGGTCGAGTGCCTTTCCTTGAGGAACACCCTCCACGACGTCCACCAGCACCACATCTGCCAGTTCCTTGGCCGCAATCCAGTGCGCGGCCGTGGCGCCCACGTTGCCGGCGCCAACAATACTTACCTTCTTCCGCATGAGATCTTCTCCTCGGGGTTCGCAACCCCTGTCTGTTTACATGTTTCCGATGATGCGGGTGGCAAACTCACTGGTGCCAACCTTGGTGGCCCCGGCAGTTTGACGCTCGAAGTCATACGTCACAAACTTCTGCAGGATCGTCTTTTCAAGCGCGTCCTCAATCAGTTTTGCCGCTTCCTTCCAGCCCATGAACTCCAGCATCATCACACCCGAAAGAATCACGGATCCAGGATTGATTACGTCCTTATCTGCATACTTCGGTGCCGTGCCATGGGTGGCCTCAAAGACTGCGTAGCCATCGCCAATATTGGCTCCCGGGGCAATTCCGAGACCGCCAACCTGTGCAGCGGCCGCGTCCGAAATGTAGTCGCCATTCAGGTTTGGTGTTGCCAGCACGCTATAGTCCGATGGACGAATGATGATTTGCTGGAAGATGGAGTCGGCAATGCGGTCATTGACCAGGACCTTTGACTTCCATGCTCCATTTCCGTGGGACTTCCCAATGGAATCCAGAACAGATTTGACCTCGGCGTATACCGAGTCGCGGAAGCTCTGCGGTGCAAACTCCAGTCCCGGCTCGATCAAGGCTGCATTCTGTTCAACTGTGATGCCGGGATTCGCCTCGACGTTGCCGAGAATCCAGCTTTCCCGCTCAGTCACCGTTTGATTGCGGAACTCCTGCGTTGCGACTTCGTAACCCCATTCGCGGAAAGCACCCTCAGTGAACTTCTGGATGTTGCCCTTGTGCACCAGCGTGACCGTCTTGCGGCCTGTTTCCAGAGCATAGCGAATGGCATAGCGAACCAGCCGCTTCGTTCCGAATATTGAGATTGGTTTGATGCCAACGCCGGAATCCGTTCGAATCTTCTTCTTGCCACCCTTCAGCAGGTCTTCATTTAGAAACTCAATAAGGCGAGCTGCCTCGGCGCTGCCTTGCTTGAATTCAATACCCGCATATACATCCTCTGTGTTTTCGCGGAAGAGAACGATGTTGAGCTTCTCTGGATGCTTTACGGGGCTTGGAACGCCTTGGTAATACTTCACCGGGCGCACACAGGCGTAGAGGTCGAGAATCTGTCTAAGCGCCACATTCAGCGAGCGGATGCCGCCGCCGACTGGTGTCGTTAGGGGTCCTTTGATTGAAATGCGCAGATCGCGCGCAGCGGCTACTGACTCGTCCGGCAGCCAGTTGTTGAACTGGCGAAACGCTTTCTCGCCGGCGAAAATTTCAAACCATTTGATCTTGCGTTTGCCGCCGTAGGCCTTCTCCACAGCAGCATCAAACACGCGTTGCGACGCCTTCCAGATGTCGCGGCCCGTGCCGTCGCCCTCAATAAATGGAACAATGGGATTGTCAGGAATCTGATAATGGCCGTTTTCGTATTGAATTGGTGCGCCGTCTTTGGGCAATTCCAGCCCGTTGTAGGTTGTTTGCATGGTGTTTGCTTTGTCCCCTTCTTTAAAACAGCTGCAGAGAGAGGCTAACACCTGCAATTTATGGGTGGCAACGGCGCGCCACGCCACCTTTATCGGCTGGTGACACGCCGGTGTTTGCTGCCACAATACACGGAATGTAAAAAGCCCCGGTGGGTGTAGCGAGTCAGATGGGCTTTTGTCGCCCGCTAGGGTCACCAAAGTGAGCGTTTTGGATGGCTCCGCCAGAACGACGGCGTTGCGCACGATGACACCATCCAGCACAATCCCTACGTTAGTGATTTCGCTGTGGACCGGCCCGCTTGCGCCGGTGGTCGTCATCACACATGCTTCCAGCAGTGCAAATGGCAGAAGCCGCGAATTTCAGAGCCTGCATCTTCATCCTTGGCCTTGCATGGGCAAAACGAAGCATGTGGCCGCTACTCCACCGAGCTCACAAATAGCCCGGCGATACGTATGGCGGTTGGCGATGACCCGGCCTTATTGCCATAGTCGGCGCCTGGCAAAGTGCGAGCCGAAGCTCACGATGGCTCACGAAAACATTTTTCGACTGCCGATATTTGCTTTATGCCGGCTTAAACTCGTAGGGCAAGACGTGGCTCTTCGATGCACTGTCTTGCGGCAGCGTTTGACTGAAATTCTGTGCAATCCAGCACGAAATTGGTCCCAACCGACAGGTCCGCCTCCCTGACTAGCGTTGGCTCCGTTTTATGCCCGCTATGAAATGCCCGGAACGGCTGTTATTGCAGGGCCAGATGCGATACACTCATGCGGGAACGTTTCACTCAATCCACAACTGTTCACGTCACGGAGGACACATAGAAATTGGGAAATAGCATGGTCCCGAAGAAGCTTTTCTTCACCAAGGGTGTCGGCAAACATAAGGAGCGGCTAACCTCCTTTGAGCTGGCCCTTCGGGATGCAGGGATTGCCTCGCAGAATCTCGTGCGCGTCTCTTCCATCTTTCCGCCGCGGTGCAAGGTGATTTCACGTAAGGAAGGCCTGAAATACCTCAATCACGGTGAGGTGGTGTTTGCCGTCATTGCAGAGAATTCCACCAAGGAGCCTCATCGCCTCGTTGTCTCCAGCATTGGAGTCGCCATTCCCGCTGATCGCGACACCTACGGTTATCTCAGTGAGCATCACAGCTTCGGCGAAACTGAAGAGCAGGCTGGTGAATACGCCGAGGAACTGGCTGCCGAAATGCTCGCCACCACTCTGGACGTGGAGTTCGACCCTGACAAGAGCTGGGACGAAAAAAAGGAAATCTACCGGATCTCGAACAAGATTGTTCGTACCAGCAATGTCACGCAGTCGGCCGTAGGCGACAAGCGCGGTCTTTGGACTACGACCATCGCAGCAGCCGTTCTGATTCTGGAAGAGTAGAGGATCTGTGCAGGTGTTCAAGGCCAATCCCGCCAGCGGGATTGGCTTTGCTATGTCCTTGCAAAGGAGTGGCGGGCAGTTGATGAAGGAAAATCATACGTACAAAGTTGGCTTGGTGCAGATGCGCATGGGCGCAGATCCGGATGCGAACCTGGATTCAGCCGTGCGTCATATTCGTGAGGCAGCACGCCTGGGTGCAAACGTCATTTGCCTGCCCGAATTGTTCCGCGCGCAGTACTTCTGCCAGCGCGAAGACATCCGCCTCTTCGACCTCGCTGAGCCGATCCCTGGGCCCTCCTCGGAGAGGCTGGCTGAGGTGGCCCGCGAGGCCCGGGCCGTCATCATTGCATCGCTCTTTGAGCGCCGCGCCCCAGGCCTGTATCACAACACTGCAGTCACACTGAACGTTGATGGCTCCATCGCTAGCATCTACCGAAAGATGCACATCCCCGACGATCCTCTCTACTACGAGAAGTTCTATTTCACCCCAGGCGATCTGGGCTTCAGGGCAGCCGATACGGCATTTGGCCGCATCGGCACGCTTGTCTGCTGGGACCAGTGGTATCCCGAGGGTGCCCGGCTGACGGCTTTGCAAGGGGCGGAGGTGCTCTTCTATCCCACCGCCATAGGTTGGCATCCCGCAGAGAAGGATGAGTTTGGCGCCGCACAGTACGAGGCCTGGCAGACCATTCAGCGGGCTCATGCCATTGCCAATGGCGTTTACGTCGCCGGCGTGAACCGCGTCGGCCACGAGCACGGTGACATCCGCGGCAATCGCGCACCAGGGCAGGGCATCGAGTTCTGGGGTGGCAGCTTCCTCGCTGATCCCTTCGGCCGTCTTGTTGCCCAGGCTTCGCACGACGCAGAAGAGATCCTGTTGGCGGAGATTGACCCTGGACTGCTAGAAGAAACCCGCCGCAATTGGCCATTTCTGCGCGATCGGCGCATTGATGCCTACGGTTCCATTACGAGCCGTTTCCTCGATCGTGTGCCCGTCTCCGGTCAGGAAGGGGAGCCGAAGTAACGATGGCCGTTCAGCTCCCCGCAGCAACTCCGCAAGCACTCGGCTTTCGCATGCCCGCCGAGTGGGAGCCGCACGAGGCTACGTGGCTTGCATGGCCGCATAATCCAGAAGACTGGCCGGGGAAATTTCAGCCTATTCCATGGGTTTATGCCGAAATTGTCCGTCTTCTCGCCGCACGCGAGCGTGTCCACGTGCTCGTCAACGATGAGAAGTCCCGCGGCCGCGCCGAAGGTGTCTTGCAGCGTGCGGGCGCTAACCTCGATCAGGTGAGTTTTCACCTCTGGCCCACCGATCGCGTCTGGACGCGCGACTCAGGTCCCATATTCGTACGAAATGCCGAGGGCCAGTTGGGCATTATTAATTGGCGTTTCAATGCGTGGGCCAAATACCCAGACTGGCAACTGGACGACCAGATTCCCAGCCGCGTGACAGCGTTGCTCGGACTTCGGGAATGGCAGCCGACGGTGGCACTCGCCCATGGGCATCACCGTCTTGTTCTGGAAGGCGGTTCCATCGATACAAACGGCGAAGGCATTCTCCTCACCACGGAGGAGTGCCTCCTGAGCGAAGTGCAGCAGCGTAATCCCGGCGTGAACCAAGCTCAACTGGAGCAGGCCTTCCACGACTACCTCGGCATCGACCAGGTCATCTGGCTGAACCGGGGGGTCGCGGGCGATGACACCCATGGCCACGTGGATGACATCACCCGCTTCGTCGCTCCCACGACTATCATTACTGCTGTTGAACCCAACACGGCCGACCCCAATCATGAGTCACTGGCCGAGAATCTCGGTCGGCTCAAGGCTGCTCGCACGCGCGATGGCAAGCAGTTCACTCTTGTGGAACTTCCTCTGCCGCGCCCTGTTGTCTTTCGTGGTCAGAGGCTCCCGGCCAGTTACGCCAACTTTTACATCGCCAACGGTCTGGTTCTGGTTCCCACCTTCCACGATCCCAACGATCGTGTTGCCTTGAACCTTCTCGCTGAAGTCTTCAGGGATTGCGAGGTCATCGGAATCCATTGTGTGGATCTCATCTGGGGTCTAGGGGCATTGCACTGCATGACCCAGCAGCAACCCATAGCGCTACCATCAAAGCAATGATCAGCGATGCCGAAGCCATGGATGCCGCCCTCGCCGAGGCCCAACAGGCCGCCGAAGCCGGTGAAGTTCCCATCGGAGCGGTGATGGTCTATCAGGGCGCGATTATTGTCCGCGGGCAAAATCGCGTCTTGCGCGACAACGATCCGACCGCCCATGCCGAGATCGTTGTACTGCGCGCTGCTGCAGCGGTTCTTGGCAACTATCGTATGAACGGCTGCACACTTTATGTCACACTCGAGCCCTGCGCCATGTGCGCTGGCGCAATGATTCACGCCCGGCTCGACCGGCTCGTATTCGCCGCCGCAGACCCCAAGAGTGGCGCTTGCGGTTCGGTGTTGCCTGTCCTCAATCACCCGCGGCTCAATCATCAGATGCGGGTGGAGCAGGGAATTGGAGCCGATGAGGCGGGCAGCCTGCTGCGCGAATTCTTCCGCGAACGTCGCGGTTAGCTCCGCGTCAGTGCCCGAATTCTCTCTGTCTGCACCGGCCACTTAGCCGCCAACTCCGCATAACTCGCGTTCCTGTAATCGGCAAAGTCAAACCCGGGAGTTACTGTGCATCCCAGCAGCGCGACCATCCCTTCGCCCATCAAGCGCGAACCTTGCCACACGCCTGCTGGAACCACGATCTGAACGCACTGTCCGGCCGCCAGGTCCGGCCCGAGGATGAAAACTCCAGAGCTCCCGTCCGGATAAAGCTGCAACATCTCCACCGGATCTCCCAGATAGAAGTGGAAGATCTCGTCAGACTCAAGGACGTGCATCTCTGAGAAAGTACCCGCTTCCAGCAGATAGTAGATTGCCGTGCCCTGAGGTCGAATTCCCCGTCGCAACTCAACGGATTCCTCAGAGTTGTAAGTGCGCCGGAAGTATCCCCCTTCGGTAGGGTGCGGTTCAAGATGCAGCAATGCCTTAATTTCATCCGCAGTCATCGCTTCCGATGTTATCAGTGCAAGCTTGTAATATAAGAAACATGAAAGTGCAGGTGTATACAGCAAGCTGGTGCCGTGACTGCCGCGCTGCCAAGCAGTTTCTTGATTCACACGGCATTCAGTACTCCGAAATCAACGTGGACAATGACCCCGCTGCATCGGCGGAGGTGATCCGCCATGTGGGTAAACGTGCGATTCCTCAGCTCGTGATAGATGGGGAATGGTTTCAGCCTTACCTGCCAGGTCGCGGCCTTCTTTATAACGAACTTCACCAGCGCCTTGGAATCCCACGTTCTTAGCTCCTTCCCCGTACAATGTGAGTGTGCATGCGGGCCATTGTCCGCGACCCAATTGAGGAGCCAGCCGTTGATCGACCGTTATACACGCCCGGCTATGGGCCACATCTGGACTGAAGGGAACAAGTACCATTGCTGGCTTCAGGTGGAGGCTGCCGCAAGCTCTGTCCTTGCTGAAGACGGTGTCATTCCTGCCTCGGCAGCTGAGGCCATCGCCACCAAGGCTGGCTTTTCCGTCGCGCGTATTCAGGAAATCGAAGCCGAAGTGAAGCATGACGTTATTGCCTTCACCACCGCAGTGGCCGAGAGCTTGAATGCGCAGGGACTCGGCACCGAATCTCGCTGGCTTCACTATGGACTCACGTCGAACGACGTGGTTGACACTGCGCAGGCTCTGCAAATTAAAGGAGCCTCCGATCTCATTCGTCAGGGTCTTGTAAGTCTTCTTGAAGTGCTTAAGCGGCGTGCCATTGAGTTCAAGCACACGCCCACCATCGGCCGTACTCATGGCATTCACGCCGAGCCCACCACCTTTGGCCTTAAGATTCTCAACTGGTATGCGGAGATGCAGCGTAACTTGATCCGATTCGACGCTGCCGCTGAGGACATGCGGGTTGGCAAGCTCTCCGGCGCGGTGGGTACTTTCGGTCATCTTAAGCCTGAGCATGAGGAGCGCATCTGCGCGCGCCTGGGCCTCAAACCTGCTCCTATAGCAACGCAGGTCATCCAACGCGACCTGCATGCTGCATATGTCTCCACCCTTGCGCTCATCGGCAGCACGCTCGACAAGATAGCCGTCGAAGTGAGGCATCTTCAGCGAACCGAAGTGCGCGAAGCGCAGGAGTACTTCAGCGAAAAGCAGAAGGGCTCCTCGGCTATGCCGCACAAGAAAAATCCCATCACGTCCGAGCAAATCAGCGGACTGGCACGTGTCCTCCGCGGCAATGCGCAGGCAGCCTTCGAAAATATTCCGCTCTGGCATGAACGCGATATTTCACACTCCTCCGTCGAGCGCATCATTCTGCCGGATTCAACCATCCTCGTGGATTATTTGCTGGCGAAGACCAGAAACCTGGTGGATAGGCTTCTCGTGTATCCGGAGCGAATGAAGCGCAACCTTGAGAGCACAGGCGGACTCATTTTCAGCGGCCAACTCCTGCTCGATCTGGCTGAAGCAGGGATGTTGCGTGAAGATGCATACCGTCTCGTGCAATCACATGCCATGCGTGCCTGGAAAGACGATCTCGTCTTCCGCGATGAAGTAGCCCGCGATCCGGCCATCACGGCGCTGCTCACCCCGGAAAAACTTGCCGCCACGTTCGACTATTCGCGTCAACTCAGCAACGTTGACGCCATCTTCCGCCGCGTCCTGGGCGACTGATTCCGGCAAGAGGAGCATACAGCGTGGAAGCCTTGAACCTCACCGTTGCACTCACCGGAGCCTCCGGCGCCGTTTTCTGCCAGGAACTCTTACGTGCCCTTGAGGCTGATGAGCGCGTCGCGCGCGTCCATTTCGTGCCGTCAGAAAACTCGCTGCGCGTTCTTGCCGAGGAACTGGACATTTCCGGCCGCCATGCCCTGCTGGAAAAACTGCTCGGCGTGTCTTCCACCAAGACCGTACAGCATGCCGATGCCGATATTGGTGCCTCCATCGCCAGCGGCAGCTACCCCTCCAGCGGCATGATCATTCTGCCGTGTTCCATGGGCACACTGGCGGCTATCGCCAACGGTCTTGCGGATTCGCTCATCGCCCGTGCAGCCGATGTCACGCTCAAAGAGCGTCGCCCGCTTCTGCTTTGCGTGCGCGAAACCCCATTCAACCGCATCCACCTGCGCAACATGGCTTTGGCAGCCGAGGCAGGTGCGGTCATTTTCCCGGTGATTCCGACCTTCTACAACCGGCCGCTCGATTCTACTGAGATGGCGCAAAACTTTGTCCATCGTGTCCTTGCACATATTGGCCTGCCGCAGCCCGGCGCCTATGTGTGGATGGTAGACGAATAGCGGGCAGCATCTGCTGAATGAATTTGCTTTGTATTCGCATTTGACACGCAGGCCAGCTTCCATCGATACTGCCTTCAATGCCGAAAACAGGGAATCGCCGAGTGGAGGCCATGGCCATGTGCATGTGTATGGCGTGCGGACCCATCCGTGCGGCTCTGGAGCGGCAAATGCGCTAAGCGCAACCGATTCTGGAAACCAGCGGCCCGGGTCCTCGATGGATTCGGGTTTTGTTTTTGGCGTGGATGCCGCACCCCTTTGCCGCTCTGCCGCCGCAGGAATAAATAACCACAGTACACCGAAGGAGCTCACGATGTCGGAAGCCAAGCAGCCTCACTTAGCCACTCTTGCTGTTCATGCCGGCCAGGTGCCGGATCCCACAACGGGATCCCGCGCAGTGCCTATTTATCAGACTACGTCCTACCTTTTTCAGGACGCGGACCACGCCGGCAGGCTGTTTGCGCTCCAGGAATTCGGCAACATCTACACCCGCATCATGAACCCTACCACGGACGTTTTTGAGAAGCGCGTGGCAGCTTTGGAGGGTGGAACTTCAGCGCTTGCAACGTCCTCTGGCCAGGCGGCTGAAACCCTGGCACTTACAACGTTGGCAGCTGCCGGCGACGAAATCGTCTCCACGACTTCGCTCTATGGCGGCACCTATAACCTTTTCCACTACACCCTGCCGCGGCTGGGCATCAAGGTGCGCTTCGTGGATGCCGATGATTTTGATGGTCTGCGAGCGGCAATCAACGAGAAAACGCGAGCCCTCTATACGGAAACTCTTGGCAATCCGAAGTTGGATGTTGTGGATCTTGAGAAGCTGGCCGCTCTTGCACACGAGCATGGTTTGCCGCTGGTGGTGGACAATACCTGCGCGTCCGCGGCCCTGGTGCGGCCTATCGAGTGGGGCGCGGACATAGTGATTAACTCGGCAACCAAGTTCCTTGGTGGCCACGGTACCAGCATTGGCGGCGTTATCGTGGATGCCGGAAAGTTTGACTGGGCCGCCTCCGGCCGCTTCAAGGAGTTCACTGAGCCGGATCCCTCTTATCATGGCCTATCCTACGTACAGGCATTCGGCCCTCTGGCTTTCATCCTCAAGGCCCGCATCCAGGGGCTCCGTGATACAGGAGCAGCAATTTCACCCTTTAACGCCTTCCTGCTTTTGCAAGGCATTGAGACACTCCACCTGCGCATGGAGCGTCACTCTCAGAATGCGCTGGCAGTCGCTCGGCATCTACAGCAGCACCCCGGTGTCGAATGGGTCAATTACCCCGGATTGGAGTCCAGCCCTTACCACACCCGCGCGCAGAAATTCATGCCCAACGGCCAGAGCGCCCTGGTTACCTTCGGCATCAAGGGCGGATATGAGGCAGGGAAGAAACTGATTGACACCCTGGAACTCTTTTCGCTCCTGGCAAACATCGGCGACGCAAAGTCACTTGTCATTCATCCCGCTTCCACCACGCACCAACAGCTCACAGTGGAGGAGCAGGCAGACACAGGTGTGACCCCGGAACTTGTCCGGCTTTCCGTCGGCATCGAGGACATCCGGGACATCATCGCCGACCTCGACAAGGCAATCGAGGTTGCCAACGGCCACGCATTCACCGGCAAGACAGAGGCGGCGGGTTTTGCGGCACAATGAGGGGTATGACCGAATCCCGAACAGGGGCTGAAAACAAGCCAACTACGTCGCGTCTGTTGGAGCCGACCTATGAAGGAGATTTCGTGCTCGACGGCGATTTGCTGCTTGAGAGCGGACGTGCGTTGGTCAAACCCACCCTGCACTACGCGGTCTATGGCCGGCTGAATGCTGCCCGTGACAACGCCGTGCTGGTCTGTCATGCGCTCACCGGTTCGGCTCTGGTTGGGTCTTGGTGGCCTGAGATTTTTGCCCCCGGAGCGGTGCTTTCCCTCGAACACGATTTTGTCATCTGTATCAACATGCTGGGTTCCTGTTATGGCTCCACAGGACCCGGCTCAGTTAATCCCTCCACTGGCCTCCCCTACGGCCCCAATTTCCCCCTCGTTTCCATTCGCGACAATGTACGAGCACAGGCTCAGCTGCTGGACTCCCTTGGCATCCAGCGGCTGCGTCTGGTTCTGGGCGGCTCCATCGGCGGGATGCAGGCTCTGGAGTGGGCGATGTACGACCCTGAACGCGTAGAGCGCGCGGTGATCATCGGTGTTACACCGCTTTCCGCCATGGGACTTGCCCTCAATCACCTCCAGCGTCAGGCGATCCAGAATGACCCGGACTGGGCCGGTGGCAACTATCTGCCCCAGCGCCCGCCCAGGCGGGGCCTCTCACTAGCCCGCCAAATTGGCATGCTCAGCTACAAATCCGCCGCTCTTTTTGAGGAGCGCTTCAGCCGTAACCCCAACCGCAACGGCGAAGACCCATGGGCGCTCGATGGCAATGGTGGTGGCCTCATTGGCGGCCGCTTTGATATTGCTGGATACCTCGACCACCAGGGGCAGCGCTTTATTGACCGCTTTGACGCCAATGCTTACCTGGCCATTCTCCGCACGATGGATACCTGGGATCCTCTCGGCGCTGAGACGACTCCTGAGGAAGCCTTCGGCCACATTCGCGCCCGCCTCAGCTTCATCGGGATCAGTTCAGACTGGTTATTCCCCGAGGCAGATGTCCGCAGGTTCGCATCCGTCATTCGTTCCACGGGCGTGCACGCCGACTACCGCGAAATGGTCAGCGATCATGGACACGATGCCTTTCTCGCCGAGCAGGCTGAACTCGTTCGCCTCCTCCAATAGGTTGACCTGCGCCTGTGCCGCAGGAACTCTCCCGCAATTCTGGTGTCTAACGGGGTACGATAGGCGCCTGGAGGACACATGTTCTGGACCAGCAACAACCTCAAGTCGAACTGTATCCGGGGCCGAACTGATGCCCTCCGCCTGGTCCTTCGGCCCGAAGGTGGTATTGGAAGCAAGCTCCGAGCGGCGGGTTGGCCCTCTGCCACTCCACCTGGAATGTCCTCAATACAGGCACGCTTGTCACAACTGGATTGGCTTTCTATAATCCTTCCAACACCGCAGTGGAAGCCGAGGTATCGTTTTCTCGACACCCTGGTGACCAACCGTCGCAGGGAACGGTTGTAGATTCCGTGAGCGTGTGCTTGAGTTTTGATTTTCATTTCGGCATTTCCCAGGAGCACTAAATGAAGAAGATTGTCTTTGCATCTGTTATGGCGTTGGCGAGCTTCGGGCTCGTTGTCGCACCTGCGTTGCGCGCCCAGCAAACCGGAACGATTCAAATCAAGGATCCGGCTGAGTTCAATGCCTATCAAATGGCAATCACACAACCGAACCCCAAGGCCAAGGCCGAGGCCATGGAGAGCTTTCTGCAGACCTATCCCCAAAGCGTGGTCAAGAAGGCTGTGCTCGACATGCTAGTGGATACCTATCAGAGCATGGGAGAAGCCGATAAGACTCTCAACGCAGCCAGTCGCCTGCTTCAGGTTGACCCGAATGACATGAAGGCAATCTTCATCTCAGTCTTCATCAAGAAGAATGAGTGCATGAAGACCTCTGATGTTCAGGCTTGCGATGATGCTGGCATGCTCGCTAAGAAGGGCCTTGCGGTGCCCAAGCCGGCTGACGTCTCCGATGATGACTGGAAGAAGCAGACTGCTGCCACCTATCCCATCTTCCACTCGGCAATAGCTACCGATTACCTGCTGGGCAAAAAGGACGTAAAGGCGGCAATCTCCGAATATCGCACAGAGCTGATGCTTTACCCTCCGGATCAGACCAAGAGCGGCCCCGGCCTGGTGGATACGCTGCAGCTTGCCGAGGCTTACACCAAGCCTGAAGCGCGCGATCTGGTGCAGGCTGTATGGTTCTATGCCCGTGCATGGAACTTCGCTCCTCCGGCCTACAAGGCCCAGATTGAGCCGAAGATGGAGTATTACTACAAGAAGTACCACGGCAATCTTGACGGGCTGGATGCCGTTAAAACTCAGGCAGCGGCCACCGTCTTCCCTCCGGGAACCTTCCAGATTTCGGCCGCTCCCACACCTGCTGAGCTAGCCCACAAGGCCATCGTAGAGACTCCAGACCTGACCACGTTGAACCTCAGCGACAAGGAATTCATCCTCGCTTCAGGTACCAAGGAGGATGCCGATAAGGTGTGGGCGGTGATGAAGGATCAGGTGACACCTGTCCCGGGCATCGTAATCGAGGCCAGCCCAACGGTCATTAAGCTTGCCGTTTCGCAGGATGCGAAGGATGCGAAAACCGCCGACTTCATCGTAAACATGAAGAAGCCACTCGATGACAAGGATGTTCCGGCTGTCGGTTTTGAATTTGGCCTGCAGCCGAAGGCAGAGCTTGATGGAACCTACGATAGCTACACTCAGGTTCCGGCGACCGGAAACATGCTGCAGACCGTGCAAATCGTACTCCGTGACGGGTTCATCCAGCCGGAGAAGAAGCCGGCTGCTCGCAAGCCAGCTCCTGCACGTCGGAAGACCACACACTAACCCGGTCTTTCCTTGAGCAACCGAGGCGGCGGAATTTACGGATTCTGCCGCTGCAACAATCAAACCTGGGAATCTAGGAGGGGTAGTCTTCTTCGGGCTGCCCCTCTTTACTTTTGTTTCAAGTGGCGACGAATTATGCGGGTGCTACTCTGTTTCTGGCATGCTGCGATTTAGCTTCCTACTTCTCACGCTGATTACTTCTGTTGCCTCTTTGCTGCAGGCGCAGAGCGCGGCTGTCCCCACTACATCGAATGCAATGAGGACACGGCAGGTCCCTTCGCCACTCGTTCCGAAGCCATTCAAAATCAACAATCGAGGCGTGGGTGCCGATCTCCCCGTTGAATTTCGCGTGCAAAGCGACATGACGGCTACGGACCGCACATTGGCTCAAAATGCGCAATCCATCATTGCAGAGCATGCGCGCCGCAGCGGCTATGAGTTGGACCAGGGCCAGTGGAATTACCAGCAAATCGTTTGTCCTGCGCTGCCGGGCCATCTCTTCCTGCAATATTTAAGCAACAATGGTGCCCGAGACGTCAGTGTTTTCTCTGTTGCGATTCCTCGGACAGGCGCCGGCCGCGTTCGTATGATTCCGATCCTGCGGAGGAGCTATTCGCTGTTTTCACCGGCTCCCATCAATGCTCTTACCGTTTCGGCATTCAATCACATCAGCAACGAGGAGCCAGATTACGACGCGGCTGACTGGTTTGGAGTCGCGTTGTGCTATGCAGCTTTCGCTGGCGCACATCCGCAGATTGCATCGCCCAAGAAGGTACTTGCTGATCATCAACCAGTACCCACTTCTTCCGCCATGATGGAGATTCCTCGCGGGGGTGGAGAAGTGATTCACTTTGTGGACATGCATGCAGGTCCGCAGCCCATGGAATGGACCATGACTTTCTCCTCCAGAGGGAAGCTCATCAAGGCAACGCATTCCCGCGCAAGCATGATTGCTGCGCATCCGGTTCCAGCACGGATACCCCCGCTCAGCACACATGCCGTCCCGGCAGCGCATAACTAAGTAATAGGGTAACTACCAGAGGGCCTACTCGCCGAGCATGATCCGCTCGATCGCCAGTGCGCGCCCAGTGAGTGCATCGCACGAGACCAGCGTTGCGCACATCCTGGGGTTCCCCTTTGCTGCCTCAAACTTTCCCGGCATGCCCGTCAGGAATTTGTTGAGAACCATGTCTTTTTCCACGCCGATGACGCTGTCATAGGGGCCGCTCATGCCCACGTCTGTCTGGTAGGCCGTGCCGCCGGGCAGGATACGTTCATCCGCTGTGGGGACGTGCGTATGGGTCCCCAGTACAGCGGTCACGCGTCCATCCAGATGCCAACCCATGGCCACTTTCTCGCTGGTGGCCTCGGCATGGAAATCCACCACGATTACGCTGGCCTTGATCTCCGCCAGCAGCCGGTTGATGCCATGGAAAGGGTCATCGGCTCCGGACATAAAGACGCGGCCCATCAGGTCAACTACCGCGTAGTCCACCCCACTCTTGCTGCGCCCTTCAAAGACGCCGAAGCCCGGCAACCCCGGAGCCATGTTTACGGGCCGCAAAACCCGCCGGGGGCGCTCTGTGCTGTCGGCCGGCGCTGAGTTCAAATACTCCTGCAACTCGCGCTTATCCCACACATGATTGCCTGTGGTCAGCACGTCTGCGCCCAGGTCAAACAGATCCTCGGCAATCTGCGGCGTCAGCCCAAACCCGCCCGCGGCATTCTCCGCGTTGATAATCAAGAGCTCCACGCCATGGGCTTCGCAAACGTGCCCAATGTGCTCGCGCACAATACGTCTACCCGCACTGCCGAAGATGTCGCCTACAAAAAGAATCTTCAAAGAAGAAGCTCCTGCCTTTCAGTTCACGGCAGCAGAACAACTTTTCATCAATGCGCCCTTATCGCTGCCAGCGGGGCGAAAGGCAAAGTTGGACAAATGAATCCGGCTAGTGCTCACGAGCCGGAAGCCTGCGGGGGCTTTTCCTGCTTCTCCGGCCGCATCAGGGGGAAGAGGATTACATCGCGGATGGACCGGGATCCTGTCAAGAGCATGGTCAGCCGATCCACGCCAATTCCTTCACCTGCCGTTGGCGGCAGGCCATAGGCTAGAGCCCGCACGTAATCCTCATCCATCTGATGGGCTTCGTCGTCGCCCCGGTCCCGCTCGCTCAGTTGCTGTTCAAAGCGCTTATGCTGTTCTACCGGATCGTTCAATTCGCTGAAGGCATTGCCCAGCTCAAAGCCGCCAGCGAAGAACTCAAAGCGTTCCACGTGTGCCGGATCGTCTGGTTTTGCCTTTGATAATGGCGATACCTCCACCGGGTAGTCGTAGATGATCGTCGGCTGAATCAGGAATGGCTCAGCGACCGCTTCAAACAGGTTGTAAACGGACTTGCCCACAGGCGCGCCCTTCATTGATTCGTAGTACACCGCATTCAATGCTTCGCGGATGGTCTTCAGCTCGGCCAGACGCTCGGGCGCAATGCGACCTGTTGCTTCTGCTGCTTTTTCCAGCGAAATGATGGCAGCTTGGACCCGCGACTGTAACACCTGCGCTGAGTCAAATGCGGTCATTGCCGGCTTCGGCCCGCCCTCTTCTGGCCAGTACTGGAGAATCGCTTCCCGCAGCGTCAGCCGCTGCCATTGCGCGAGGTCAATTTTGTGCCCATTGAATTCTGTTTCTGCCGTTCCGTTCACCGAGCGGGCCACAAACTCGATCAATTCTTCTGTCAACTGCATCAGATCGTGATAATTCGCGTATGCCTGATAAAACTCCAGCATCGTGAATTCTGGATTGTGCTGTGTACTGATGCCCTCATTGCGGAAGTTGCGATTGATCTCATACACGCGATCAAGTCCACCCACCACCAGGCGCTTCAAATAAAGTTCCGGTGCAATGCGCAGAAACAAGTCCATGTCCAGAGCGTTATGGTGCGTCTTGAACGGCCGAGCGGCCGCACCACCGGCGATTTGCTGCATCATCGGCGTTTCCACTTCCAGATAACCCCGTTCGTCAAAAAACTGGCGCAGCGCGCGCAGGACTTTCGCCCTCTTGACGAAGACTTCCCGGCTTTCAAGGTTTGTGAAGAGATCCACGTAGCGTTGCCGGTAGCGTAGCTCCACATCCGCCAGCCCGTGGTATTTCTCCGGCAGAGAAAGCATCGCCTTGGCAAGAAACGTCAGTCGTTCCACATGCACAGTCAATTCGCCGGTGCGGGTGCGGAACAGGTAGCCTGAGACGCCAATGTGGTCACCAAGATCCAGCAGTTTATACAGTGCAAACCCCTGATCGCCGACGGCATCCAGCCGAACGTAGATCTGTAACCTTTGCCCGCCCTGCTGCAGCGTGGCAAATCCGGCTTTCCCCTGTGTGCGGATGGCCATGATGCGTCCGGCAACGGACACCGTCACCCGCTTCGCCTCCAACTCCTCGGTCTTCGCCTCGCCCCAGGTTGTGCGTATTTCTGGGACCGTATGTGTGGCAGGGAACTGGTTCGGATAGGCCGCCTGTCCCAGCTTCTCAATCTCCGCCAGTTTTGCCTTGCGCAGGTCAAAAAGTCCGCGCTCAAACTCTGATTCAAACACTGTGATTCCTTCCATTTGATCCAACAGGGCCTAAAAGGGAAGTATACCTGCTCGTTCAATGACGCTGTATCCTGATAGACAGCGTCCATGCCCTTCCATCGCCCCATTCCGGAGCGCGAGCCGCGTCAAAAGATGTCCACCGGCCTCCAAAGCCTTGTGGAAGCAGAGAAGCTCATGCAGATTGCCATTCTGCTGCCCGCCTCAGCTTTCATCGGTTGGTTGATCGGCGCATGGCTCGACAGCCGATTCCATCAGACATGGATCAGCATAATAGGCATCATTTTTGGCGGGATTGCGGGCATCGTGCACGTGGTCCGGCTGGCGATGGCGTCCACAGACGACTCCGGCGCGAATACAGGTAATGGCAGCGACGCTGAGAAAGATAGCTCCCACAGAAAATCATGACCGAACAGACACATCCGGCCCCTGCCCTGACTGATGAGGCGCTGGCTATCCTCCTCAAGCGGGCTGTGCGCGACACACTCATTCTCGGCGCGGCAGCCGCGCTCGTCCTTCTCATAGCCTCTGGTTGGCGCAATGCAGCCATGCTTGCCACCGGGGCCGCTATCTCGGCTGCAAGCATCCTGGAATGGCAGCGCCTCATTCGCCTGATTAACAGCCGCCTCGACAAGCAAAAGCTGCCCAGAAGCTCCGTTGTCGTGGTCCTCTTCTTTCTGCTCAGACTCTTTATCTTTGCAGCGGCCATTTATGGTAGCCTGAAATGTTTCCAGGGTTCTTTGGTGGCGCTTCTCTGCGGCCTTGGCTTGGCGGTTCTGGCCACGACCTGGGGGGCGTTGCGGCTCCTGAAAGCCTGACTCCACAACCCATTCCTGGAACGGAAAGATTCAAGTATTCATGCCGGAATCGCTTGTTGTCACGCACCTGATGAACCTGCTGTTTGGCCATGTTGCAGCGTTCCTGCTGCACCTTGTGGGCATCCCCGCCGATCCCGCAACGGCCATCAACGATACATTTGCATTTGAGCTGGTAGTTGTCCTCGGCCTTTTAGCCTTCTTCGTCATCGTGAGGCTCACCCTCTCTGTGGAAAAGCCCAATGTCGCACAGCAATTTGCCGAGATCATCCACGAGTTCACCGCTGGCCAGGGTGACCAGATTATCGGACACGGCCACGAGCGTTTCCAGGCTTTCGTCACCTGCATCTTTCTGTTCGTCATCTTCAACAACTTTCTGGGACTCATCCCTGGCATCGTCACGCCCACCAGCCAGCCGGTAGTTCCGCTGGGCATTGCAGTGCTCACGTTTTTCTACTACAACTTCCACGGTGTCCGCGTACAGGGGCCGGTTGGGTACCTCAAGCACTTCGCGGGTCCGCTTTGGTGGCTTGCGCCGCTCCTGTTTCCCATCGAGATCATTTCGCACCTCGCGCGTGTCATGTCCCTGACCATTCGTCTTTATGCCAACATGCTGGCCAGTGACTTGTTGACCCTTGTCTTCTTCTCGCTGGTGCCTCTGGCGGTGCCTGCAGCCTTTCTTGGTTTGCACTTCGTTGTTTCCATCATTCAGGCTTACGTATTCATGCTGCTTGCGATGATCTACCTCACCGGGGCAGTTGCTCACGAGCACTAAGAGTTAAGCAATCCAGGATTCTCGTCCTCGACGAGAGTAAAGTATCCGCCGGAGAGCGCTTCCGCTCCGGACCAACGGACGATCGCAAGCGTGAGGGGGCCAGCACGGTGAGTCTCAACCACCCACTGGCGATCAATTTCAAGGGAAGCTGGAGAACTATGCGGAAACTTCAAAACCTGTTTATTGCTCTGGCGGCACTTTGCTTTGCCATGCCGGCCTTTGCACAGAGCGGATCGGCCGTGGTCGATTTCGCCCCCATTGGCATCGGCCTTGGCATGGGCCTTGCTGCCGGCCTCTGCGGCCTTGGTCAGGGTAGGGCTGTGGCTTCTGCCACTGAAGCTCTGGCTCGTAACCCCGGAACGCGCGCAGGCATTCAGCTGTTGCTCGTCCTCGGCCTCGCCTTCATCGAATCCCTCACCCTGTTCACCCTGGCCGTGATCTTCGCCAAGATCAAGTAACAGTAAGTACGTTTCAACACAGCGGCCCCGTCCTCGGACGGGGCCGCAGTGTTTTCCCCCGATTTAACGAAGATGGGCTGGAGTCGTACCCTGCGCGGCCGTCTCGCGGCTGGACCTCAGCAGATGAATCGCCTGCACATAGTTCAGCCCTGCCGGGACCGGAGAAAAGTGCGTCTGCTCCTGGAGCGTGTCAAAGCTCTTGTTCGCAAAGAGCAGGCGGCCAGTCATCTTCAGCTGGATGCGCACAATGCGCCATTGTTTAGGAGCTACCTCCGCCTGCTCGATGACAATCCATCCGCCCTTGTACATTCGGCCAAGAATACCCCAGCCAAAGTCCACATCGTCCTGCAGATGGCCTTCCAGCCGCGTCACTCGCCCCTGTGACGCGTCAATCCATATCTCCCCCGTCATCTCCGTCAACGGTAAAGTCTCCACATCCTGGGCATTGAACGTTCGATTGGGGCTGAAGGTGAACCGTTCCACGGTGCCGCTCGGCCCAATGCCTGTCCCGGCATACTGATAGATGAAGGCGCTGGGCAGAGCGCGAAGCACCTTGAGAATGCGGCGTGTGTCATTGTCCTGGCTTTCTTTCCTATGCCGCTGCCGGTTCGAGTCATTCAGCAGAGCAGTCAGTCGTGCCTGTTCCTTCTCCTCATCATCTCGGCTCAAAGGCTGATCGTTGATCTCCACAAGCCGTGCGACGGCCCCGTCCTTGCTTTCGCAAATCTCCTTTGTCGTCGTGAGCCGCGGCGTCGATCGCCGCAGCCGGTACCGCATGGGATGCCCAGGGTTCGTTGCCTCACGCAGCTCTGTGTCCAGGGCTCGCTTTACCATTTCCACGTCCGGCACAGCCGAGCTCGGACTCTGGCCATGCATAGCCGTCGGCGTCAGCAGAAAAAGTAAGACTATGCTGTGGACGAGCATTCGATGAGCATCCATTTCCAAGCCTTGCCGTTCCTCCATCATCTTTAGTTTCTTAGACGCTCCCTATCTGCCACGGTTTCTGGAATTGAAGGGAACGGGCCAGTTTGCGTATAGTGCGGGCAGGGTCTTCATCGCATTGGGTGCCGCGCTGGCCGGTACTCAGTCATCCAGCCGGTCAACTCGTCTGGAACACTCACACTGCAGAATGCACTACTTTCTGCTCCCTGAACAGGATTTCAATCAAGCCCCGGAGGAAATTGCACATGGCAACAGAGAATGGTCTGGCGAGGATAGGCAAAACGGTCGTAATTCGCGGCGAAGTCAAGGGAAACGAAGATTTGATCATCGATGGGCTTGTCGAAGGAACGGTTTCTCTTTCTGAAAATCGCCTGACCATTGGTCCAAATGCCAATGTAAAGGCCGATCTCGCCGCAAGGGATGTTTTGATCATGGGCCATGTACAGGGCAATATTGTGGCCACCGGCCGGGTTGAGTTGCGTGCCGGCTGCGCTGTGGAAGGCGACGTCCGCGCTTCCCGCCTCGCCGTCGAGGATAATGCCGTTTTCCGCGGGAAAGTGGATCTTACTCAGGGCGCCAAAGCTGCCGATCCAGCCGCGGCCACAGCTCATCACACGTAAACAGCCTTTCGTAAACAGCGTTTGTGGAATGGATTGTCCGCGGGCTCTTTCCCAGAGCCTGCCGCAACGATTTGGGGTCTTCTAGGATGCTTCGTCGCCTGTTTGACAAGAAACATGACACCAGTTCTGCCCCTTCAAGCGTGAGTCATGCGGGCCCGAAAATACCTCGCCATTCAGGCGGTTGGGCTGCCCTGCGCAAGCGCCTGCAGACCGAGCCGGGACTGCGCGTGATTGACGCCGGCGCTACGTCACCCACCAACATCAATTACCTCACCAGCCTCGGGCACAGCATTTTTCTTGCGGATCCGGTGTACGATGCCTGCTCCGGCAACTGGCAAAGCGGCGTAGATACCGAAGGCCAGCCGCTCTGGAATATTCAAGGCTTTCTTGACCAGACACTTCAGTTTGCTGATCGTAAGTTCGACGTGGTTTTGTTGTGGACCACACTCGACTATTTGCCGGAACCTTTCGTCGTTCCCGTTGTCGATCACCTCTTCTCTGCGATGAATCCGGGCGGCCAGGTACTCGCCTTCTTTCACACCAGAAACAAAGGCGAGGAAACCGCCTATTGTCGCTTCCACGTGACCGAGGATGATGAAGTACAAATGCAGCCAGCGCAGCCGTTTCCCCTCCAACGGGTGTTTACGAACCGAAGCATCGAGCGACTTTTCTCCCGCTGGTCCGGCTTCCGCCAATTTCTTGCAAAGGATAGTGTGTCAGAGGTAATCATCACGCGCTGAGCCGTGCCATGGCCGCGCGCATTCAAACGAACAAATTCATTTTCCGGAGGATTCATGAGCCTTTTGAAGGGAACGCGCGTAACGTGGATGGGACATGCGACGGTGCTGATACAAACAGCCAAAGGAACCAATATCCTGATTGATCCGTTCATCGCTCACAATCCGAAATACCCCAAGAGCTTCAACCTTCCAGAAAAAATCCACTATATTCTGCTCACTCACGGTCACGGCGATCACATCTCCGATGCGGCGCCTGTTGCCGCCAAACATGGTTCAACTGTTGTGGCAATTTACGAACTGGCTGCCTATATGGCTGGCAAAGGTGTCAGCGAGACCATTGGTATGAATCTGGGTGGCACTGTGCAACTCAATGACTGTGCAGCAACGATGGTGGAAGCAAAGCACTCTGCCGGTGCTCAGGATGAGCAAGGCACTCATTACGTGGGGGTCGCGACGGGCTTCGTGCTCACCATTGACGACGGGCCGGTGCTGTATCACGCCGGCGATACGAGCCTCTTCAGCGACATGAAACTCATTGCAGACTTGTATCACCCTGAGGTCGCCATGCTGCCCATTGGTGGGCACTTCACCATGGGACCCAGCGAGGCTGCGCTGGCTGCAAGACTCCTCGCTGCCAGCATGATTCTTCCGTTACACTTTGGCACATTCCCTCCGCTCAAGGGCACTCCGGACCAGCTGGCAGCCCTGCTGGATAAGAATGTGTATGTGGCACGGCTTGAGCCTGGCGAGTCCCTTTGACAGGGACAGGTGTATTCTCTAGGCGCAAAAACATGAAGGGCCGGCTTTTTGCCGGCCCTTCACTCTCGTGCACAGGGACGTTACTTTCCTGACCCCTTCTTTTGTTCTCCCGCTGCCTTCTTTTGCTCGGCCCAGCGGCGCTTTACCGCCTCGGCAATCCGCTTGCGACCCTCTGGGGTGAGGTTTCTCTTCTTTTTCGCCGCCTTCTTGCCAGCCAGAGTGGCTGCCTTTCCAGCCTTCGCAGCCGCCGCGCCGCTTAGCAACGCGCGAGCCTGTTGTAACTGGGCAATCTCTCGGTCAAGTTGTGCCAGGATTTCTGATACTCCCACGGATCCTCCTCTTGCTTACTTTGAAGTGGTACTTTCCCCGTGGTCTTCCTTAGACAACCGCTCGTGGGCTACCACTCTTGCTGGAATGAAGGATACGCAACTGTAAACTATTTTACAAACAAAAAATGCGCATTTTTACCGCAATCTCAACAATTGATTCTTCTGGGATTGTTACGAGCACTTTCAAGCGCCGGAATAACTCACCGGTCATGGGGAGGAAGCTAACCACAATAACACAGCGCGTTCGCTTCTTTGCCAACAGGTGGCAACTCGGGCTTACCCAGTGACTCATATCACAACAAAACAGTTCATAAACGGACGTGTGGTTCAGTCCTTGAAAAGATTCCACACTAACTCACCGAGTCATGAGTATTGGGAGAGGGCATGACTGATGTCCATTCCATCGGGCCGTGGCGTAGTCCGGATGATTAGAGGTCACTGGAGGGCTTTGCGGGGGGGATGCGTTGCTCGGGTTGTGGGACTCCAGGTGGGATCCCAGTCAACTCCTGCTCGGCGGGGCGCAGAGTCATCCTAGAGGTTTCTGCCGCGCGGTAGTTACGAAGGTCGCGCAGGATCTCCGCCTTCTCGCGGGCATATTGACCTGCCAGACGGGTCAGCGCATACGTGATGATGTCGCTATGGTGCAAATCCTGTACCGATGGGTCACGCCGCATATTCAGCCATAAGCGATGCACCAGTTGCACGTCGTCCGGGGTCAACGCCGGCGCATGTGGGCCGATGTAGAAAACCTTGGTCTCGCCCGTGGGAGACACTACAAAGAAATTGAACTGCCGTTTGGGTTCGGGCAGGGCCTCCCATGCCTGACCAAGATGAAAGGCCTGATCCTCGGCGCTCATCGAACTGGAGAGGCTGGAAACCACAGAATCCACCTCCAGCGAATTCGCGCTCTGCGCCAGTGCAGCGAAAACATCGCCTGCGGGGACCACCAGCAGGGAAACTTTCTTCCCAAAGGTTTCTGCAACTGAGACAGCTTTCGTGAACAGCGTCTGCTCATGTTCGCTAAAACTCTGCTGCTCGGCGCTCAGATATTCCGGTCCGCCCACGCCCATCATGCGCACGCTCATTACCACCACGTCGCGGTCTTCTGTCCGTGTACGTGCCAGCACCCACTTCAAAGCAGAAGTGTTGTTCGCGTCATGCATCGTCACCATGATGCTGCCAGGGCGGATGGCCACCGATTCGCGGTCAATCGTGTCCTGATGCTCGAGTTGAAAGTGGTCTTTCATCTGCCGCGCTGTCAGCGCATGCTTGCGAAGGTTCTCACGCTCAGAGAAGGTGAAAATGATATAAAAAGTCGCCGCGAAAGCGATCCCGCTTACTGTTGCCACCGACTTCGTAAACAGATTCACCACCGCCGTTGATAGCAGCACCAGAAACACCGAAATTACTCCCAGCGGAATTTCAGTGTTGCCAATGCGCAGGTTCGGCGGAACCTTCCAGCCGCGCTCACCGTGATACTTCCAGCGCAGCACGAGCATCGCAAGGCTGTTGAAAGTGAAGGACCAGATGACACCGAAGGCGTATGCCTCGCCCAGCGTAATCACATTGCCGCGGGTCACGATGATTGTGAACATCTGTAGCCCGAAGACGAGATTCACGATGCGGTGGCTAGTGCCGAAACGAGGATGCGGCTTGCGAAACCAGTCTGTCAGCACTCCGTCCTCGGCAACGCGCATCAGAACGCCCGTCGAACCGATCATGGACGTGTTAATGGCACCGGAGAGGATCAGGAATCCCACGAACACCACAAAGATGCGGAAAGCGATGCGCCAGAAAACAGGACCGACCATGTACATTGCCAAACCTGCAATCAGGTTGTCCTGGTAAATGTGCGTGCGCTCCCAAGTAGGAATCAGCATCGAGGCGAGCAGCGTCGCACCGCCCGTAAACACCAGGCTGTAGATGGCAATCACAATCGCCGCGCGCTTCAGGTTCTTCAGCTTGGGGTGCTGAATTTCGCGATTCACCTGCGCAAGGCTTTCCTCGCCGCTCATGGCGAGAATGGAGTGGCCGAAGGCCATCAGAATGCCGAACAGACCAAAGATGGGTACAACGTGCGAGCCACGCAGGAACCCGAGCGCATCGTCGCTGAACTTGAGATTGGCCGGAATTGGCGCCGGTGGTAGATGCACGCCACGTACGAATAGCGAGTAGCCTCCCCACAGAAACAGGATTACGACCATGACGGTTGTAATCTGCATGACGCGCAGAGCCTTGTCGCTGGACTCCTCAATGCCCTTAATGTTTTGCCACCAGTAATAGATGGTCACCACGGCCGCAAACAGGGCGGAGGTGGTGTTCATATCGAACTGGAAGGGATTGTTGTGCGCGTCCATCAGGGCTGGCGGCAGCCAGTGGCTGTTGGCAGCCACCACCAGCAATTCATTCATCAACCCGGTGATGTACTGCCCGGCAGATACGCCAGAGATTGGCCCCGTAAGAATGTAATCGAACATGAGGGCCGAAACGCTGAGCTTTGCGAAGGTTCCGCCGAGAGCCTCTTTGACCACCCGGTAAACACCGCCCCGGGTGAACATTGAGCAGCTTTCCACGTACACTGCCCGTACCGCGAAGCTGAACAGCATGATCCCAAGGATGAACCATGGCGCAGAAGCGCCGACTGCCTGTTCAGCGATGCCGCCGGCGTAGAAAGCCGAGGACCCAAGATCATTGAGGACGATGGCAGCCGCGCGCCAGAAAGAGATAAACGTGAGCATCACGGAGGATGCCACGATGAGCCGGACGCGGTCGGAAGGTGGGGCTACGGTCGTTCGAGTGGATGCCATCGAGTCAGAGCAGGAGAAATGTTGAGCAGTTCCTTATGCCAGGAGCGAATTCGCCCTCGCCCCTGGCTGAGTCTATTTCCCGCGGACGAGAGAGTCAATCGAAAAGAGTTGCCCATTGGAAATCGCTCGTGTTCAAGCCCTTACTCTTCACCGAACAGTTCCTTGGCATCCTCGACAAAGCTGATGATCACGACCACTGCTGATCCTATAAGGCCGGTGAAGAACATGATTTCAAGAATACGGATTCCGTAATTCGCCAAATGCATGCTTTTGATTGTATGGCCTCGCTCCCGTTTTGCTTCTCCTGTTGTTCAGAAAATGAAACGGAGCTATGCGCTCACCTCACGGGCGCTGCCATACCCGGATGCAGTACACTCCTCCCAGGATGAAGGGCGATTCGTGGAAGTTGTGGGGCGCGGTGGTCCTCTCTGCCGGACTTCTTGAGTTGCCGTTTCCAATCGCCGGGCCCATGCCGGTTTGGCGCAGCCTGTTTGCGTGGTTCGCACTCTTGCCCCTATTGTGGGCCATTCTTACGCCCGCCAACACTGAGCGTCCCCGCGCCTCCCGTCGAGCCTTCCTGCTCGCCTACCTGTGCGGGTTCCTTTGGTATTGCGGGAACTGCTACTGGGTGCGCGACACCATGGAGCGCTATGGCGACATGCCGCCCATGGCGCCGACACTCCTCCTCATCGGCTTTAGCCTCGTGCTGGGGCTCTACTTCGCACTCTTTGGCCTGGCCGTAATGTTGGTGCGCCGTGCATCGGGCAGTTCGCTTCCTGCTCTGGCGGCAGCGCCGGTTCTCTGGGCTGCCCTTGAACTCGCAGCCGCGCGCATCACCAGCGTGCCTTGGGACCAGCTCGGCTATTCGCAAGTCGACAACGCGCTGGTGAACCAGTTTGCGCCTTGGACAGGTGTCTACGGCATCAGCTTTGTGCTCGTGGTGATGAATGCTCTGTTTACGGGTGCGCTTGTACTCGCTGCCAGGCGACAGCGGCTTATCTCTGGCTGCATTGGCCTGGTTCTCTTGCTGCTTGGTTCCGCGGGCCTGCTGATGAAGCCACCGCTGGCACCCACCAGCGCGACGGCTGTTCTGATCCAGCCTAATCTTGATGTGGGCTCGGACAATGTGTGGGCCGGCGCGGAGTGGGAGCGCCGGATGGCAGAGTTTACGCGGCTGGCAGAGGAGGAGTGCAAGAGCTACATTGCAGGGATACCGCAGACAGGCGCTCCAACAATGGCAATGGATTGCCCATCGGCCCCAACGCATCCTGACCTGGTAGCTTGGCCAGAGTCCCCGGCACCATTCTTCGAACCCGATGTTCGCTTCCAGAACGCACTCATTTCCATTGCCCGCACAACGGGTTCGCCCCTTGTCGTCGGTTCCATCGGCGCGGACTACTCTGCCGCGGAGCAGCAATGGCGCAATTACAACTCCGCCCTTGTGGTGGGCGCGGACGGCGCGCGTATCGGCCGCTATGACAAGATCCATCTTGTTCCCTTCGGCGAATACGTCCCGTTCAAGGATTTGCTGTTTTTTGCGCGCAAGCTCACGGGGCGGGTATCAGAGTTCACGCGTGGGAATGAGCGCGAGGTTTTTCGCCTGAATGGTCACCGCTTCGGCGTGTTCATCTGCTATGAAGCGGTGTTTGCCGACGAGGTGCGGCAGTTTACCCGCCTAGGCGCACAGGTGCTCGTCAATGTGAGCGATGACGGTTGGTACGGGGATACAAGCGCCCCATGGCAGCATCTGAACATGGCTCGTATGCGCGCCCTTGAAAACCGGCGCTGGCTGCTGCGCGACACCAACAACGGCGTGACCGCCGCGATTGACCCCTACGGCCGCGTAAGGCAGAGCATCCCGCGCCATCAGGTTGATGCATTGCCGGCCAAGTTTGGCTTCCGTGACGACATTACCTTCTATGCGGCGCATGGCGACGTCTTTGCCTGGGTTTGTGCCATACTTTCCATAGGAGTGATTGGCTGGGGTTTGCGTGCCATCCTTCAGAATGAAATTCAAACCAAAGTCAGGTAATAAGAGCAAAGCGTGACGCTAAACGATCTCGAATTCGCCTACGCTCCCGTGCGCGATCAAGTGCGCGACCTGCGGGAGTATCTTTGACCCTGCCCGCATCCGCAGGGAACTCACAGACATAGAAGCCAGGCTCGCCGATCCGGCCTTGTGGTCCGACCCAGCGGCCAGCCAGCCGCTGATGCGCGACCGCAAGAGGCTGGAAGCGCTCGTCGCGGACGATGAGGAACTGGTGCGACGCACTAGTGACATAGAGGCGTATTTTGAATTGGCACGCGAGGGCGAGGACGTGCTGGCCGAACTCGAGCGGGACATCAAGGCGCTGTCTACCTTTGCCGAGGAACTGGAAGCCCGTACGATGCTCTCCGGGGAGGCAGACCCGCTGAACGCCATCGTCACTGTGCACCCCGGCGCGGGTGGAACGGAAAGTCAGGACTGGGCTGAAATGCTCCTGCGCATGTATCTCCGATGGGCCGAGCAGCAGGGCTTCAAAACAGAAATGAACGACTACCAGGCGGGCGAAGAAGCCGGCATCAAGTCCGCTACCTTCACCATCATGGGTGATTATGCCTTTGGTCTGCTTGCGGGTGAAAGCGGCGTGCACAGGCTGGTGCGCATCTCGCCGTTCGATTCCGCCAAGCGCCGTCACACCTCGTTTGCCTCCGTTTTTGTTTCGCCGGAAATCGACGACTCCATTCAGGTGGACCTCAAGCTGGAGGACCTGCGCATTGACACCTACCGCTCCGGTGGCAAGGGCGGGCAGCATGTGAATACGACAGACTCCGCCGTGCGAATGATCCACATCCCCACTGGCATCGTGGTCAGTTGCCAGAATGAGCGCTCGCAGCACAAGAACCGCGAGAAGGCCATGAAGATGATGCGTTCGCGGCTCTACGAGCACGAGCTTGAAAAGAAGCGCGCGGAGAGCAAGAAGCTGGAAGACTCCAAGCTGGACATCAACTTTGGCTCGCAGATTCGGTCGTACGTACTGCAACCTTACCGCATGGTGAAGGACCACCGCACCAAGGTGGAGCTGGGCGACGTGGACAAGGTGCTGGACGGCTATCTGGAGCCATTCCTTCGCGGCTACCTGCTTGCCAAACGCCGCGGAACCGCCGTAGCTGCTGGTGAAGCAGACGATCTGGACTTATAGCGACAGCGTGGAGGAGAAATGGAAGCAACAGCCAACGATCCCGCAGTCATACAGGAAATGCTGGAGAATGCTCAGACTATTGCCGTCATTGGCATGAGTGACAAGAAGTGGCGTGCCAGCCATAACGTGGGGCTTTATCTCTCACGCAATGGCTACCGCGTCCTGCCTGTAAATCCCGCGTTGAAGGAGATTGCAGGTCTGGCCAGCTATCCGGATCTGGACGCGGCGCAGGCGGCAGCGCAGAAGGAAACAGGCAAGGGAATTGATCTGGTGGATGTCTTTCGCGCCAGTGAGTATGTCCCTTCTATAGTGGACGACGTTCTACGTTTGGGCATACCGTACCTCTGGCTACAGGATGAAGTGATCCACGAAGAAGCTGTTGCCCGCGCCCGCGCGGCCGGCGTCAAGTGCGTGCAGAACGACTGCATGTTTCGCGAGCATGCGCGCAGGATGCAGGGAGCTTGATGGCCGCTTGCAACCCCCTGACCTGCTCGCTTTTCAGGGCGCGCATGGCCGCCAATTCTCAGCGACCAAGCTGCTATCATCCGCGTCCAACAAATAGGTCTGATTTCTGCGTATGCGTTCTCTGCGTCTAGCTTTCGCGCTCACAATCCTGCTGACCGCAGGCCTGCCTGTGCTGGCAGCATCCAGCTCCGCTGATGCGCCGCATGTGCATGTGCGGCTTGTGGTTCTGCCCGAGGAGCTGAGCCGCGGCACTTCGGCGCAGGCGGGCCTTTACTTCAAGCTTGATCCGGGCTGGCATATCTACTGGAAGAATGCGGGCGATGCCGGCGAGCCGCCGCGCATACGCTGGACGCTGCCCGATGGTGTGACCGCGAGCGACCTGCTCTTCCCGGCGCCCAGCCGGCTTCCGCTTGGTCCGCTGATGGACTACGGTTACGAGAATGAGGTGCTTTTTCCATTCACGCTCAGCGTGGCAAAGAGCGCCCGGCCCGGCCCTGCGCAACTGCAGGCAAAGGTGAGCTGGCTTGTTTGCCAGGCAAGCTGCATTCCCGGCAAGGCTGAGCTGGCAATCGACAGGCCGATTGTGCCGCAGGCAGGCAAGGCTGTTATTGATCCGCAGGATGCGGCCCTCTATGACCGGTTTGTGGAGAAGCTACCCAAACCCCAGCCGAAGGAGATGAAGGCGGTCTTTCAGCCGAGCCAGGACGGCTTTCTGCTCGCTGTGAGCACGGGGCGCGCTGAGTCAAGCGCCATCTTTTTCCCTGAAGAGCAGGGAATCCTCGACAACCCGGCCCCGCAACTATTTACAGCGACACCGCATGGTTTTGTTCTGAACTTAAAGAAAGACGCGAGCTTAACGGAGCATCCTTCTGTATTAAAGGGGGTTATTGAGCTTGCAGGTGGCAGGGTTTTTGCCATCTCAGCAGCTCCGGGCGTGGTAAAGGACGTACCACCGGCAGCCGCGCAACCGGTGGCTTCGGGCACTGCTTCAATTGGGCATGCGGGGACCACGGCCCCTGCCACATCTGCAGCGGCGTCTTCGGCTTCCCTTGGCTTGCTTGGCGCAGTGGGTTTGGCGCTTGTGGGCGGGTTGCTACTGAACCTCATGCCGTGCGTATTTCCCGTGCTGTTCCTGAAGGGGCTGGCACTGGTGCAGTCTGGCAGCGAAGAGCGAGGAAGGCTGCGGGCGCATGGGGGCGTGTATGCGCTGGGGATTCTGGTTTCGTTCTGGGTATTGGTGGGCGTGCTGCTCGGGCTGCGGATGGCTGGCGCGAGCCTTGGCTGGGGATTCCAGTTCCAGTCGCCGGTGTTTCTGTCGCTGATGGCTGGGCTGCTGTTCTTTTTGGGGTTGTCGCTGGCGGGGCAGTTTGAGATTGGGCTGACGCTGACGAGAGCGGGCGGTTCGCTGGCGGCGAAGCAGGGGTATACGGGCAGCTTTTTCACGGGTGTACTGGCGGTGATTGTGGCCACGCCGTGCACGGCGCCGCTGATGGGGGCGGCTGTGGGCTATGCGCTGGCGCAGCCCGCGGCGGTCACGTTTGGTGTATTTACGGCGCTGGCGCTGGGGCTGGCCTCGCCGTATGTGGCACTGACTCTGCAGCCGGCATGGACCAGATGGCTGCCCAGACCGGGCGCGTGGATGGACGTGCTGAAGCAGGTGGTGAGCGTGCCGATTTTTGCCACAGTAATCTGGCTGGCATGGGTGCTGGCGCAGGCTTACGGAGCGGCACTGCTGGCGGCGCTGCTGGGTGCCTTCCTGCTGCTGGCAATAGCGGGCTGGTTCCTAGGCCGGTGGCCTGCGCGGCGCTGGGCCACTCTGGTTGCGGCAGGAATCATCGCCTTGGTGATTGCAGTGAATGCATTAGCTCCGGGCAGGCTGGCGGCAACCCCGCAGACGGGCACTGCGGCAAACGCGAAAGGCTGGCAGCCCTGGTCGGCGGAAGCAGTGGCACAGTATGCGGCGCAAGGACGCCCAGTGTTTGTGGACTTTACGGCGAACTGGTGCCTGAGCTGCCAGGTGAATGAGCATGTGGCGCTGAGTCAGCCGCAGGTGCAGAAGGCTTTTGCTGATGCCAACGTGGTTCTGCTGCGCGCAGACTGGACGCGGCACGACGAGGCGATTACACAGGCGCTGACAGCGCTGGGACGAGATGGCGTTCCTGCGTATGCGCTGTACGTTCCCGGTGAAAAGAGCCCTCGGCTGCTGCCAGAGGTGCTGACGCCAAGCGTAGTCACTGATGCGCTGGCGGCGCTTCCGCGTGGTGCAACAGCAAGCAGCACAATGACTTCTACGCTGCGGTAAGATGCGGATAAGTGACGGCATCGGATACCGGACTGAAACGGTCCGGGTTAGTCTGCAAAATTCTCTGCAAACTTTCTGTGGAAAAGAAAAATATTAAAGGGGGGGGTAGGGGGTATTCTCAGCCGACAGCAGGGATCTCTCATCCCATTGCTTGCTGTGCAGATGTGTTCTGAGTGACCTCCAATTTCAGTGCGCGCAAAGTGATGGAAATTTCTGCAAATTCAGGCGATTTTTTCCCTGACCGCCTCCGATTCCGGCAGATGCGAAGGTGAATTCGCCTGAGAGGTACGATCAATTCCAATGGTGGCACAATCGCACATAATTCTCTGCAAACTCACACAAACATTTTCTAAACTGATTTTTGGGGGGACACCCGCGCGGGAATGAAAATTGGATACCCCGGGTCCCTGCTGCCGGAACGGCGAGCACGGGTCGTAGGGCTGGTCAGGGCCCGGAGCATCCAAAGTCGTTTAGTTTTATGCTTCCACCGACTCACTGCGGCGGAATCTCAGCCCAGGTAAGCGCCAAGCGAGGCACTCACGGCCTCAGGCGGCCTTGAGCGTTTTGGCGACATTCACCTTGATCTGCTTGGGCTTTGCCTCGGCGCGTTTGGGCATCTGGATAGCCAGAATGCCGTTGTTATAGTTTGCCTCGATCTTCTCAGCATCTACCGACGGTGGGAGCGTGAAGGACCGGGCAAAGGCGCCATAGTGGCGCTCCATGCGACGGAAGTTCTCTTCCTTGATGTCCTTCTCCAGCTTGCGTTCGCCGCGAACGGTGAGGACGTTGTTTTCGACTTCGACATGGATGTCTTTTTCTTCGATGCCCGGGACTTCCACTTTGAACTGGAGTTTCTGATCGTCTTCAATGATGTCCACGGGTGGGCCGAACTCCCAGGCTCCAAGCTCCTCTTCGAAAGGCAGTAAGGAAGTTCTGCCAGCGAAGGATTCGAAGAGGCGATTCATCTGTCTCTGGAGTGTTGAGAGCTCCTGAAATGGCTGCCAACGTACGAGCGATTTCATAGCATACCTCCTTTGCCGCCGGGTATCTGCTTGGCGGCATCACCCCCAAGGATATGGAACCACAGGGGATGAAAAACCGCAGTGACTCGAATCACCCCTTGCCGTTCGGTGCAGGGGGTGGAAGCCCAGGAACGGCACGGAAAGGCGCACAATCCGGCGTAAGGTAAGATCGTGCAGACGCGAGCATGCCCGTGGTAGTGATTCTGCTCGTCTTTGAAGAGGAACATGAGAGACGGCTAGGCTGCGGAAGGCTTTGCGACAGAGCGCATTCCCAACCCTATCAGTGCGAGTATGCAAAAGACGGCGCCAGCATGGAATGTGGAAGCCGCGCCGAGGCGATCCCAGAGCAGGCCGGCAACTGCACTGGCCACAAGCATGGCGATTCCGCTCATCAGGTTGAAAAAGCCATAGGCTGTGCCTCGAAGGTCGGCGGGCGCGGTATCGGCCACCATTGTTGCGAGAAGACCCTGGGTGATACCCATGTGGACACCCCAGAGCGCAACGCCGGCAAGGACGAGGCCCCAATGATTGCTGCGGGCCAGAACAAGGTCAGCAGCTATAAGCACGATGAGACCAAGCGCCAACAATTTTGTATGGCTGATGCGGTCTGAGAGCCTTCCGAAAGGATAAGCCGAGGCCGAATAGATCAGATTCATCGCGACCATCACAAGTGGGACCAAAGCGATGGGGATGCCTCCCTGTTGCGCACGCAACACAAGAAACGCCTCACTGAAGCGCGCCAGCGTGAATACAGATCCGATGCCGACCACCCACCAAAACGACGGGCTCATGCGCTTGAGGCTTGCGTGACTTAGTGGATGGACGCGCTCCGAGGGGTGGTGCGATTTTGGTTCGTGCACTCCAAAGAGAAGCAGCGCAACTGCGAGCATGCCCGGAATTATCGCGACACGAAAGACTGCCCGGAAATTGTCGGCCCAGAGCAGCATCAAGCCCACGGCCAGGAGCGGGCCGAGAAAGGCGCCAACAGTATCGAGGGCCTGGCGAAGACCAAAGGCGGCACCACGCACCTGCGGAGGCGTCATGTCTGCGATCAATGCATCGCGTGGCGCTCCACGCATGCCTTTGCCGGCGCGGTCGACCAGGCGCGCAACGAGTACGAAGCCGACGGTGGGAGCCACGGCAAACAGTGGTTTGGACAACGCGCCAAGTGTGTAACCAAGCAGCGCCAGTCCCTTGCGCCTGCCGAGGTAGTCGCTCCATGCTCCTGAGAGGATTTTGATGAGAAGAGCTGTGGATTCAGCCAATCCTTCGATCAAGCCTACAGCGAATGCGCTGGCCCCGAGAGTGGTGATGAGGAACATGGGCAGCAAGCCATGAACCATTTCAGAGGAAACATCCATGAGCAAGCTGACAAAGCCGAGTATCCAGACGCCGGATGGAACTTTGCCAGCCGGGTTGCCGGTATTTTCAATCGTCCCGCGCAAGGATGGCTCCTGTGTCCCTGGGAGACAGATTATATGAGCAAATGGCTGAGCCAATCTGGTACGCGGTTCATCCTTGCGCTCCGGCAGGGGCATTGCATACGAGGCGTGGAATAGAGGATGAGGGGCGCTTACATAAGCTTGCGGCGGATGAGGTCGAGGGCCTGCTGTGTGGCCCACTGGCGGACGCGGTCGCGATTGCCGCGGAATGTGCGCTCGAAGGTGTCGGTTTTCTGGGCGTCGGAGATGGCGAGGTAGACGCGGCCGACGGGTGTTTGGTCTGTGCCGCCGGTGGGGCCGGCGATGCCGGTGACGCCGACGCCGAGGGTGGCTCCTGTGCGCTTGCGAATGCCTTCGGCCATGGCGGCGGCAACTTCGGCGGAGACGGCTCCGTGCTGGGCGATGAGTTCGGGCGGGACGTTGGCGAAGCTGGTCTTGAGGGGGTCAGAGTAGACGACAGCGCTACCGAGGAAGGATCGCGAGCTGCCGGGGACGGAGGTGATGCGCTGGGCGACCATGCCGCCGGTGCAGCTTTCTGCAACGGCGAGGGTGGCCTGACGAAGGCCGAGGTAGTAAAGAACGATTTGCTCGAGGGACTCGCCGTCAGAGGAGTAGAGCCAGTCGTCGAGGGCCTCTTCCATGCGGCCGGCGAGCTCGTCGACGCGCTGCTGGGCGGCGTCGAGGGAGGGCTTGGAGCAGAGGAGGGTGAGCTGGATGTCTCCGGCCTTGGCGAGGATGGTGGTTTCAACGTCAGAGTAGGAGGTGTAGATAGGCGCGAGGAGCTTGTCGGCCTGCGACTCGGGGATCATGGCCGCCTTGAGCGTGCGCTTGGCGATGAAGCGCTGCGGGACGGCGGCACGGAGGCGGGGCAGACATTCATCGTCAAAGAGCGGGCGGCACTCATTGGGCGGGCCGGGGACGAGCGCGATGAGCTTGCGGTAGCCCTGGTAGGCGGTGTCGAGCCATTGGCCGGGGGCACTGCCGTTTGGGTTGGGCAGGATGGTGGCTGTTTCGATGACGTCGGCCTGTTTGAGGTTGTTTTCCGGCATGGGCATGCGCCAGGAGGCAGCACGAACATGCATGGCGGCTACCTGGGCGGCATCGCGGCGGAGTTGGAGGGAGAGGGCTTCAGCGACGGCCTCGCGGGTTAGGTCATCCTCGGTGGGGCCGAGGCCGCCGATGAGGATGATAATGTCCGTGCGGCCGAGGGCGGTGCGGATGGCGGCGACGAGATCCTTGAGACGGTCGCCGACAATGGTCTTGAAGTGGACGGCGACGCCGATTTCGTTGAGCTTTTCTGTGATGTAGAGGGAGTTGGTGTCCTGCCGGAAGGGCGTGAGCATCTCGGAGCCGACAGCGATGATTTCGGATTTCATAGGCGCGTAGTGCAGTTTTTGAGTGTGAACAGAGAAATGGGCGATGCTTGACTGCTGCTGGCTGCGCGAAGGAACGCGGCTAGAAGAGGGTCAGGCCTTCCACATCCAAGTCCACATCATAAACTGCTTCGCTGGTGGCGAGGATGGTGGTGCCGAGCGGAGAGAAGGCGACGCCGACGATGTTGTTTCCGCTGAGGACGAGGGAGGCCTCACCCTGCGGGGTAACGCGGACGAGGCCACGGCGGCCTTGGAGGCAGGCGGCGAGGTAGATGTCACCGTCTTTGGAGAGGGCGAGTCCCTGGGGTCGGCCGAGGCCGCGGAACCAGGGGCGGGCGTTGCCGTGGCTGTCGATGGCCCAGATTGCATCATTGGAGCAGAGTGTGGGGCCGGTGACAAAGAGCGTGCCATCGGCGTCCATGGCGAGGTGATAGGCGGAGACGCTGGGCTCGAGAGTGGCGTAGACGAAGATGCGTCGCTGGGGGTCAATTTTGAAGATGGTGCCGCTGCGGTCGCCGACGTACAGGTTGCCGTCGCGGTCAAAGACGGCGCCGGTGGCGATGCCCATGCCTTCGGCATAGAGGGTAGGCTCGCCCGAGCCGTCGATGCGGTAGACGTTGCCCTCGGCACGGGAGGTGACGTAGAGATCGCCTTCAGGGCTGAAGGCGAGGCCGGTGGCGTTGAGGATGCCGGTGACGAAAGGGGTTCCGCGGCCGTCCGGGCTGACGCGCACGACGGAAACGGGCGTCTGCTTGCCGCGCTGGCCGGAGATGGTGACGTAGACCATGCCGGAGCGGCTGACGGCGGGGCTGGTGACGGGGTGGAGGCCATCAGAGAGTTCGCGTGCGACGCGGAGAGGCGTGGCGTTGCTGACGCCATCGGGCGAGCGCACTTCCACGAGTGCCGTGGTGGCCTGCTCCGGGACGCGGAAGGCAATGCGGCCGGGACGGCACATGATGAGCGATGCGGTGTAACTACCGATGACGACGCGGGGAAGAGCGGAGTTATGGGGGCCGAGATTTACGCCAGCGATTTCGACCTCGCCGAGGGGAAGCGCGGCGGAGGGGATGAGGTCATCAATGCGCGGGTCGGGGAAGGTGTCTTCCTGCGCGTGCTGGGAACGAGAGCGTGGCATACGAGTCCCTAGGGCCTAAATCCAAACATGTAAGAGAGATGCTACACCCAAAGCATACAGGCCTGCGAGGACGTCATCGAAGACGATGCCCCAGCCCTCGGGCAGAGCTTCAACCTGGCGGACGGGAAAAGGCTTGGTGATGTCAAAAATGCGGAAGAGGATGAAGGCGAGCAGGGCGTGACGCCAGTTGGGGTGGCTGCCGAGGAGGGTAACCCACTGGCCTGCGACCTCGTCGATGACGACAAAGCCGGGGTCTTTGCGGCCGCTTTCGCGGGCCACGATGGTGGCCGCTGGAATGCCAAAGATAAGGCTGAGCGCAAAAGCGATGAGCAGGGCAATATTCAGCTCAAGTGCGGAGGGATGAAGGAGCCGGGCATAGGCAGCCCAGAGCAGCACCGCAGCGGCGGAGGCCCACGTGCCGGGGCCGGGCTTGCCACGGCCGGCGCCAAAGAACAGGGCCACTGTCCAGGCCCACTTTGTGTGGTGCTGGACCTGGGAGGGTGTTGTGGAGGAGTGGTCAGTCATTGCGTGAGCCTTTGTCTTGACCGCCGGTGAGGCCGCCGAGGTCTTCGAGGACTTCGGGGTCGAGGATGGGGGAACTGATTTTATAGACGCCGGAGGCCCACTTGCCGAGGTCGATTTTGCGGCAGCGGTCACTGCAGAAAGGGAAGTCCTCATCCCTGGGCCGCACGAGAGCGCCGCAGGTGGGGCAGCGGAGGACTTTCGCGGATTTCTTTTTAGCAGCCATAAAACTCGGCTCTTCCTCGCATCGTTTCTAACTTCATGGTACAAGGATGAGCCGAGGGACTGCAGGCATGCAACTCAAGTGTGCATTACATCGTACTCAACAGCTTCAGCAGGCGCTCCAGGCCTTGCTTGCGTGCCGTCACGTTTGCGGGATTGGTGTTGCCGGGGTCCTCGCCTGCGCGCATGAAGCCGTGGCCCGCGCCGTCGTAAATGACAGGCTCATAGGTCTTGCCTGCGGCCTTCATGGCGGCGGTGGTGGCTGGAACCGTTGAACTGATGCGGGCGTCGTTACCAGCGTAGAAGCCGTAGACCGGCGCGGTGATGGAGGAGATGTTCTCAGGCTGCGGGCCGTAGAAGACGAAGGCAGCGCTGAGATCATGCCGGACGGTGGCGAACTGGAAGGATTTGCCTCCGCCCCAGCAGAAGCCCACGACGGCCAGCTTGCCATTGGCGGCGGGGAGCTTTTTGCCATAGTCGGCGGCGGCGTTGAGGTCAGACGTGACCTGGCCCGGGTTGAGCTGTGAGACGGCCTTCACGCGCGCGTCCTGGTCGGGGTAGGCGCTGGTGCCGCCGCCGTTTGGGCCGGTGCCGGAGAGCAGGTCGGGTGCAATGACGATGTAGCCGTGCGCGGCGAGATCATCGGCCATGCTGCGCGCCCAATCGCTGAGACCGAAGATCTCATGGATGAGCACGACCACGGGAGCCTTGGCTTTGACCTCGGGATAGACGACGAAGGCGTCAAGGGTGCGGTTGCCGTTGGGAATCTTGACCCACTCCTGATGGCGGGGCGATTTGTCGAGAGTCTGCTTTGCCCATTCCTGTGCCGGAGCGGGCGAGGGCGCAAGGGCGAGCATGGCGCAGAGCGCAAAGGCGAGTACGCCGAAGACGGAGCGAAGGGGAATTCGCGTTTTCATGGCGGAAGTGTACGCCTGTTTCTAAGGAGCTGTCGCCTTCTGAGGAAGGTATGGGCTCGGGTGGGCTTCCACTGTGTGTGAGAGATCTGTGCCTACAGAGGTGGAGATACGATGCGGGCGACGAGGTCGTAGTCATGCGCCTCAGTGATTTCGGCGCGATAGAAGCAGCCGGGTTCGAGGGCTTGCTGATCGCCGAAGTCGTTGATGAAGACCCTGCCGTCGATTTCAGGCGCGTGGAACTGGGTGCGGCCTTCCCAGAGCATGGGCGTCTCTTCGCTTTCGCCTTCAACAAGCAGGTCGAGGGTGCGGCCGACCCACTGCTGCTTTGCGCGCCGGGAGATGGACTGCTGGAGCTTCATGAGGCGGCGCTTGCGTGCCTCAATGGTGCGCTTTTGCAGCTTGCCGTCGAGGGCGTGAGCGCGGGAGCCTTCCTCATCGGAATAAGTGAAGACACCGAGCCAGTCGAATTTGGCTTCGCCGATGAACTGCTCCAAGAGTTCGAAGTCGCGGAGCGATTCGCCGGGGAAGCCGACGATGAAGCTGGTGCGAAGGGCGATGCCGGGAACGGTGGCGCGCACTTTGTCGAGGGTCTTGAGGAAGATGTCGGCGCCGGCGCCGCGCTTCATGCGCTTGAGGACATCGGGCGAGGCGTGCTGGAGCGGGACGTCGAGATATTTGCAGATGTTGTCGTGTTTGGCGATGGTTTCAAGCAGGCGGCCGGTGATGCGGTTGGGATAGGCGTAGAGGAAGCGCAGCCAGCGGAGGCCTTCGATTTGGGCGACCGCGTCGAGAAGCAGGGCGAGTCCGTCCTTGAGGCCGAGGTCTTCGCCGTAGCAGGTGGTGTCCTGGCCGATGAGGGTGATCTCCTGTACGCCGCGTGCGACGAGTTGCTGCGCCTCGGCGACTACGGACTCGAAGCGGCGGGAGCGGAACTTGCCGCGCAGGTTGGGGATGACGCAGAACGTGCAGGGGTGATCGCAGCCCTCGGCGATTTTGATGTAGGCGGAGGCGCGCGGCGTGGCGAGGAGGCGCGGGGTGGTTTCGTCGTAGAGATACGTGGGTAAGAGATGTGCTGCGCCCTGCCAGTCGTCGCGGCTGAAGCGGCCCTGCTGCTCTCGGAGCTGGCCTTCGGGGCGGCTTTCAACGGCCTTGTGCGTGCCGGAGAGCGACTCCTGACCAGCCTTTGCGGCTATATCGCCTTTGAGGATGTTGAACGGTGATGGCGTGGCTGCGGGTGCGGGCGCAATGCCTGCGGCTTCAAGAATCGATTCCAGCTCGCCGGTGCCGACGACGGCGTCGACTTCGGGAATGTTTTTGCGGATTTCGTCGCGGTAACGTTCGACGAGGCAGCCTGCGACGATGAGTTTGGTGGCGCGGCCTTCGGTTTTGTGGCGGGCCATTTCGAGGATGGTGTCGACGGACTCCTGCTTGGCGGTGTCAATGAAGCTGCAGGTGTTGACGACGAGGATTTCGGCGTCTTCTGGACGGGCG
Source organism: Acidobacteriota bacterium (assembly GCA_021818105.1). GTDB lineage: Bacteria > Acidobacteriota > Terriglobia > Terriglobales > Acidobacteriaceae > Telmatobacter. The sequence continues at coordinate 66,990 of JAKAFB010000011.1, forward strand.
GTGAGGCGCGCACCGG